>JBPCKZ010000078.1:0-28582 GCA_051003795.1 Bryobacteraceae bacterium | reverse complement strand
CCCGCCAACCGCGGGCTGCAAGTAGAAACCGAAAACGGGGATGATTTCCGCAAGGGCGCGGACATGCTCCATTAATTTCGAAATGGGCGCATCGCGCAAGGCCGCGAGGCTGACCAGCCCGCAGTCGTATCCACACCGCGCGGCGAAGGCAGCCTCGCGCGACGCCTGACCCAACTCGCCGCAAATGCCCGCAACTTTCACGACATCCACGGCGCGCAATTCCTCCATCGCTAACTCCAGCACGGGACTGAATAATCCGATTTTCGGATCTCGAATGGCAAATTGCGTCGTGTGTACGCCGACTGCGACGCCGCCCGCCCCCGCGGCGAGATAGTATCGCGTGAGTGCCCGCTGATGCCGCTCATCGAGCTTTCGATCGGCCGTCAAGGCGAGCGGATGCGCCGGAATCACAACGCCTCGACGCAGATTACCGCGCCAGTTCACGCGTTCAGAATCTCCCTTCCCGCTGCTCGAAATGCGTGGGCTTGCCGAGCGTCGATCCGCCGCGCGCAATCCAGTCCGCCACCCAATCGATCATCCGCGCCAGAGAAACCGAAGGATATCCAAACAGGTTGTGGCACCGCGCGGCGTTATTGAGGAGGGCGGTCGGCTGTTCGGTTCCTCCCATGACCGCCTCCATTTGAAATCTGCCGGCGAATTCCAAAGCCAGCCGGCGAACCGAAACCGTTTCCGGACCGGTTACGTTCAAGACGAATGGCGGACTGCTCGCCAGCGCGAACGCTTGCAAGCAGATCGAGTTGGCATCGCCCTGCCAAATCACGTTCACGGAGGGCATCGTCACATCAACCGGTTGCCGCGCGAACACTTTTGCCCCGATATCGAGCAGAATGCCATAGCGCAGATCGATGGCATAATTCAGCCGCAGAAGCGCGATTTTCGTTCCATTCACAGCCGAGAAATGTTCGAACATGCGCTCGCGTCCGAGCGCCGATTGCGCGTATTCTCCCACGGGCGATACCGCATCCGTTTCCACGCTTCCGCCTAGCACCACTGGAGTGAGCGGATACACGTTCCCCGAGGAGAAAGCCACGATGCACGAGCGGGCGAAGCGCTCCGCCACGCGCCCGGGAAGATAGGCGTTCATCGCCCACGTGAGGCCTTCCTGTCCGCCAGTGCCGAATTTCCGCGCGGCCATGAAGATCACATTGGGGCAATCGGGCAGGCGGTCGAGCGCGCCGGGCGTAAGCAAATCGGTTGCAATGGTTTCGATGCCGTCGCGCTGCAATTCCTCAGCCAAACCGGGCTTCGAGAAGCGCGCCACCGCGATCACGCGCGTCCGAACGCCTGACTCCTCGGCCGCACGCCGTGCGAGACGCGCCAGACTTGGACCCATCTTCCCGCCCGCTCCCAGAATCAGCAGGTCTCCATCGAGCGAACGGAGGGCTTCGCGATCCGCTTGGCGCGGCCGCGACAGCAGTTGTTCGAGCTCGGATTCATCCGCGATTTTCATGTCAAGCTATAATCATTGCAGGCGCCACGCATTCCCGTGAGTCTTCCCCACCCCCCTGTCGAGCGCGAAGTCGAACAGCCCGTCATCTCGCAACCGGCCGTACGCGACGATCCCAGCTTCGCCTCCACCAAGATGGCGGCGTTTCAATACACCACCGTGGTCGTTTTCCTGTTTTTGATTTCGGGCTTTTGGGATCTCCAGGTTAAGCATCCCGCGGTTTATAGCGAGCGCGCCGAACAAAATCGCATCAAGTCGCTCCCGATTCTCGCTCCGCGCGGCAAGATTTACGACCGCGACGGACGCGTCATTGTCGACAATCACTCGTCCTGGACCCTGATTCTATCGCGCGAAAATCTTAAGCCCGCGCATCTGCAGGACATCGCCGACGGCTTGCATCTCGATTACGACGACCTGCTCGCCCGCCTGGCGCGCTTTCGTTCGCGGCCCAAGTACGAACCCATCGTCATCAAGGAAGAGCTGACGCCCGCCGATCTTGCCTTTGTCGAAGCGCATAAAGATCCCGAGTTTTTCCCGGAAATGGAGTTAATCCACGCGCAACGCCGCCTCTACCCTCAAAACGGGATGGCCGCCCACGTCATTGGATATACCGGTGAAATAAGCGAAGCCGAGCTCGATAATCCCGATTTCGCGACATACAATTCGGGCGACGTAATTGGAAAGTTCGGACTGGAACGCCAATACAACGAGCGGCTCATGGGTGTCGATGGCCAGCGCCAGGTAGTGGTTGACAACCGTGGACGCGAACGCAATATCCTCGGCTTAAAAGAAGCCAAGCCCGGCAGGAACTTGAATCTCACCATCGATCTGGACCTTCAGGCGGTCGCGGAACTCGCCATGGAGGGCAAGCGGGGAGCGGTCGTCGCGCTCGATCCGCGCACTGGCGAGGTGCTCGCCATCGTTTCCCGCCCGACCTTCGATCCCAACAAGTTTGCCGTTCGCATCCGCTCCGCGGATTTTAAGGAGATGCTTACCGACCCCGGCAAGCCGTTTCTGAACCGCGCGATCCAGGCGCAGCTGGCGCCAGGGTCCACCTTCAAGCCGGTCATGGCGCTCGCGGGCCTCGAAAGCGGGGTGATCGACGATCGGACGATCTTCCACTGCCCCGGAGGCGCATCGTTCTATGGCCACTATTACAAGTGCCATTCGGTTCACGGAGCCGTGGCCCTGCACTCGGGAATCGTGCACTCCTGCGATGTTTACTTCTATAACGTCGGCAACCGCCTCGGGATTGACCGCATCGCTTTTTACGCCGAGCAGGCCGGTTACGGACGGAAGACCGGAATCGATCTGCCCGGCGAAGCGGATGGCCTGGTACCCTCCAGCGCTTGGAAGATTCGCAATTACCGGCAGAAGTGGTTTGCCGGGGAAACCATTTCCGTCGCCATCGGCCAGGGTGCGTTGACGGTGACGCCGCTCCAACTGGCGAGCGCCATTGGCGGCATCGCGGTTGGCGGCGTCTGGCATCGCCCGCATCTTCTGCTTGCCGATACCAAAACGGAAACGCCTCACGAATGGGCGCTCAGTCCCGATAATGTCAAGCAGGTGATCGACGGCATGTATGGCGTGGTCAATGAGGGTGGCGGCACGGGAGGCCGCGCGCGCCTCCCCGGCATTGACGTCTGCGGAAAAACCGGAACGGCCCAACTCGCTTCCAACGTTTTCCTGAAGGGCCACGCGATGAAAGACAATGCCTGGTTCGTTGGTTTCGCGCCGCGCGCAAACCCGGAAATCGTCGTATCTGCCCTGTTCGAAGGGGGTGAGCACGGACCCAATGCCGCGCCGATCGTGCGGGACGTATTGAAGGCTTACTTCGACAAGAAGGCGAGAACGCGGCCGATTACTCAAGAAAATCGACCTGCCCTAGGAACGCCCATTAACCAAAATGCCTTGCTGTCCGCCCCTTAGGGTGCACGCTTTTCATCAACGCGGTCCATCGAAGTAAATGAATCGCCGAAACTTCCTCGCCACTGTGGCGGTAGCCCCGTTATTGGCCGCCCCGCCGACGCAGCGGATCCGCCCCCGCGCACTCCGTCCCGGCGATACGGTCGGCGTCATCACTCCATCCACCTACGTTTCCGACCCCGACGAACTCGAGTCCGCCGCGCGGCTGGTAAAGTTCTTCGATCTCCGCCTCAAGATGGGCAAAAACGTCGGGAAGCGCGCCGGATATCTGGCGGGCTCGGTCGCGGAGCGCGTCTCCGATCTGCACGACATGTTTCGCGATCCCGAGGTCAAAGGAGTCTTCGCGGTTCGGGGCGGCTACGGAGCGGCACAACTGCTCGACCATATCGACTATGGCCTGATCCGCGAGAATCCCAAGGTTTTCCTTGGGTTTAGCGACATCACTGCGCTGCATCTCTCGATCGGGAAGCGCACCGGCTTAGTGACGTTCCACGGCCCCGTCGCGACCAGCCATCTAACCACGTGGTCGCAGAATGCCCTTCGCAAAGCCATCTTTAGCACGCAACCGCTCGGAAATGTTGCCAATCCGCCGGAAGAGAACCCGCTGCGCCCAAGCCATACGCTGCGAACCGTGCGCCCGGGCAAAGCGCGCGGCGCGCTCGTTGGCGGCAACCTGACGCTGATGTCGACCACCCTGGGGACGCCTTTTGAAATCGAGACGCGCGGCCGCATTCTGTTGCTCGAAGATGTCGAAGAAGACATTTATCGCATCGACCGCATGTTGACGCACCTACGCCTTGCGGGAAAACTGGATGGCGTCGCGGGAATCGTTTTCGGCGAATGCCAGAACTGCCCGCCCCACGGACACTCTTCCGCTTACTCGCTGGGCGAAGTAATCGATTACCTTTTAGGACCGCTCAACATTCCCGTGCTGTTCGGCTTGAGCTTCGGCCATACCGAAGATCAGGTCACGCTTCCGCTTGGCGTGATGGCCTCGCTGGACGCGGGCGCGCGGCAACTGGTGGTCGAAGAAGCGGGCGTTATAATGGCTGCCTGATGCTGAAAGCCTCGGTTCGAGTACCCGCTTCCAGCGCCAATTTGGGTCCAGGATTCGATGCGTTGGGTCTCGCTCTGGATCTCTATCTTGAATGCACTTTCGAGCTTGCCCGCGAGCTTCGGATCGAAGTCGCGGGACGGGACGCGGACTGTATTCCCGCCGGCGCGGATAACCTGATCTGGCGAACGGCTCTTACTATCGCGGCGAACGCGGGCCGGAATCTTCCCGCAATTTCGTTGCAAATCCGGAATGACATCCCGCTTGGAAAGGGACTTGGTTCGAGCGCCGCCGCGTTAACCGCGGGCGTCGTAATTGCGGACCAATTGCTCGAATCGCACTGGTCGCGGGAGCGCATTCTCGACGAAGCCGCGCGCCTCGAAGGCCACCCGGACAATGTCGCGGCGTGTGTCTTGGGATCGGTTGTCGCCAGCGCCGTCGATTCGGACGGGATCGCGCGAACCGTGCGCCTCGATTGGCCGGCGAACTTCGGAGTGGGAGTAGTGGTGCCCGATTTCGTTCTGCCGACTTCGCAAGCCCGCGCCGTGCTGCCCGAATGTTATCCCAAGGCCGATGCGATCTTCAACATCCAGCGCACCACGCTGTTAATCGCCGCGCTCGCGACGGGAACGGCGGCGGCGTTTCCCGCCGCCTTGGAGGACCGCATGCATCAGCCCTATCGAGCCGGTATGGTGCCTGGCCTGGCCGAAATCTTGAAACTACGAGCTCCTGGACTGCTCGGTTGCGCGTTAAGCGGCGCGGGGCCTTCCGTGTTGGTGTTCCACGAGCGCGGCTCGGAGGGAGTTTGCGATCTGGTGCGGCGGACGTTTGCCGCGCACGGCTGTTGCGCCGAAATTTTGCCGGCGAGGGTCGCGGCCGCCGGCTTCGAACTAAGTTTCCCCGATAGACTATGAAATCACGCGAATTTCTCACTAGCTTGGGCCTCCCTGGCGAAGATCCCGCCGAAGCGCCCGCATCCCCGCATCGATTCTCCGATGGGGGCCAGTATCGCATCGAGATCCCCAGCACCGAAGGTCCGCGCGTTCTCGGCGCCGTTTTGCAGGAAGCCTCCGCCCGGAACGTGCCGCTGCACCGCGTCAGCCAGGGGAGCGGAATCATGCTCATGACCGATTCCGAAATCTCGGAGATGCTGGAAATGGGCCGTAAAGCGGCCATCGAGGTGAATCTGTTCATCGGCCCGCGCGCGACGTTCGATACCGGCGCGCAAGCCTACTCTCCAGCGGGGAAATCGTTGGGTTTGAGCCTGCGCGGCGCGGACCAGCTCGCATTCGCCCTTGAGGACCTGGCGCGCGCCGTCGATCTGGGGCTGAAGAGCGTTCTAGTCTCCGATCTGGGGCTGCTTCAGGCGATCGGAAAGCTGAAGGCTTCCGGACATTGTCCGGCGGACCTCATCGTCAAGACGTCCGTGATGATGGCTCCTTGCAATCCGGCCTCGGCGCGGCTTCTGGAAGACCTGGGCGCGACTACCATTAACGTGCCGTCGGATCTGAGCATCCCCCAGATTGCCGCGATTCGGGCCGCGATCCGGGCGCCAATCGATTTTTATGTGGAAGCGCCGGACAACATCGGCGGATTTCTGCGCTATTACGAAATTCCCGAGCTGATCCGGGTTGCCGCGCCGATCTACCTGAAATTTGGCCTGCGCAACGCGCCGGACGTCTACCCTAGCGGTACGCATCTGGAAAGCACCGTAATCGCGCTATCGAAAGAGCGGGTTCGCCGCGCTTCCATTGGGATGGAGACGATTGCCCGCTACTGTCCGGAAGCGGCGATGTCGCCCGTCGGATTGGCGCCCGCGATCGAGAAGCGCGCGCGCCGCTTCTAAGAAGTCGAAGAGCCGCTCATGGTGCGCGGCTTCCAGCAAGCCGCGATGTCGGGCTTCAGTTCGCGCATGAGATTATCGATCGTCAGTACGGCTGGGTCGAGCAGATGCTTCGGCGTGAAACACCGGCGGGACCAGGTCGTTCCGCAATCGAACCGCACGGCCAACCCGTGTGCCGCACTTTGAACAGTGCAGCGCCGGACTTGGCCTTTTAGCTCGGCGCGGCGAACGCCGATACTGAGCGGAGTTGCCTCTGGAATCGGGTCGTCCACCAGCAGCCAGGCTTCCGAAGCCGAGATGGCCTCGAGATCGCCAACGCTCTCCCGCTCGATTCCGGAGCGATCCCGCCATTTCAGCAAAACCAACTCCGAACAGAGCACGCGCGCTTCGGATTCGTGTCTTTTCATACGGATCCATTCCCTCCTAATTAATCATGTATTCCGCCAAGGAGTAAATCGGCGGCAAAAAGGAAAACATTAGGGCCGGCCCATACGAAATATCGCTGCCCGGACACCAACGTCACCCCACGTCCCCCACCGTCGCCCGGCGTTCCAGCTTGCCCCAGCCCACCAGCCGCCCGCGCATGGCGAAAAGCAGCGATTTCGCGAGCACATAATACATCAACTGACGGTAGTAGATTCGCTGGAAGAACAGCAGGGTGAGGTCCCAAGGCGCAATCCCTTCAAGCGAATACGCCAGCACGCCCGTCAGCAGTTCCAGAACAAAGAAAGCCAGATAGTAGCTGAGAATCACCTTCCAGTTGCCCGCGAACAGGCCAATGAACATGCAGACCTCGGCGAAAGGCGAAAGCGCCGATAGCAGCACCTGAAACAGCCAGATGCTCGGCAGCGCCACAAACCCCAGCGTGCCGTAGCGCGGCATGAACATGGCGTCGCGATGCTTCCACGCGGCTTGCAAAGTGCCGAACGCCCAGCGGAAACGCTGTTTCGCCAGGCCGCGAGTATCTTCGGGCGCTTCCGTGTAGGCAATCGCGTCTTCCTCGTACCGGATGGTGTAACCCATGCGGCGGATCGCAATGGTGAGGTCGGCATCTTCGGCGAGCGTATCGTGTCCGAAGCTGCCCGCTTCGAGAATCAACTGTTTGCGCCATGCCCCCACGGCGCCCGGAACCACCGTGATCGCGTTGAGCAGATCGAGCGCGCGCCGGTCCAGATTGAATCCGTAGATGTATTCGATCGATTGGAAGCGTGTCAACAGGTTGACCTTGTTTCCGACGCGCGCATTCCCGGAAACCGCCCCGATTTTCGGATCGGCGAAATGCCGCGCAAGCTTATCGACGGTTCCCGCGCGAAATAGCGTATCGGCATCGAGCGCGATCAGAATTTCATTCCGCGAATTGGCTATCGCGCGATTCAACGCCGAGGATTTCCCCCCATTCGGCTGGCTGAAGATGCGGACGCGCGGCTCGCCCGAAAAGTTCGCCCGCAGAACTTCCAGCGTTTTATCGGTAGAACCGTCGTCCACCACGATAACTTCAAGAGCGTCATACCCATTTTTCAAGATCGATTCGACGGTTCTTACGATAACCGTCTCTTCGTTGTACGCGGCGACGATCACCGACACCGGCGGGTGGAACGCGAGGTCGAAGCGCAGCTTTCCTTCGCGTCGTTTTTGAATAATGGCGAGGATTCCGAAGATCAGCGAGCGCAGCAGCGTGAGGTAAATCGCGATCAGAAACAGCACTCCGAGAGACCCCATCACGTTGCTCTTGAAATCGAAAGCCCGCCCTTCAATGCGCGCCCAACGCATTTCGTCGCGCGAGGGGACCGGCATTACCTGCGCCTCGCTTTTCCCAATTACATCGCCCACGCGCCCGAAGCGGTAGCCCTGCGATTGAAAATAATCGATAATGCGCGGCAGGGCCGCTACCGTGGCCGAGCGATCTCCGCCGGCGTCATGCAACAGGATGATGTGCCCGTTTTCCTTCTCATTCTCGACCTCTTCGAGAATGCCGTTAGCCGTCGCACCGGGCTGCCAATCGCGGGGATCGATGGTTTCCCCGATGGTGACGTAATTCAGCTTCTGCGCGCGCAAAAGAGGCACCAGTTCCTCGGGAGTCTGCGGCTCGCTATCCGCGTTGTAGGGCGGCCGGAACATTATCGTCGAGACGCCGATTGCGTTTTCCAAAATTCGCTGCGTGGCGGTAAGCTCCAACTCCGTGCGCTTGGCCGACGTCTCGGCAATATTGGGATGCGAGTAAGTATGGTTCCCGATCTGATTGCCTTCTTGATACTCGCGGCGGATCAAACCGATGTTCGATTCCGCATTGACACCGACGACGAAAAAAGTGGCCGGTACTTTCTTCTGCTTCAATATGTCGAGGATGCGAGGCGTATACTTCGGGTCGGGCCCGTCGTCGAAAGTCAAGCAAACGAACTTATCCGCTGTCTCCCCGCTATGATCGACGACGTAGTAAGTCGGATATTCTTCGTATTTCTCGCTTACGTCGTCATCCGCGGTTTTCTGTTCGGAAACCGAGCGCCGCCCATCCTCCGGGCTATGCGAAACGCGAATGATTTCGCCCAGCCCGTAATGGCTGACCACCTTCGTGGCGGTGAGATGGAACAGGTCCGCGACATTGAAAATCGGTTCCGGCCATGCGCCGGGTTTCAACACTTTCCAGAGATCCGGATCTTCCGCGCCGAGCCTCCATAGGCCTACGCCGCGGAATCCGCCGTCGTTCACGGCCTGAACCTGATTGACCGCCGTCACCGCGTCGAGAAACCACACCTCGTGCTGGTCTTTGCCGTTGCGATAACGAAGCACCGGATTTTCGGTCTGATCGTCCCATTGAATTGCGGCGTGGTTGGCCTTCGCCGCAACCATTACGTCGCTGAACGCTACTTCCGCTCCACCCGTCGATCCGATAATCCAGTCGTAACCGTAGTTGGCGAACCCGACCACCGTCTTCTCCGGCGGAACGAGCTTGGCCAGACGGTCTAGTTCGCCTTCAAACCACTGCTCGGAGGCGACCGGCCCTGGCGTTCCGGACTGATAGTGCTCGTCGTAAACCATCGGCACGATGTAATCGTTAATCGCGGCCAGGCGTTTCAAATCGTAGGCCTCATCCTCCACTGGAACGCTCTCCGTTACCAGGAATCCGGCCGGCTTAAGTTTCGCGCTCACCGCGGTCATGAACTTGATCAGCGGCTCGCGATCTTTTTTGATGAGGCCTTCGAAATCTATGTTGACGCCCGCGAACTTATGTTCAACCAGATTGTTGTAGATGTTCTGAATCAAGTCGGCGCGCCGCGTGGGATCGTTCAGGATGACGCGGACATCGGCCGGCCGCCAAGTGTCGGCATCGCGCGCGTTGGTAACCATCGCGATAATGGGCAGCTTGCCTTGTTTCGCGATTTCGACGACCGTGGGATCGCTTTGATCGTCCAGATCGCCTTGCGAGTTTTGCAGCACCAGCCACTCGGGCAGCAAGTGCGTCAAATGGCCGAGATTTTCGCGAAGGGAAACGATGCTGCCGCGATCCCAATTGACGAAATATCCGAAAACCAGCGGATGGCCGTCGCCCGCGCGAGCGGCGGATTTCAGATGCATTACGGGCGAGATGGAGCGAACGTACTTAATGTTCTTTGCGGCCCTGCGCATCTTGTAAGGTACGTTGATTTCGCTCTTATCTCCGCGAATGATCTTGCGGACTTCGTCATAACTTGGCAAGGGCGCCACCGCGGGCAGCCCTAACGCCGGGAGCTGCGGAAGTACCGTGATACTCAACAGGAACAGCGAGAACGCGGCCCCGAGGATTACGATCAATGTCCCGATCCCGCGGCGGAAGCGCGCCCATCGCTTGCCGGATGGATCGTGAAACACGAAAGGTTTGGGCTGTTCCGGCACTTTTGTCCCCTACTAGATAGAGTAGTTGTTCAGTGGCCGAGTTTCTCGCGTAACATTAAAGTCATGAAAGGCGGCGGGCCGCCCGGTGGCGCGGGTACCATGAATATTCCAAACTTTTTGACGATTTCGCGGATATTCTTCGTGCCGCTGCTGGTGGCGGCGCTGGTGCAGGAAAACGTCACGCTTCACTTTCGCGGAGTTTTGATTACCAACGAGTGGGTGGCGCTCGGAATCTTTTTGTGCGCGGCTTTCACGGACCTCCTGGACGGCTATCTGGCCCGCCGTTGGGGCCAAGTCACCACCATCGGAACGCTGCTCGATCCCATTGCCGACAAGCTGCTGATCTCCGCCGCATTCATCGCGCTCGTGCAAGTGCGCGCGGTTCCCGCGTGGATTGTAATCTTGATTATTGGGCGCGAGTTCGCCGTCTCGGGATTGAGAAGCATCGCGTCGGCCGAAGGCTACACCATCAAAGCGAGCGAGCTTGGGAAGACCAAAACCATCGCGCAGGTGATTGCCATTTCCTGCCTCCTGCTCAGTATGCGGCACCCGGCCATGGCGGGAATGGCGATCTGGGCTACCTGGGGCGTGGTTCTTTTCGCGATACTCTCCGCGCTCGATTATTTCCGGAAATTCTGGAGGGTCGTGGATATTGGCGTCAAGCGCAGAAGACGCCGCGAGCTGTTACTGGTTGAGCGCCGGCGCAGGCTGGACGCGATTCGTCAAAGTAGAGGATCCGGTAATGCCTCCGCGCTTTCCGCGGACGTGCGCCGCACTACGTGAGCGCCCTCGGCCGTTAGCTCGATCGTGCTCCTCTGGCCGGTGGGTCCAATGGGGCCGATGGATTTGCCGTTGAGCGAAATATACAAGCCGCCCGAATTCCCGGTCGTCACTTTCACGCGCTCGTCCGCATCGATTTGCTTGCTCTCGTTCGGTTGCAAAATCCCCGTGAACTTGTTCCGGCCATCGGCAAACACCGAAATCCACGATTGTTCGGTCGCCTTGAGGAACACCTGGACGGGACTGGCTGGGGCGGACACCAGGGACGCGGGCGCGAGGGAAGCCGCCGCTTCGGTCGTCACAGGTTCCGGTGTTACAGGTTGCGGTGTTACAGGTTCCGGTGTTACAGGTTGCGGTGTTATGGCTTCCTGTTTCGCCGCTTCGGTTTTGCGGGGCGTAACCGGCGCCGGCTCGGATTTCGTAACGCGATTGGGCGATGCGGCGGCGGGCGAGGGTGAATGATTCAAGAAAAAATATGCCGCCAGACCGGTCCCGATGGCGATAACGATCCATCCAGCCGAAACCAGCATGGACCTCGAGTGCGGGTGTAGTTCGGAAATCCGAAATCCGCCCCTCACCGGCACAACACTTGCGATATCCGACTGCGACCGAAACCCTTGCGGCGCCGGTGGCGATTCCTCGTTCTTCTGCTGAATGGTCTTGTACTCGGCGGCGATGGCTTCCTCATCCAAGCCGAGAATGCGGGCGTACTGCTTGATAAAACTACGGCTGAACACGCCGCCGGGCAATTTATCGAAATCGTCCGCTTCCATGGCTTGGAGTAAGCGGGTTCCGATTTTCGTGCGGTCGGCAACGTGTGCCAGGTCGAGGCCTAGCCGTAAACGTTCGCGTCGCAGTGTTTCGCCAATGGAAGTCATTGCTCGAAATTCTTCGCCTAACCGTTATAATACTACAAGCGCGCTTCCATCTCATTGGATACATGAAAGTTACCGTGATCGTAGTGAACTGGAACCGGAAGCCGCTGCTACGGGCGTGTCTTGCCAGCTTGCGCGGGCAGACAAGTCCGGCGGCGGAAACGATCGTTATCGACAACGGTTCGGAGGATGGTTCGGTCGAGATGATCGCATCGGAGTTCCCCGAGTTTCGCGTGATCCGTAACTCCGCCAACCGGGGATTTTGCGCGGCGAACAATCAGGGAATCGACGCCGCGAATGGAGATCTCATCGCTCTCTTGAACAATGACGCGGAGGCGGATCCGAACTGGCTGGCGGCGCTTCAACGCGTTTTCGTGGACGCTCCGGATATTGGCATGGCGGCTTCGAAGATCCTGGTATACGAAGATCCGAGGCGCATCGATAAAGCGGGCCATCTAATATATCCGGATGGGCAAAACCGCGGGCGCGGAACGGGCGCCCTCGACGAGGGCCAGTACGACCGCGACGAAGAAGTGCTATGGCCCGACGGATGCGCGGCCATGTATCGCAAGAGCATGCTCGACCGCATTGGCGGATTCGACGAAGATTTTTTCGCTTACGGGGACGACGCGGAATTGGGATTGCGCGCGCGAATCGCGGGATGGAAATGCGTTTACACGCCGCATGCGGTCGCGCGGCATCGTCGCGCGTCGAGCTTGGGCTTGACGAGCGCGCGCCGGCTTCGGCTCATTGAACGGAATCGCGTGCTGCTTGTGGCCAAGCTCTTTCCGTGGAGCTTGCTTCTGGTGAACAAGTTTTACTATCTCGCCCGGCTTTCGGCGGGAGCGCTCGCGGCCTTTCGAGGCCAAGGCGAGACCGCCTTATTCCCCGGCATGCACGGCAAGTGGACGCTCGCGCGCGCGATGATTCAAGGCGATCTGGAAGCGCTTTGGCTGCTCCCCAAAATGCTTCGCAAGCGGCGGGAGATTCGCAAGATCCGGAAGCTATCGGGAAGAGAAGTCCGGCGCCTGATCCTGGAGCATCGGATTCCGTTGCGGGAACTCGCCACGCATGCCGCCGTGTGAAGCCGCGGACTCCTGTTTGCTTTGCGGTTCGCCGGGAACCAAGGTTCTCTTTTCCGCAACCGACCGTCTCTACGGGACGACCGAAAAGCCGTTCCAGGTAGTCAAGTGCCGCGAATGCGGATTCGCTCGATTGTCCCCCGCCCCGTGCGCGGAAGAATTGGCCGCGTATTATCCCGACCATTACTGGTTCGAGCCGGATAATTCGGCGACGGGCCGTTTGGAAGAACGGTACCGGCGGCTGCTGGTGCGCGACCACGTAGGTTTCGTGGTCCGCGCGTTGCGGGAGAGTGGGGAGGCGGGTCCGGTGCTAGATGTAGGCTGCGGCGGAGGATTGTTTCTGGGGATCATGCGGGAACGCGGAGCGGCCGTGCTGGGACTCGATCGTTCGCCCGATGCCGCTTCGCTCGCGTGGCGCCGGCATGGCGTGCCCGCCGTTTGCGGAGACCTGGTAACCGCTCCGCTCGCCGGCGAATCGTGCGCGGCGATCACGATGTTTCATGTGGTGGAACATCTGCCCGATCCGAAAGCGTATCTGCGCGCGGCCCACTCGCTGCTGCGTCCCAATGGACGGCTGATTGTCCAGGTGCCGAACATCGGGTGCTGGCAATTTGCGCTGCTCGGCGCTTCGTGGAATGGCGTGGACGTCCCGCGGCACCTGTATAATTTTCGACCTCCGGATCTGGCGGCAATATTGGAATCGTGTGGATTCACGGTACTGCGGCGGAAGCAATTTTCATGGCGCGATAATCCAGCCGGGTTGGCGACGAGCCTGGCGCCGCGCTTGGAGCCGGTGGCCCGGCGCGTGCGTGCGGCCGACAGAAGCGCGTTTTCGAAGCTGGCGAAGGATGCGGCTTATTTCGCGATGGTTCTCGCCGCAGTGCCGTTCGCGCTGACCGAAGCGGCCTTTGGCGCGGGATCGACGGTAATGATGGAAGCTCGAAAATCCGCATGACTGTCATTGTGGCGCGGACACGCGTGTCTGCCGTGTCCACACTCGTGTGGACACCAATTTTTTCCGCTCCGAACAAGTGTCCACACGAGTGTCCGCGCCACAAATGAGCGCCGCCCGGCTGGCATACCGCCTCCCTCGATTTCTAAAAAATCACGTCCTTCACTTCGAAGCGGCCATTGAGAACTCGGTCTCCCGCTTCGCCAAAAATCTTCCATTCGGCGCGCGCGTGCTCGATGCCGGAGCGGGCGAGCGGCGCCATGCCCATTACTTCAACCAACAACGCTATGTCGCCGTCGATCTCGCCGTCGGCGATGCGAGCTGGAATTATAAAAGTCTCGACGTGATTGCGGATCTGTCCGCATTGCCGTTCGCGGCCGCCAGCTTCGATGCGGCGGCCAATATCGTCACATTGGAACATCTGCGGGACCCCGCCGGAGCATTACGGGAAATTGCGCGCGCATTGCATCCGGGCGCGCCGCTGTTGCTGATTGCCCCGCACGAATGGGAGGTGCATCAGGCGCCGCACGATTATTTCCGCTATACCCGCCACGGTCTCGCGCACTTGCTGGAGCAAGCCGGGTTCGGAGCAATCGAAATCGAACCGGTCGGCGGATATTTCCGGCTGCTCTCGCGCCGTCTCCTCAACGGTCTACAATTCTTTTCAGGAGGTCTGCGCTGGATTCTGTTTCCGCCCGCCGCCGGCGCCCTGGTTCCTCCCGCGATGATCCTGCCCTTCTTCGATTTTCTCGACCGAGATCGCAACTTCACACTGGGATACATATGCACCGCAAAACGGCTGTCCTGATACTCGGTTTCATTTCCCTCGCGCACGGCAAAGAATTCAGCGGCGCGCGCGCCCTGGAATATACGCGCAAGGCGGTTGCGTTCGGCCCGCGGCCGCCGGGCACGCCCGCGATTCACAAGCTGCGGGCTTACCTCGTGCAGCAACTTAAATTGCGCGGCTGCGAAGTGATTCCCGATAGCTTCAGCGCGAAGACGCCCAACGGACCGGTTTCCATGGAAAACATCGTCGCTAAATTTCCCGGGACCTCCGGCAAGGCGGTTGTTTTCAGCGGACATTACGACACGAAACTTCAGCCCGATTTCGTTGGTGCCAACGACGGCGGCTCCTCCACCGGCTTTCTACTCGAGATGGCTGAAGCGCTTCAAGGCGCCGCTCGCAAGGACGACGTTTATCTCGTGTTCCTCGATGGCGAAGAGGCATTCAAACAGTGGACCGATACCGATAGCCTGTACGGCAGCCGCCATCTCGCGGAAAAATGGGCGGCCGATGGCACGGCATCGCATATCGCAGCCCTGATCAACGTCGACATGATCGGCGATAAGGAGCTGGAGATGCTTTTCGACGGCGAGTCCGCCGCCTCGATCCGCAATTTAGTTTGGGACACCGCGGACCGCCTCGGGTATTCGCGGAATTTTCCGCGCGCGCCAAGCGCAATCACCGACGATCACATCCCGTTTCTACGCGCCGGCATCAAGGCCGTCGATCTGATCGACTTCAATTACGGACCCAATAATTCTTATTGGCACACGCCGCAAGACACGATGGACAAGCTCTCGGCGGACAGTTTTCAGATCGTCGGAACGGTGCTCATGAACGTCCTGCGGGAACTGGAAGCGGGGCCCTGAACAGTGCGTCAAGTGGACGGCGTCCTGGTCGTCGACAAGCCCGAGGGATGGACGTCCCACGACGTCGTGAACAAAATGCGCGGCATCGCCGGGACGCGCAAAGTGGGGCATCTTGGCACGCTCGATCCGATCGCGACCGGCGTCCTGCCGCTGGTAGTGGGTCGGGCGACGCGGCTCGCGCGGTTTTATACCCGGTCGGGAAAGACTTACGAGGCGGTGGTGCGGTTCGGCTTCGCGACGGACACTTACGATCGCGCGGGCGTGGCAACCACGGAGATCGCGGAACCCGTCATCGACGCCGCGGAACTGGAAGCGGCGCTGGCGGGAATGCGGGGAAAGATTTTGCAAGCGCCGCCTCCGGTTTCGGCCAAGAAAGTGGGCGGCGTGCACGCTTATAAGCTCGTTCGCCGGAAAATTGATCCCGAACTGGCGCCGGTTGAGGTGGAAATTCAAGAGCTGGTTGTTTTAAGAATCGAAGGCTCGATGGCATCTTTGCTGATTCGCTGTTCGGCCGGAACGTATGTGCGCGCGATCGCGCACCAAGCGGGGCTTGCGTTGGGGTGCGGAGCGCATGTACATGCGTTGCGCCGGACCGTGGCTGGCGATTTCACCATCGCGCAAGCGCGTTCCATCCCCGAACTTGAGGAGAAGGGCCCGGCGGAAGCTCTAATTCCGATGGCCTGCATGTTGCCGGAATTCCCGAACGCGATCGTGGACGAGCTCACCGCGCGGCAGATTCGCAACGGGCGCGATTTCCAAGCCTCTCCGTTCCGGTTGCAGCCGGGCACGCAATACGTGAAAGCCGTTTCGCAAGATGGCGACTTGGTTGCCATTGGAGAAGCCAAGCTGCCAAACATCTATCACCCGATTGTGGTCCTGTAGTTTAGTTCGCGTTCGACGGCCGCGCCGAGTCCGCCCAAGCGGCAAGCTTTGCAAATGCCGAAGCCGCTGCCGTTGGATTGAATAAAACCGCAGAGGCCGGTAATGCGGTTGACTTCGGCGGTGCTCAAGGTCGCTGGAACGAAGCGGTTTTCGGTAATGCCGAACGTCGTCGCCGGACTTCCGGGCGTTACGGGCAGAGCATGAATGGAAGTGCCCCAGGCAGCTATGCCAAGGCTAAATGTGTTTGTGCCGGTTCCCGCCGTGGCTGCATTGCAAGCGGGTCCCGAGGTCGCCAGCAGTTTGACGACGACGGCAGTCGGCACGCCCGGCGTCAAAGTATTGCCGATCAGGCCATTGCGCACGGAGAGTGAAGCCAAGCCGTTCGGCGTCACGGAGCAGGCGCAGCAGAGGTTCGATGCTTGCGAACCGGAAAGGTATTCGCAATAACTACCGCGCGAGTCCGGAGCACGCGAAGTGGGTTGACGGGAGCGGCGCAGGTCGCGTTGGAGCAAATCCCCTCCTGAGCAAAACCCAACGCGACGGTTCCACCGGCACCCGTCAAGGGCGACGCGAACACGAGAGCCAAACCTGGGGTTCCCGTAAGATTGGCAGCGGCTGAGGTAACGTAAAGAGCGGCGCTGGAGCTGGGAGGAAGACCGACACACGTCGGATTGCCGGCCCCGCAAACAAAGCTGTAGGAAGCGCCGGTCCGAACGGTCCCGGTTGTTGTCGCGATCCTCACGTTACTGTAGGTATTCGTGCGCGCTCACCACCGCTCCCAGTTCGTAGTAGGCTGTTCCCATGAGCCAGACCGGTACGACACGGCGCCATTTCCTCCAGTTGAGCGCGGCGGCCTCCGGTTTTGCCGCCGTCACCACTACCCGTAATGATGACGCTCGCAGGAAAATCGCGGCGATTACTTCCACTTACTTTCTCCGCTCGCACAGCGACGACATCGTTACGCGCGAACTCGAAGGCTACTGGATCGGCGACCGCTTCCATCCGCCGCCGGTCGAAATCGCTTCCCTATATCAGGACCAGATTCATCCGGCCGACGTGGGCCGGAAATTGGCGAGGGCCTACGGCGTTCCAATCCGCAAATCGATCCCGGACGCGCTCACCCTTGGATCGGGAAAGCTGGCCGTCGATGGCGTGATTGTAATCGCCGAGCACGGTGACTATCCGTTCAACGATAAGCAGCAGCAACTCTATCCGCGGTTCGAATTCTACTCGCAAGTGGTCGATGTTTTCCGCGCATCGGGTCGCTCCGTTCCGGTTTACTGCGACAAGCACCTGTCCTACGATTGGAGCAAGGCGAAGCGGATGTACGACTGGTCGCGCGAACTACAATTCCCTTTGATGGCGGGATCGTCGGTTTCCGTCTCGTTCCGCCGCCCGGAGCTCGACGTGCCGCGCGGCGCGGATATCGAAGAAGCGCTCTCCGTGGGAAGCGGCTGGGTTACCGACGGCGGAATTTTTCACAACCTCGAAGTGCTGCAGTGTTTCGCGGAGCGGCGCAAGGGCGGCGAAACGGGCGTTCGCGCGGTTCAGCATTTGCAAGGGGACGCGGTTTGGAGCGCCGCCGATCGGGGTCTCTGGTCGAAAGATCTGATGACCGCGGCGCTGGCGCGGGCCGAGAGACCGGGAAAGCTCAGGCCCGAGGAGGCAAAAAACCCGGTCCTGTGCCTGCTCGAATACAACGACGGTTTTCGCGGCGCGGCGCTGATGCTTCCCGGCGTCGTGAACGAGTATCTCTTCGCTCGGCGGATGAAAGGAGAGAAACAAGCGCGCGGCACGCTGCTCTATTTGCCGCCCGAGAATTCCAACAACTTCAGCATGCTTGTCAACGCGATGAATCAAATGTTCACGACGGGCAAGCCGCCGTATCCGGTGGAGCGTACGCTGCTCACCACCGGCTCGCTGTCTTTCCTGATGGAATCGGCTTACCGGAAACATGAGCGAATCGAGACGCCCATGCTGCGAATCGCGTATCAGGCGCCCGAGCATTCGTATTACGCGCACGGCGCCGGATCGTAGGTGCAATCGCAGCTGAAAGCTGTTTTGGGAGAAGCGCCCGATATCGCGCGGCTCGTTGCGGGGATGAAATCCGCGTCGGGGCCGGTGTTCAGCCGGAGGGGTTACCTGCTATTCTGCGATGCCGGCGCGGATGCCATCTACAAGTGGCAAGACGGAACCCGCGCCGTTTTCCGGCAGCCCAGCAATCGAGCGCGCGCGCTTACGTTCGATCATCAAGGCAGGCTGATCGTCTGCGAAAAGGGCCGGATCGCGCGAATCGAGAAGGACGGAGCCGTGACCGTGCTCGCGGACGGTTCGCCAGTCGACGCGATTTACTCGATCGACGGAAATATCTATTACTGCGATGGCGCCGCGGTTTATCGAATCGGGCGCGACAAGAAAGTTACGGTGGCATCGCGAGAATGCCGCGAGCCGAGCGGGGTGGCATTGTCCGCGAACCAACAAAAGCTATATGTAAGCGATGCGGCGGCGGGATCGATACGGGTTTATGACATTTCGAACGATGGATCTTTGAAAGAGGGACGCGCATTCGCCGCGATGACGTCCCCCGGCGAGCTTAAGACCGATGAAGGCGGACGCGTTTGGGCGCTCGGGCAGCAAGCAATCCACGTTTTCAGCAACGACGGCGCCGGACTCGGAACGGTGCCGTTGGCCGAAAGGCCGACCGGACTGAACTGGGGCGAAGGTTTCCGCGACGCGATCGTGACGACCGCGTCGTCGGTCTATCAGGTGAAAGCGAATACCGGCGGGACCCGCACTTTTTAGGTGACGCGGCCCGTCACCCGCTTGAGAATCTAAAACTCGATCCGGGTCGCCAACTGCCACTGCCGCGGCACATAGTTCCCAATCGCATTAAAAATACGCCCGGAAACTCCGGGACAATCGACGCACCCGTTCGGCCGTCCTAAGTTCGTGTGGTTCGTGAAATTGAAAGACTCCGCGCGGAACTGAACGCGCACTCGCTCCGTAACGGGAACGGTCTTGAAGAACGACATATCCAGTTGCGAAAAGCGCGGACCGTAGAGCGCGTTGCGGCCCACATTTCCTTGAACGCCCTTCTGAGGGCGCTGCCATGGCCCGCTTACCTGGCCATTGGCATTCAACAGCGTATCGGTTGTCGCGAACCAGCCGAATTGACTTGGATCTTTGGCGTGCCAGTCGCCCAGGACGTTGGGCTTGCACCAGCCGGTATCGCGATCGGAGTTACACGCCTGATAGCTCGGAGTAAATGGCAGTCCGCTGGCCCAATTGTAGATGCCATTGGCCTGCCACCCGCCCAGCAGGAAATCAACGCCTCGGTTGAGGTTGCTGCCGTATTTGCGGCCTTTGCCGAACGGGACTTCCCAGAGCGAGGCAATCACCACGGCATGGTTCCGGTTGTTATCGCTTACTCCGCGGGCATAGGTTGCATCCACGGGAAAGTAAGTTCCCGAGTAGTCGATGTTACGCGACCAGGTGTAGTGCGCCAGTAACTGCAAGCCTTGCGAGAAACGCTTCTCCACCTTGGTCTGCAGCGCGTTGTAATTGTTGCTCGCGTCGCTTCCGAAGTAGCGCAAGGTCTGGCTCCAGCCGAACTTCTGAAAATACGGCTTCCGCTGATTCAACGAAAGCGTTCCGTAGCCTACCAGCGTCGCCTGGTTCGGATCGTAATCGCCGCCGGTGCCCGCGAATACGTGCGTGCCTTTGTTGCCTACGTAAGCAGCCTCGGCCGAAATGGTGCCGGTGAGCTGCCGCTGCACGCTGAAGTTCCATGCATCCACGGTGGGAAGCCGCATGTTTTGCGAAATCACAAAAGGCGTGACTCCGTTCGGGAGGAGAGGACGTCCATTCGGCCCCTTCTTCTGCGAATTGAGAATGCCCGCCGCGTCGAGCGGCGTCGGGCCTTGCGCCAGCGTGAACACCGTATCGAAGTTATTGGCCGGCGTGAGCGTTTGGATCCCCAGAACGGGAAGGTTCTGCGTGACGTTATGGCCGAAGACGGAGCCGAAGATGCCGAGATCGTAGCCGCGTCCATAACCGCTGCGGATTACGGTTTTGGGCGTGATCTGATAAGCGATGCCGATGCGCGGAGCGAGATCGGTCAGTCTGCCTTGCACGTTCAGGTTCAGGCCAACGCCTTGCGAACCCGCCACCAGAACTTCGCCCGTGCCGATGTCGATAAAGCCGCCCTTGCCGGGGCCGTTCACGGTTTGCGGACGATACAACTCCCATCGCAGTCCGTAGTTGAGGGTCAATTTCTGACTGATGCGCCAGGTATCCTGCCCGTAGAAGAACCAGCGGTTCTGCGTCTCGCGCGCGTCGGTGACCGAACTGATGTAGCGCTGAAACAGTTGAACGTCGCCGAGAAGATATGTCGCGAGACCCGAGCCGCCGCCATTCGGCCCCTGCGTGCCCGCGGCGTTGAAGCTGAGTTGCCCGGCGCGGTGCTGATCGCTGGGCACGCGCAGATTATGCGCCTGTCGGATATCGGCTCCAAATTTGAACGAATGATTGCCGCGAATCTTCGACCAGTTGTTCACGAATTGAAACTGTTTCTCGTTTTCGTTAAGCGGACAGTTGCAGCTGTTCACGCCAAGAGCGTATCCGAACTTGAAAAGATTGTTGCCGTAATCGTTAATGAAGAACGCGGGCATGCCGCCGGTATATTGCTTATCTAGATTCAATCCAGGAATTCCCGCATCCGTGGCAGGCGCGGTCGAAAGACCGTTCGGCACCACGTTGACCTGATAGCGGAAAAATCCAAAGCGAAAATCGGTGAACAGAGCCGGGTTAAGCACGTAATCGAACCCGGCGGCAATGCTGTGGTTGAGTGAAGTGGAGCTTCCGGCGAAGGCGCTGGTTCCGCCGCTGGGATCGAATCCAGGGCCGCCAGCATAACCATAGATGCCCGGCGAGGAGATTCCGAAATTCACAAAACTGTACCGCCCGAAGACGTGCATCTTTTCGCTGGCATACCAATCGACGCGCGTGTTGAACGCGTCGTCGTTGAACCCGACGGCTCCCGATCCGGCGTAATTCGGCTGGTCCTTCGAGGCGTTGATATTCGGCGCGGGGATGAACTTCAACAGGTTCGCCGCCTGCGCTGAAATAAGGCTGGCGGGGATGATGGCGCCGGGGAAAGCCGTTCGCGTGGCCGGCGTGGACCCGCTCGCCGGGTTGTAGATATCCAGGCCTAGACCGCTCAGGTTGCCGGTTCTCTCGGCGAGCGATGGGACGCGCAGCAGCACGCTGCCGCCGGTGTTGCGGCGGGTTCCCTGATAATCGCCGAAGTAAAAAAGCTTGTTCTTCTTGATCGGGCCGCCTATCGAACCTCCAAACTGATTCCACTGCGTCACCGGAATCTCGCGCCCATTCGTTCCGTAAATCGGTATCGATTGGGTGAACGGATTGCGCGCCTGCAAATGATCGTTGCGCAGGAACTCGAACGCGCTGCCGTGGATCGCATTCGTTCCCGATTTCGTCTGCGCGCTGACTACCGCGGCCGCCGAAGTACCAAATTCAGCATCGTAATCGGCGGTCGTAACCTTCGCTTCGGTGACGGATTCGAGCGTCGGGTTGATCACGATCCAGCCCAGCACCGCGTCGTGATTGTCGGTGCCATCGAGCAGGTGCGACACGCCGGCGAAGCTCTGGCCATTGACCAGCAGCCGGTAGGATCCCTGCGGATTCTCGGGCGATGCCGCCGTGAGGCTCACCGGCCAGAGCGAAACGCCGGGGGTGATCAACTGGAAATTGGTGAAACGGCGGCTCAGCATCGGCAGCTCCGCGACGGCTTTCTGGCTATAAGTCGTCGAAACGTCGCTACGCTCGGTTTTCAGCAGGGAAGCTTCCGCGCTGACCTCCAGCGTCTGCGCCGCTTCGCCGACCTCCAGTTTGATGTCGACCAGCGCTTCGGAATCCACGGAAACGCCAACATTATCCTGCTGGAAGCTCTTGAAGCCCGGTGCTTCCACGCGTACCTGATAGCGTCCGACGATCAGGTAGCGTTGGCTATAATTGCCGGATTCGTTGGTGGTGGTGGTGTTGGTGACGTCGCGTTCCACGTTGCGGATCGTGACCTTCGCTCCGGCAATGGCCGCGCCCGAAGCGTCGAGCACCGTTCCGACGATGTTGCCGTACACGGCTTGGGCGGACAGCCTGGGACTTGAAGAGAAACCGATGGCGAGAATGGCGGCGAGAGCTACTCGCGTGCGAAGGGACATTTTCGAACTACTCCTGGAAGTGTTTGAAAGATCATACAGTTTGGAGACTTCCGGCGAATGAATGTTAATCTGAGATGCTGATGTTGTTTACAAACCAGCATCGGAAAGCCAGAGTTTTATTTGGCCTGTCGGATATCGTCCTGACGGCGCTGGCTTTCGAAGCCGCCTACCAGACTCGAACCGCGCTTAGCTTCGACCGCGTTTTCTATCTGCTGGTGCCGGTCAAGGCGCTGGTACTCGGCTTTTGCGTGATTACGTTTGTGCTGGTGGGCCGCTGGCTCAATGTGCACGGCAAGCTCGATTCGGGCGAGCCGCGCGTGATCTTACAAGACTCATTCCGCCAGTCGGCTTACGGCGCGTTCTGCCTGATCGTTTTTGAGTATCTGCTGCGGCTGCAACTTAGCCGCACTTTCCTGCTGCTGTTTGCTCTCTATAGTTGGATTTTTCTGCTGATTTTCCGGCTGGCGGCCCGCAGCCTGGTGGGGGTCGTCAGGAAAGAGTTTGGCGTCCTGCGGCACGTTTTGATTGTAGGGCTGGGCGCGCGCGCGCGGCGCTTGGGAGAGGTCCTTGAGCGATCCGCGGAGCATGGAGTGCGGCTCGAAGGGTTTGTCGCCTACGATCCCGATCCGGGAACCGCGGAAATCCAGTTGAGCGGAATTCACAAGGTTTATCCTCTTCGCGAATTGCCGTCCCTGCTGCGGAGGAAGGTGATCGACGAAATCGTTTTCGTGGTCGGCAGCGTGCACCTGCCGGCGCTCGAAGAAACCTTTCTGATGTGCGACCAGGAGGGTGTCAAGACCCGCGTCGCCATTGATTTCTTTCCGCATGTGCACAGCGAAGTATATTTGGAACGGCTCGGGATCACGCCGCTTCTCACGTTTTCGGCGGCGCCTCAAGACGAGATACGCCTGCTCGCCAAACGGGCGATTGATCTGGCGCTCGCCTCCGTGGCGTTGGTGCTGCTGATGCCGTTCATGGGGCTGATCGCGCTGCTGGTGCGGCTGACGTCGCCCGGGCCGGCCATCTTCCGGCAGGAGCGCTGCGGTTTAAACGGGCGCCGCTTCGTGTTCTACAAATTTCGTTCGATGGTGATGGATGCCGAAGCGCGGAAAGCGGAGGTAATGCATTTGAGCCGGAGGGATCTGGCGACTAAGATTCCCAACGACCCGCGGCTTACTCCCATCGGCCGCGTGCTGCGCAAGTTTTCAATCGACGAATTGCCGCAGTTAGTGAATGTAATTCGCGGCGAGATGTCGCTGGTGGGCCCGCGTCCGGCGGTCCCGAGCGAGGTCGAACAGTACAAGCTGTGGCAGCGCCGCCGCTTGCGGATGCGGCCCGGCTTGACTTGTCTTTGGGCGTTAAACGGCCGGGATCATGTCGATTTCGAGACGTGGATGAAGATGGACATGCAGTACATCGACAATTGGTCGCTGGGCCTCGATTGGAAGATCTTGTTGGGTACCATCCCGCGCGTGTTAATTGGCAAGGGCGCCCACTGATAAGTTGGCCGGCGTTGCCGTCCTCGCCATTTTAGACGCCCTGCGGCGCGCGGTCCAGCGCGATCTCGGCACTTTCGCATCGCTTAAGTTAAACAATTTCTTTTTGTTGATTGCGCTGATCGTATATGGCGACCTCAACAGCGGTCTGGAGCCGAAAGCCGCTGAGCCGTTGCTCATGCTGCTGGGATTCCTGGTGCTATTTCCCATTTCTTCCGATCCTCTCGCCCGGATTCCGGCATCCCGGCTCGGCTTGTGGCCGCTCGGCGGAAAACAGCGCTGGGCGTTGCGGATCGCCAGTTTCGCGTTAAGTCCAATCGTTTGGATCGTCATCCTCCTCATCTCGCTCAAGGCCGGTTTCGTGGCGGCACTGTCTTTTCTCGGTCTTGCGATTGCCGTGCAAGGCGCGGTCGTAATGAGCGATCGAATTGCGAAACGTGATCCGCACTGGAGCTTCTTCCGGAGCATGCCTCACCCTCCCGGCCCGTTAGGCGGATTGATTCGCTACAACCTTCGCGAAATGCTGAGCCTCTTGGACACTTATGTTGCCGTTCTGTTGAGTGTCGGCGGAACCTGCTATCGTTTCCTGGACCGCAACCCCGATACGGCCTCGTTTCCGGTTCTCGCCACTCTGGTGGCACTCGCATTGAGTACCTACGCGCAATCGCTATTCGGATTGGACTTTGATTCCGGCGTGACGCGCTACCGTTACCTGCCTCTGCGAGGTTGGGAAATTCTATTCGCCAAGGATTGCGCCTTTTTGGCCATCCTCATGGTGCTGGTTCTGACCCTGAGCCCCTGGTGCGGTCTTACGTCCGGACTGGCTGCGCTCACCCTTGGCCATCATTCCTCCGCGCTCATGCATATCCCGCAGCAGCGCTGGCGTTTCACGGGCGGCCGGCTTCTACCCGTCGGCGCCGTCCAGGCGGTGGGCTGCTTCGCGCTCGGTCTCGCTGCCCAACAATACGGCGGCATTGTCCTCGCGCTGACGAGCGCCGGCTATATTGCGTCGCTCTGCTGGTATGGGCATCTTTGGGACCGGCGGAAGAGCGGGTTCTAGCGGATTTTAAGGGCGAATTGGCGCGCGACGATGTCCGCTTTCCCGTAGGGCAGCCCGAAGACGCCCGCCACCACGGGACCTTTCGCGAAAACGTATAGCGGCTTATCGCGATCCAAGCCGAAGAACCCGCCCATGTGAGCCAGATACTTGGAATTGGTGAGATCCTTCTTGAAATCGAGCAGCACGAACGAGGCCTTTTGCGCGGATTCCATGCGAATCGCAAAGAGTTGGTATCCCGCTTTGTAATCCGCGACGGTTCCACCGGGCAGGAAAGACTTGCCGAGCAGGCGATCCGGCACGACCCGGGAACTGACAAGTCCGGTTAGTGGAAACAACGCGGATTCGTCCGCGGGCGGCTTTACTTCAGCCTTTTCCGCCGCGGAGGTTTGCGGCTTGGATCCGCCGCAGCCCGCCAGCCACAGCGCGAACGGGAGAAGTGCAACCCGAAGCATCCGCATCACCCAAGCTCAGCTCGCAAATCTCTGCCGGTCATTTCGCGCGGCTGCGCCACGCCCAGCACGCCTAGAATCGTCGGCGCAATATCCTGCAACGCGCCGCCCATTCGCAGCTTCGCTTTCGAATCGTCGACCAGAATCAGCGGCACCGGGTTGGTCGTGTGATAGGTATGCGCGCCATGGGTGACCGGGTCGATCATCATTTCGGCGTTGCCGTGGTCCGCCGTAATAATCCAAATCCCGTTTTTCCGCCGGAGCGCCTGATAAATGCCGTCGAGGCACGCGTCCACGGTCTCGACCGCTTTTATCGTCGGCTCGATTTTGCCCGAATGTCCCACCATGTCGGCGTTCGCGAAGTTCATCACGATCACGTCGAAATCGCGCGTGCGCATTGCATTCTCGACCGTTTGCGCGACGCCGGCCGCATTCATCTCGGGCTTCAGGTCGTAGGTCGCGACCTTAGGCGACGGCGCCATCTCGCGTTCCTCGCCGGGATAGGGCTTCTCGATCCCGCCATTGAAAAAATAAGTAACGTGCGCGTATTTCTCCGTTTCCGCGACGCGCAGGTTCTTCCAATTCAATTGCGTGAAGACGTTGGCCAGAATATTGTCCGGGTGCTCTCGCGGCAGCACAAACGGGACGGTGAAAGTCTTGTCGTACTGCGTCATGGTGGTGTAATGCAGATTCTTGGGAGCGATGGATCGGGATGGCCGCTCAAGGGTCGCGCTGGTTAAAGCCTCGGTGATCTCGCGTCCGCGGTCGGCGCGATAGTTGAAGATTATGACTGCGTCATCGTCGCGGATCAGTCCAACCGACTCGCCCTTATCGTCCACGATTGTGACCGGCTCGATAAATTCGTCGGTGACGCCCTTCTCATACGAGCGTTCCGCGGCGGCGACGGGGTCCGTGGCCTTTTCGCCGTTCCCGAGCACCATTGCGCCGAACGCCCGCTCGATGCGCTCCCAGCGCTTGTCGCGGTCCATCGCATAAAAGCGGCCCGATAACGATGCGATCCGCCCCACGCCAATGGTTCGAATCCGCCGCTGCAATTCGCGCAAAAATTCCGCGCCGCTATTCGGCCCGGTGTCGCGGCCGTCCATGAAGCAGTGCACGAACACGCGCTCCACGCCCTCCTGCTTCGCCATTTTCAAAAGCGCATAGAGGTGCGTAAGCTGGGCATGAACGCCGCCGTTGCTGCACAGGCCCATCAGATGCAACCGATATCCGCGCGCGTGCCGCATGCTCGCGAGCAGCACGGGATCGCGAAAAAATTCGCCGTTCTGAATTGCCAGGTCGATCCGCGTCACATCCATGTAAACCACGCGGCCCGCGCCGATATTCAGGTGCCCCACTTCGCTGTTGCCCATCTGCCCTTCGGGAAGCCCGACGGAGCGCCCCGAGGTTTGGATGAGCGTGTTCGGGAACTCGCGCAGGAGCCGGTCGTACGTAGGCTTGCGCGCCTGCGCGATGGCGTTGCCCTCGATGGCCGGGGAAAATCCCCAGCCATCTAGAATGGTCAGGATCAGCGGCTTCGGCCGCGGCTTCGCACCGGTCACCGCCGGAAGGCCTTCGCGCCGGCGAACTGCGCGGTGTCTCCCAGCCGGTCCTCGATTCGCAGCAGTTGGTTGTACTTCGCGATGCGGTCCGTGCGGCTGGCGGAACCCGTCTTAATCTGCCCGGCGCCGGTTGCCACCGCAAGATCCGCGATAAACGGATCTTCCGTTTCACCCGAGCGATGCGAGATCACCGACGTGTAGCCCGCTCGCGACGCCATTTGAATCGCGTTCAAAGTTTCGGTGAGCGTCCCGATCTGATTCACCTTGATCAGGATCGAGTTCGCGATTCCCTCGTCGATGCCGCGCTTCAAGCGCGTGGTGTTGGTGACGAAGAGATCGTCGCCGACCAGTTGGAGGCGATTGCCGAGGGTCTCCGTCATCAGTTTCCATCCGGCCCAATCGTCCTCGGCCAGGCCGTCTTCGATCGAAACGATGGCCGGATATTGCCTTACCCAATCAGCCCAAAATGCGACCATCTGTTCGGATGTGCGCTCGCTCTTATCGGATTTCTTGAAAATATATTTGCCGCCGGAATAGAATTCGCTCGCCGCGGGATCGAGAGCGATGCCGATCTGCTCGCCCGCCTTGTAGCCCGCCTGCGAGATCGCTTCGTGAACCACTTCGAGCGCCTCTTCATTCGATTTCAGGTTGGGCGCGAAGCCGCCTTCATCGCCCACGGCGGTGGAGTATCCGCGCTTGCTCAACACTTTCTTGAGCGTGTGGAAAATTTCAACGCCCATCCGCAGAGCTTCCGAAAACTTGGGCGCGCCGTAAGGGACGATCATGAATTCCTGCGGATCGACGGAGTTATCCGCGTGCGCGCCGCCATTGAGGATGTTCATCATCGGGACGGGCAAAACGTTCGCTCCGACGCCCCCAAGATACCGGTAGAGCGGCGTTCGCTGGGAAGACGCCGCCGCGCGCGCGACGGCCAGCGAGACGGAAAGAATCGCGTTCGCGCCCAGGCGACCCTTGGGCGTGGTTCCGTCGAGGTCGATCATGATCTGGTCGATCTTGGCCTGCACGGTGGCATCGTGCCCTTGCAGCGCTTTGGCGATTTCGCCATTGATATGGCCGACTGCCGTGCGCGTCCCTTTTCCCAGGTAGCGCCGTGAATCTCCATCCCGCAGCTCGACGGCTTCATGCTCTCCCGTCGATGCGCCCGAGGGGACGGCGGCTCGGCCCATGCTGCCGTCGGCGAGAAACACTTCCGCCTCGACGGTCGGGTTGCCCCGCGAATCCAGAATCTCAATACCGGTTATTCTTACGATCGTCGACAATATTCGCTCCTTGGAATCCGTTTCGGTCTTGTGGCGCGGGCACTCGTGCCTGCCGTGTTCACACTTGTGTGGACACGGGTTGCGCGAGTGGAAACCCTGTGCCCACACAAG
>JBPCKZ010000077.1:0-10297 GCA_051003795.1 Bryobacteraceae bacterium | reverse complement strand
AGTATCGGCGCTATTCAAACGCCTCAAAATCCCGAAACCAAAGGGCGCGAGCCTCCACCTATTGAGGCATTCCCACGGGTCGCACCTTTTGGCCGCTGGCATGGAACTTCCCGCCGTGTCCGAACGGCTCGGCCACAGTTCGGTCATGGTGACTGCCACAGTCTACGCGCACCGACTCACAGGGAGAGACCAGGAAGCGACAAACCGGTGGGAAAAATTTCAGAAATCAAACGAACAGCCGGAGAGAAAACAATGAAATGTGTGACCGCGTGTGACCGCAATCTTTGTAAGGTATTGAAAACATGGTAGCGCTAACGGGAATCGAACCCGTATTTAAGCCTTGAGAGGGCTCCGTCCTAACCGTTAGACGATAGCGCCGCGCTCTCGCCATTGTAGCAAGCCGCCCGGCCTCTCATTGAAATCCCGAACTGCCAAGCGACTTCCCCATCGATAGTTCTTTATGTCCAGGGGCACGAACCCGTGCCGCTCCCGCTCCAGCCTGTGCCACAATACCGATTGGATGCGGCGATTCATGCGGTCTCGTCTCGCAATCTCCCTGTTGCTCTGCGGCAGCCTCGCGAAAGCCGAATGGGTGCAGAGCCGGTCCGGGCCTTTCGAGATTTTCAGCGACGCCACCCCGCGCGCCGCTCGCGCAACGCTTGCCGATTTCGAGCAGTTTCGATACGCCCTGGGTTACACGCTGCAGAAACCGGATTTGCAGTCCGACCCGCGGATTCGCATTCTGCTTTTCAAGGACGCGAAAGAAGACGCGCCAGCGCCGGGATTGATTCGCGGGCGCGACCGGTATGACGCTTTGGCGAGCGTGGGTTCGGCTATCCCGCAAGCCGTTTTCGCCGGGTGCACGCGCGTGTTTCTCGAACGCAATGTGGACCGCCTGCCTTCCCCCATCGAGCAAGGCCTGGAGTCGTTCTTTTCCACCATCGAAGTCCATGGCACGCATGTCACCTGGGGCGCGCCGCCCGCGAATCGCACGCGCGATTGGGCGCGAATTCACCTATTGATCGCGAACCCCGATAATTACGCCAAGACGCGCGTGCTGTTATTTAATCTGCAACAGGGCGTCGATGAGGACGCCGCTTACCGCAATGCGCTCGGCGAATCCCGGCGGGATTTCGAGGCGCGCGTGGATCTTTACTGGAAGGCGGGAGTGTTCCCCACGGCCGCCGCTCCCAGCC
Source organism: Bryobacteraceae bacterium (assembly GCA_051003795.1). Classification (GTDB taxonomy): domain Bacteria; phylum Acidobacteriota; class Terriglobia; order Bryobacterales; family Bryobacteraceae; genus JALYXS01. The sequence goes on along the minus strand of JBPCKZ010000077.1, from coordinate 9,101 downwards.
GCCCGCTCAGTCCGGAGCGGGATCTGCATACCAGCCCGGTCGCGCCGGAGTCCGTTTCCCTGGCGATGGCGGATCTTCTGAACGACCGCTCGCAGGCCGCTTATGAAGCCATGATTCGCGACCATGTGCACGCGACGCAGGCCGAAGAAGGTCTCGCGCTACTGGCTCTCAAGAATGGCGATACCGCCGCGGCGCGCGAGCATTTGAGCCGTGCTATCGAGGACGGCAGCAAGAACCCGGCGGTCTTTTTGGATTTCGCGCGCCTCGATAGCGACGCGGCCAAGGCGAAAGACGCTCTGGAGAAAGCGATCGAGCTGGACCCGAACCTGGCCGAAGCGCACTTTCTGCTGGGAGAAAAGTCGCCGGATCCGGCAAAAAAAATCGCGGAATGGAATATCGCGACCAAGCTCGCTCCCCGCAACACCGTGTACTGGGAAGCTCTCGCCAGGCTCTATCTGGACCGGAAGAAATTTCCGGAAGCCGCGAAGGCGTGGCGTTCGGCGGAGCAGGCCGCCGCGACCGAACCCGAGCGGGACCGGATGCGGGAAGCACGGCTCGCCATTGAGCGGCAGCGCCTCGATGCCGAGGAGGCCGAGCGCCGCCGCGTGGCGGAAGAGAAACAGCGCGACATCAATCGCCTGAAAGCCAAAGCCATTGCCGAGCTACGGGCGGCGGAAGCGAAAGCCGGCGGACCGCCGCTTCCCTCGGACGTCGCCGGTCAAGCGGTTCCGTGGTGGGACGGGCCGAAGGCGGCGGGCCATGCCGAAGGAGTTCTGAAGCAGGTGGATTGCATCGGCAAGCAAGCGCGCCTCGCGATCTTGAAGGACGATGGCAAAATCGTGCGGCTGCTGGTGCGCGATCCGTCCGGAATCGTTGTAACGGGCAGCGAGGATACGGCGTTGGGCTGCGGACCGCAACATCCGCGCCGCGTCGCGATCGAATATTTTCCAAAGTTGAACGCGAAACTCGGAACGTCGGGAGAAGTGGGCACCGTCGAGTTTCAGCGGTGAAAGAACGCCTGAAGCAATTGATATTTGGGCTGCTCGGCAAAGATCCGGAAGCGGCAATTGTCAGTTTCTGGAGCGGCGAAGACGAGCTTGCAAGCGCGATGGTGGCGGAAATTCGCCGCCTTGAGCCAACCCGCCCCCACCTGGTTGTAACGCTCGGAAATGCGGAAATTCCAGGCGTCACGATGGTGCGTTTGCGTCCGGGCAACGCATGGAGTCTCTTTGCGCAGGCTAGAAAACAACTGTCGCGCAATCGGATTGGGCTGGCGCCGGTGCTGCTCACGCGCACGTCGAATCCATTGCGGCTCACGGCGCTGCTGCTTGCGCCGTTCCGGATTCTGGCTTACAACGAGCGGCTTGAACGGCATCACCTAAAGCCGGCTCATTGGCTGGCTTCGGCGCTGTTTCTTAGCGGAGTCGAGCGGGATCGCATTTATCTTCGGCCAGCCTGGCTTACGCTCTGGCGGAAGGCCGCAGCGGGGGCGAATGCATGGCCGCGCGTTCTCGATGGGAGGCCGCTTTCTCCTCGGCGAAAGCGCGTGGCGGTGTTGTCGCCATACGTGCCGTATCCACTTTCGCACGGGGGCGCCGTGCGGATTTTCAATTTGCTGCGGGAGTCTTCGGTCGAGTTCGACATTTTTCTTTTCGCGTTTGCCGAGGACGCGACCCAGGGCTACGAAGCGCTCCTTGAGTTCTGCGCGAAGGCGATCCTCGCGCCCAAACCGCGCTATCGCGAGCCGCGCTGGTCGACCGTGCTGCCGCCCGAAGTTCACGAGTATGAATCCGCGGAGATGCGCGTCATCCTCGAGTCCATGCGCCGCGAGTTTGCGATCCCCGTGTTGCAAGTGGAGTACACGCAACTGGCGCGATACGGGGGCGACATCCTGGTGGAACACGACATCACCTTCGACCTCTTCCGCCAAGTGTTCCGCGCTTGCAGAACGCCGATGAACTGGTGGAATTACTTCCGGTGGCGTTGTTTCGAGGAGCGGGCGTTCTGGAATTTCCCGGCGATTGTCACGATGTCGCGGAAAGACGTTCAATTGCTCGCCGATCCGAAACGTGGACGGGTCGTCGAGAATGGCGTCGATCTGCAGCGCTTCCTCCCGAGAGCGGAGAGTGGAAGCGGGAAGCTGCTGTTTATCGGATCGTTCCGCCATTTCCCGAATGTCACGGCGTACCAGTTCCTGACGGAGCGGATCTGGCCGCTGCTGATAAAGCAGGTGCCCGGCGCGCAGCTCACGTGCATTGCGGGACCGGAGTTTGCGCTTCACTGGGCGCGCTTCACGGGGCAGCGGCAACCGCCCGCCATGCCGGGCGCGTGCATTTTGGGATTTGTGGAAGACGTTCGTCCGGCGTACGCGGACACGAACGTGGTCGTGGTTCCGACGACTGTTTCGGCCGGGACGAACGTGAAAGTTCTGGAGGCCATGGCGATGGAGCGCGCGGTCATTTCGACCTCCTCGGGTTGCGCGGGCCTCGATCTGAAACATGGCGAAAACATCTGGATCGCGGACGGTCCGGAGGCATTTGCGGACGGCGCGGCGACGCTTCTGGAGCACTTCAGCTACCGGTCGCGACTGGCGCGCGCGGCCCGCGAACATATGGAATTGCACTACGGGTGGGAAGCGCTGGGGCACAAGCAGCGCGCGGTGTTTCGCGAGGCCGCCAAGTCTTGAAGCAGAGTGTCTTGAGAGAGCGCATTCTCCGGCTGGTGACGGTCCTCGGGACTGTCCTCTTCTTATTGACCGAATTACTCGGCGCTTTTGAAAGTATTCGGCGCAAGCCGCTCACGATCGCCTGGGTGGCCGTTGCCGTTTGCGGCGCCGTGGCGCTACGCCGGCGCGCCTCTCGAATCCGCGCATCGCGCATCCATTTAGCGTGGCCCGACCCGGTGATCCTGCTCTGCGCGGCCGCCTGTGTCCTTATTGTGGCCACCACCGCGGCTATTGCCATCCTGAGCCCCCCAAACAGCGCCGATGCCATGGCGTATCACATGCCCCGCGTCGTTTACTGGGCCGAGCAATCGAGCGTGCGCTTCTTCCCCACGCCGTACCTGGCCCAGATCATGCTCCAACCATTTGCGGAATACGCCATGCTGCACCTTTATGTGCTCGCGGGCGGCGACTATCTGGTCAACCTCGTTCAGTGGTTCGCATCGGCGGCCGGCATCGTCGCGGTTTCGCTTGCCGCGGCGCTATTTGGCGCCAACGCGCGAGGCCAGGCAATCGCCGCGCTTTTTTGCGCCACGCTGCCATCCGGCATCCTCGCCAGTTCCGGGGCTAAAAACGACTACGTGCTGGCGAGGTGGATGGCGATCGCGGTCTGCTTCGCGATCCGTTTCGCGGCCACATCCAGCATGGTCGACGCTCTGTTCCTGGGCGCGGCAGTAGGTTTGGCGTTATTGACGAAGGCGACGGCTTACCTTTTTCTGCCGTGGCCGATCTGCGCCGTTTTGATCCCGCGATGGCGGCCCGCATCGCGACCGTCACCCTGGCGCGCTGCCGCTACGTCCGCCGCGGCGATCGCGTGCGGCCTGGCCATCAATGCGCCGCAGTTTGTCCGGAACCATGCCCTCAGCGGTTCGATCATGGGTTTCGACTCAGCTCAGGCAAACGGCTTTTTTCGTTGGCGGAATGAAACGTTCGGCTGGAAACAAACCGTTTCGAACGCGGCGAGGAATGTCTCCGAGCAGCTCGGAGCCCGAAGCGACCGTTGGAACCGTGCCGTGTACGATGCCGCTCTATCCATTCACCGGCGCATCGGCATCGGTCCGAACGATGCGGCGACTACGTGGCGTTGGACGAAGTTCGCGCCGCCCAAGAATTCCAATCACGAGGCGAATGCTCCGAACCGATGGCATCTGCTGGTGCTGCTGGCGGTCGCGATTATGCTTGCCTGGCGAGCGCTCGGCGGACGCGATCGAGAGAGGGCGCTCTATCTGGCCGCGCTGCTCTGCGGTTTCCTGACCTTCTGCGCCTATTTGAAATGGCAGCCATTTCAGGCGCGGCTATTCTTGCCGCTGTTCGTGGCTGCCGCTCCCATGGCAGGCATCTTCGGCGGGTTTACCGGTGAGCTTCGGCCGAAACTCGCGGCCACCATCGCCCAAGTCGGGTTGTGCTTGCTGTTTCTCGACAACGCCCGGCTTCCGCTGCTGCAGAACTGGGTGAGGCCGCTAAAGGGACCCGCGAGCCTCCTGCGCGTGCCTCGCGACGACCGGTATTTCGCGGACATGCAGCCATGGAACAACCGTCATTCGTACATGGCGTCCGCCGATCGCATCGCCCGCACCGCATGCGATACGGTTGGAATCGACATAAATAATCTGCAACTGGAGTACCCGCTCATGGCGCTCGTGCGCGAGCGGAGACCCTCAACCCGCTTCGTGCACACCGGCGTTACTAATCCGTCGCGATACTACCCTCAGCCGGCCGAAGCTCCACCCTGTGTTATCGCCTGCCTCGATTGCGCGGGCGACACGCCGCGGTTGAACCTGTACCCGGAATTCAAGAAAGCGGATGTTTTTGGAAAGTCTGTAATCTTATCGAGGGAATAATCCGGTCGATCTTATCGTTGCGCGAGCCAAGCTAGAAACATTCCGTCCGGTTCCACGTCTTCCCAATAGGAAATAAACCGGCTCTCCACCTTGCGGCAATCGCGGCGAAGCAGCTTTTCCAACTCCTCGCGGCGAAACCATTTCTCCCACGCCGGCGTTTTCAGTTTCCCAAAGTGCTCGGCGTTCTTGTCGATGATCGCGATCCTTCCCTCGGGTTTCACCACCCTGCAGATCTCGTGCACGGCCACGTCGATTTCGACCGCATGCTCCAGCGACTCGGTCGCGTACGCGCAATCGAAGCGGCCGTCGGGAAAGGGCAACTCCGTCATCGAACCCGCGCGGGTGTGAATCCCCGGCGCGACGTGTTTCAGCATCTCTTGGGAAATATCCAGCCCCCAGATCTCGGCTGCCGGATACTTCTCGAACAACACTTTGGCGAAGCGCCCTTTACCGCAACCCGCATCGAGCACGCGTTTGCCCGAGAGGTCCCCGAAGAATTCCAGAATCAATTGGACGTGAGAAATGCGCGGATCGATCGTCGCCGGGAAATGTTCGTCGTCGCGCGACGCTTCGTCGAACGACCGCCGGATTTCATCTTTCAGCTCGGGCGTGAGCTCCGGTTTACGCCGGCCGAAGAGGTTCACGCGCGAGTCAGGAAGATCGGCAATCCCATTTTGCTTGCATAGCTAGGGCGATAGCGATCGGTGTTATACATCGTCGTTAAATCCACGCGGCGGGGCCCGAGTTTCGGGTCTGGAATTGGCTGCGCCGCATAGCATCCGCCCGAGAGCGCCATCATCAGGCCGTGCCTGCCGTGCTCGATGCAATCGACGGCCATGCCCGCGAACGTCGACGCCACCAACTTGTCCACAAAGTCGGGATTGCCGCTGCGCAAGTCGTAAGTGAGATCGCTGACGATGGTCTCGTCGCCGGTGACTTTCTTGATTTCGTCGCTCAAATCCTCGCCCACGTTGGCCTTCTTGCGATGCCCGAAGGCGTCGGGCTCGCCGATTTCGCGGACTTGATAGCCCCGCCATTCGGCGCCCTCGGAAAGCACGATCAGCGCGTAGTTGCTCGGCGTCGTGCGCTTATCGGTCATCAGCAGTTCGATCAACTTCGCGAGATCGAACTTATACTCCGGAATGCAACAGCGCATCGAGGTGACGTATGCGGTATAGAGCGCGGTGTAGCCGGCATCGCGCCCGAAGATGCGGAAAATTCCGATTCGCTCGTGCGAGCCGACGGTCGTGCGCTGCCGTTCGATGGCTTCGGTGGCGCGCGTGATGGCCGTTGAAAATCCGATGCAATACTCGGTGTTCCGCACGTCGTTATCCATCGTCTTCGGAATCGCGATAACCTTCACGCCGAGCTTATCGAGATGCGCCGCGTAGCTTAGCGTATCGTCGCCGCCGATCGCCACCAGGTAATCGAGATTCAGCGTTTCGATATTCTTCAACACCCGCGGCGTCATGTCGTAAACGGTGGAGGTCACGCCGTCCTTCGTCTTTTGCGATTGCTCGAAGGTTGCGCCGGCCAGGAACTCGGGCACGTTCTTCATCCTGGTCGGATTGGTGCGCGAACTGTGCAGATAGGTTCCGCCCGTGCGATCGATGGTCCGGGTGTTTTCGCGATTCAGCGGCTGGACGTACCGGCTGACGCTTGCCGGATCGTCGAAATTCACGTGCGTGAGACCTTCCCATCCACGCCGGATACCGATGACCTCGCAGTCGATCTCCTTGCTGCGGTAGACCACCGTCTTGATTACGGAATTGAGGCCCGGAACGTCGCCTCCGCCCGTGAGTATTCCGATGCGCTTTACCGGCATTGTCGCTCTCCATTGCCCATGACGTTCTATTTTAGGACATGGGTCGGAAAATCGGATTGGCCGGGCTTTTGTTCAGCAGGGTGTTCATCGGGGGCGCCGCGCTCGATGCGCAAACGCTGCAAGTATTTTCCGAATTTGAACGGCTCGATCCGTACGGCAATATTCTGCCCGCCGATCGCGCCTTGCACCCGCGCGAAATTCTTTCGCCCGCCGTCGCGCGGAATGCCCATGCATCCTTTCAAATTGCCGTAACCGCCCCTCCGGCCACGAATTATTTTCTTTATGTGGTTACTAATCCAGGCGATCTATTCCGCATCGATCTATATAAGGAGCAGTTCGTGCAAAGAGGGGACCGATGGATTCCCGATACGCTTGAGCCGACGCGGCTCCCGTGCTTCGGGGTGATGCCGGATGCGGAGCTTGGGCTTCCGGATCAAACCACGCGCCTCTATCTGCTTGATGTTTGGGTCCCGCGCGAAACGCTGGTACGGCGTGTCCGGCTGGAGGTGCTGTTGAAGACCGGCGGTTGGATTGTCGCCCCCATGGAAGTGCGCGTGGTTGCCGCGACCGTGCCGGATCTGCCGGAGATCGCGCACGTTAGCGGGCCGCTTCCACCCGCGCTTCCTGCCGTCGAAGCCCGCTCGGATGCCGCCGCCTGGGGTCCGATCGCGAATTTCCTCGCGGGCGTTCCGGAGAAGCGCGGGCGCAATCCCCTCACGCTGCGCGGCGTCATTCGCCGCAACGCCGCGCAGGATATGGCGCTCGCCAAGGCGATTGAGACGGCGCGTTATCCGCGGGCGGCGTCGCTCGACATCCTGTTGCAGGCCGGCCGGCAAATTTCCGCCGACTGGAGCAAGAATCCCATCTTTCCCGATGAATGGGGATCGGAATGGTATCTGAAAATCCGCGATTTACTGTTTCGTTTCGTACCGTGAGACATCGCTCGTCGGTGCAACGCTCGCCAGCGCTACGCGTGCGGGGACCGAGAGCGGGTTGACGTCAAGCGATTGTTGCCAGTAGCGTGCCGCCTCCGCCGTTTGATGCAGTTCGGAAAAGATAGCTCCCGCGCGATAAAATAACGCCGAATCGCGTATGCCGATGGCGAGAGCCGCTTCAATCTGCCGACGGGCGTCGCCGTATTCGGCATTCGCGTGGAGCGCCCACGCGTACGCATCGCGCGTGTAGACGTCGTGACGCCGCGAGATCTCCTGCGCCGCCAGGCGAAGGGCTTCCGCCGGCTTCGCGCCGCGACCGGCGTAGTAAAAGACCAGCTCGCGATTGGCGTTGTCGGCGCTTCCTGTCCGGCTGCGCGCCTTTGCTTCGAATTCGGCGTAGGCGCGGGCGGCTTCTTCACCGCGGCCGGCCTGATCGAGAGCTTCCGCGAACTCGTAATAGGTTCGCGGATGAGGTACGGCTTGGCACTCCCGGCGCCAAATGTCGATCGCCTCGGCATGCCGGTGCTGGGCGGAGAAGACCCTTGCCAGACCCATTTGCGCCGGATGGTATTCCGGGACGAGCGCGAGCGCCTGTTGTAGCCACTTCCCGGCCGCCTCCGCCTTTCCGGTAGCGAGCGTGAGGCGGGCAATCCACACCGAAATATAGGCGCGCTCCTCGACTTCCTGCGGACTGGTCATGCGCAGCGCGGAGTTCAGGAACTCCACGGCCCCCTCGACATCGCCGAACAGTTCCCGCAATCGCGCCGCGGGCATGAGGCTGATCGGACTCGGGGGCCGCAGCTTCAGCATCCATTGCGCCGCGTCTTCGGCTTCCCGATAATCGCCCAACTCGATAGCGGCATCGGCGACCAGTCCATAAACTGGAATATCGTCGGGCACGCGCCGGTTGAGAGCCTTTGCCAACTCCAAAGCCGGAACGAATTCGTGCCGTCCCATAAGGATCCGGGCCCGAATCTTCTGGCCGGCAAAATTTTCCGGCTCCAGGCGTAACGAATTCCCGAGCGCCTCTTCCGCCTGACGGTAATATTTTGGATCCGAAGCCTCGCGGGCCCGGTGAACAAATGCGAGAGCCAAATCGTTGTAGCCTTCGAAATTCTTAGGACTTTTGCGAATAGCCGCTTCCGCCGCCGCGATGCTTTGCTGGATCGGGGTAAGAGGGGCCACGGGGCTTTGGGCGGAAACGGCAATTGCCCAGAGCAGCGTAATGATAATCGGGGGACGAAACATTTTCGGGTTCATTCTTCGGAATCGGAATCGGGATCGGAATCGGGAAAGTTGCGACCGTGTGGCATGTTTAGCGACACGGCCGCGGGGGCTCAGGGTTGGCTGTCTGGAGGTGGACAGGGAGCGCCCCCGCCCATGGTGCACCCAGGCTCACCCGGATCCAGGTGACGGCTGTTCCGCCCATCGTGGGCAAACCACACGTAGGGGAAAGTTTCAAATTGTGGGGTGTCATTAACGTTCACGCCGTCGCCGAGCAGGTTGTTCGGAGGTCTATTGAACAACGGATTGAACACGCCAGCCGTCAAACGCACCTGGATGTCGGTAACGTCGTCGGTCACGCGACGCCCATTGGGATAACCCGCCGGATCGCGGCGCGGCCCGATTCCGACCAATCCCAGGCGGCTTCGGGTGGCTTGTGGCGTGGGGGGAACTCCCGTATTGAGCCGCAGTAAGTCCGCGAGCGGACCGGGCGGCGTGCCGGGCGCGGCGATGGGCGGCAAATACTGATAGAGCGGCCGCAGGTCGTTCCGTGG
>JBPCKZ010000076.1:0-9219 GCA_051003795.1 Bryobacteraceae bacterium | reverse complement strand
TCCGCGAGCGCGAGACAGAGACCTTGCACGTCGGGATGACCGGATCGGATCAGAACTTCGATTCCGGCGATTTCGCGGCGGCAGCGTCGCAGACCGTGATCTACGCCGCGACTGGTCTTGGCCGTATTGGGCATTCAGAGCATCATGTCGATCGCGGTTAGCGCCACTGGACATCTCGTCTCAGTAACGGCCTCGGCGAATACCGATTCCCAACGCCGCCAAAGGTCTCCGTTGAAGTCGATCCTCGGCGCGCCGGGGGCGTGGGCGATTACTGCTTCCAAGATTTCACGTTCCGGGGATGACACCCTGTCCAGGGCGAGGTTCTGCGCCTCAAACAACGGGTTGCTCCAGGCCGGGGCGCTTACTACAGCTTCTAGCGTTCGCACGCGGCGGCACAGCGCGGTCACGCGGCCTTCCTCAGACGCTCCTGCGCAACCGTTTCAAAGGAACGTCCGTCGCCATCGAGCAACGCTTCCTTGCCCGTGTATTGCTGCCACCGCTGGACGATCACGTCGCAGTATTTTGGATCGAGTTCTACGCCGTAACAAACGCGCCCGCTTTGCTCGGCGGCGATGAGAGTGGTGCCCGATCCGAGGAAGGGGTCGTAGCAGATGTCGCCCGGCACGGTGTGATTGCGCAGAGGCCGACGCATTAATTCGATCGGCTATTGCGTTGGATGGTCGATCTTCTCCTCGTCCGATCCCCCCATAATGAACTTCGGCGAAGGCGAGTCCCAGATTGTGGAGTTCTCGCCCGCTTTCCCGTACCAGGGGGCATTCTTCTTTCGTACATACCAGCATGGCTCGTGCTGAAACCAGTAATGCGTTCGCGTGAGCACGGTCCGGCCTTTGTTCCAGATGATCTGCTGGTGATGAAGGAAACCGATCCGCAGCAAGCCGTCAAGAACCTCGCGGGTGAACTTCGAAGCGTGCCAGACGTAAGCCACTTCGAGGCTCGTCACCAATTCGAACGCGCCCGACCAATCGGCGCGCGTATCCGAAGAGATCGAGGTATTGGTGTGGCCAGCGGTCCGGTGCTTCATGTGGCTGGCCTCGGCCGGTCCGCATCCGTTGAGACCGGCCCGATCCCGCCATTCGGAGTCGAGTTCGATCCCGTACGGCGGGTCCGTGACCATCAAGTGCGGCTTGGAATCAGCCAGCAACCGGGCCACGACGTCGGTTTGCGTGCAGTCCCCACAGATGAGTCGATGATTCCCGAGCAGCCATAGATCGCCGGGCATGGTCACGGGTGTCTCCGGGATCTCCGGCACGGCATCCGGGTCGGTCAGTCCCTCGGTACCATTCTGCCCGGCGAGCAGTCGCGCCAGTTCCTCGCCCTCGAAGCCGATCAGGTCGAGATCGTAGGCTTCGTCTTTCAACGATGCCAGCTCGACGCGCAGAAGATCGTCATCCCATCCCGCGTTCATTGCGAGTTGGTTGTCGGCGAGGATGTACGCGCGCTTCTGCGCGTCGGTGAAGTGGTCGAGAACAATGACGGGCACTTCGGTCATGCGGAGCTGGCGTGCCGCGAGTAGGCGTCCGTGACCGGCGATGATCCCCGCTTTGGCGTCCACTAAAAGTGGGGAAGTAAATCCAAACTCGCGGATGCTCGCGGCGATCTGGGCTACTTGCGCGTCGGAGTGGGTCCGAGGGTTCTTCGCGTAGGGAATCAATTTGTCGAGAGGCCAGTGCTCGATATCCCGCGCCACTTGCGACAGCATTCAGGTCTCCTCACACTTCGGCAGCATAGTCCCTGGATATCAGTCGGCGCGTTCATTCGTCAACAGACAATATCGACCGCGAAGAATCATAATCAATTTTGAGTATTGTGAGTATTATGAGGAGCCAACGGGGGAATACTCCAAAGTTCGCTACACCTTGCGGGATGAGCGAACTAACTTTCGCTTTATCTGTGACTAGTCTTTGGCTTGTGTCGCTACTGTCGGGCTGTGCTCATGGCCGAAGTCGTGTTCGCACGCCGGAACGAGATCCGGGCAGAACCAGTTTTGAAACCTACTGTGCTGGATGCCACCTGAACGAAGGCCCGTGGATGATGGGCGAAGCTCCACCTTTGGAGGGCTCTTCCTGGGTGGCGGGGCCTGAAAGCCAGGTAATAAAAATCGTATTGCACGGCCTACGGGGAAGCATCGAAGTCCGCAGCAAGACCTACAATCAAGAGATGCCGGCATTTGGACCGATTTTGACCGACGCCGACATTGCTTCCCTGCTGTCGTATGTTCGCAGGCGCTTCAGCGGGGCCGGCACCCCGGTTTCGGAGGCGGCCGTCGGGCTGATCCGCGCCGCTAATCGGGGCCGGATGAACTATTGGACGGTTGACGAACTTCTTAAAGAGCCGTGAACGCTGGCGATACTACTTGCGTCCCAGACCAAACTCGCTGCCCATCTCCACGACTTTGCCGTCGCGGAAATGAACTTCGAAATACTTTGAACCGCTCACCGGCGTGCCGCTTTCGTCCTTCAAGGTAGCGACGAGCTTTTTGGTTTTCGCGTCAAAGACATCGGGCGTATGGGTCCACGCGTACCGGCCATCCAGGCTAAAATTCACCCATCCGTGACCTCCCTGGGATAGCTCGACCTCGCCTTTCGGCTCGGGAGGCATTTTCGTGGCATCATAAATAAACAGTTTCTTGCCGACTTGATCGCTAATCCACAATTCACTTTCATCGGGTGTGAGAGCTGATCCGTGCGTGCGATGGGGAATACGTTCCTTTCCCGCATAGATACGATGTAGGACCTTTCCCGTTTCCAGATCCACAACATCAAAGCCGACGTGATCCCCGAGGCACACATAAGCGATGCGATTACGACTATCCATGGTGTAGGGGAATATCCCGCGTTCGCCCACGTCTCTAATCTGGCGGATCACCTTTTCATTGCGCGTATCAAAGACCGTCAACATCGTTTGGCTGCCAAGGTATAAGAACCGGCCATTCAGGCTAACGAGGGTGTTGTGGGCCGCGGGACCGACATTGATCCGTTTTATTAGCTGGCCGTTATCTGCATTGAGGACTAGCATTCCGCTATCGGCTCCGAAGTACCAGTATCCGGTAGGAACGTAGATCTTCTTGCCATCCTGAGTAATGGACGATCGATCAGCGCCCGCTTCGTAAGTTTTATCCCAGACGATCTTTTCCGTTTCCAGATCGAAGGCGCCCACGCGGCGATTGCTGGTGGAGAAGTAAGCTTTGTGCGTCTTGAGGTTTCCAGCGAAACCGCGAAGGCCCTCCTGAAACGTGGGAATATCGATGCGCCGCACGAATCTATGCCCCTGATCAATATCGAAAATCAGAATGCCTTGGCCGGACCGATAATCCTTCTGAGCCGCATCGGGCGTGCTCATGTACAGATACCGTTTGGTCTGAGACTGGCCAGAGGCGAGGGCGGCAATTGACAAGAAAACCGTCATGAAGGAGATCGGTAGATGCATGGGCGGGATTCTACTCTCCGACGTCTTGGGTGTCAAGGCGTCTCGGGACGCTCGGGACAACAGGCGGTATTTGTCGGGTTTTCATGTCGGGTTTTTCGCTCGTGATACTTCCACCCGACAACGATCTGGCTTGCCGAACCAATGACTTACGTGGTGTTTGTCGGAAATGTCGGGTTTTTTAGAACAGGAGAGGCCGCCAGGAAAAATGTAATGTACCAAGATTGTTGAAGGTTCGACAGTGCATCCGGTGGGGCGTCGCGACGGCCAACATCCTTATAGGGAAGCAAATGTTTTCGTCGTCTCCAGCAGACAACGAGCGTGAAAACGGTGCCGACGCCGCCCTTGCCTTCGATCCCGTTGAAGAATAAAGGCGTAGTTGTGGGCAGCGCCAAGATCCATACGGTGCCCATGGCTGCCATGCCTGCATTTGGGGGTTTGGACTCCACTTGGACTCCGGCGACTCCGTTCTTGGCTGGCAGCGGGACGGTAAGTGTTTGAAACGTTTTGGTGGACCTGGACGGGTTCGAACCGTCGACCTCTTCCATGCCATGGAAGCGCGCTCCCAACTGCGCCACAGGCCCACAAAGGATGACACCGTAATGATAACACCTTAAAATGAGTTAATGCCTTTTGCGCCTCGCTCCGCCAATGCTCTCGGCCTCTGCCTGGCGCTCCTGGTGTTGAATTCGTGTCTCACGCACCAACGCACGATTTTGCGGCAAGGGATCCAACCCAAACAACCGCTTCTCTCGGCCACCCGCGACGAACTCTCGAAGCGGATCGGCGACCGTTACCGCCAGATAAAATCGTTCAGCGCGACGGTGGATATGACGCCATCGGTCGGCAGCGTTTACAAAGGCGCGATCACGGAATACCGCGTAGCCGACGTTCTGGCCTACATTCTGTTTCGCAAGCCCGACGAAGTTCGCATCATCGGCAAGACCCCGGTCGTGCGATCCACGGCCTTCGACATGGCGTCGAACGGCACGGAGTTTCACATTTACCTCCCCAGCAAGAACCGCTTTGTCGAAGGCCGCAACGATTTTCCCGCCGTTTCGCCAAACAAGCTCGAAAACTTGCGGCCGGCCGCTTTCGCTACTTCTCTGTTGATCCGCCCGGTCGATCCCGCGACCGAATTTTCCGTGCTATTCGATTACACGGACGAGGATCACGCATTTTATATCCTCCTGATCTTGCGCCGCGTCGCGGGCGGAGACCCGCTGCTCGCGCGCAATGTCTGGTTCGACCGGCTGTCGCTGCAAATCGTTCGCCAGGAAACCTTCGACAATTCGGCGCTGATTACGAGCGATACGCGGTATTCCAAATGGCAGGTCTACTCCGGCATTCCGTTTCCTAATTCGATCGACATTAACCGCCCGGAGGATGGCTACGGAGTGCTGATCAACGTGACGAAATTGGACATGAACCCGGAAATCGGCCAAGACAGGTTTACTCTTCAGCAGCCCGAAGGCTCGCAGTTGCAGGTGTTGGGCGCGGGCGCGCAGGCCCCGCCCGCCGCGTCGAAATCGCAATGATTCCCAAACTGGTTTACGAAAACGTCAAGCATAAGCCCATGCGGACGTTGTTGAGCATTCTGCTGATCGGCGTTCCCGTGACCTTGATATTGACCCTGGTTGGCTTAAGCCGGGGCGTTGTGGAGGATTCGGTGAAGCGATCGAACGGCATCGGCGCCGATATCGTGGTCCGCGCCCCTGGAACGTCGCTCATGTCGTTCAGCGGCGCCTCCATCCCGGAAAAACTCGTGAGCGCCCTGGCGAAAGAACCGCATGTGACGCTGGCGACCGGAACGGTTAACCACGTCATCAATCTATTCGATAACCTGACCGGGATCGATCTTAAGGCCTTTTCGAAGATGAGCGGCGGATTGGTTTACGACAAGGGGCGCGGATTCGAGCAGCCAAACGAGATCGACGTCGATACGTACTACGCGCAGCAGAGAAACCTGCACGTGGGGAACACGATCAATCTGCTGAACCGCGAGTGGCGAGTCGCCGGAATCGTCGAACCGGGCAAGCTGGCTCACATTTTCCTGCCGATTCAGGTTCTGCAGGATCTCACCGGCAACACTGGCAAGGTTAGTCAAATTTACCTCAAAGTAGACGACCCCAGGAACATTTCCGCGGTGGTCGCCCGCTTGAAACAGAGGCTCGAGGGCTATCCGATTTACCCCATGAGCGAGCTATCGTCGCTGATTTCCGTGGATAAGGTTCCTTGGCTCAGCTCCTTCATCGATGTGGTGATCGGGATCGGCGTGGTGATCGGGTTTGCCGTCGTCTCCCTCTCGATGTACATGGCGGTCTTGCAGCGCACGCGGGAGATCGGAATCTTGAAGTCGTTGGGCGCCTCGCGCTGGTTCGTGCTCGAGATCATTTTGGCGGAGGCTTTTTTGCTCGGGTTGGGAGGGACGATATTTGGAATTTTTCTGAGCTTCCTGACCCGCTGGGCTCTGCTGGTCGTGGTGCCCGCATCGCTTCCGCAAGCCATCGTTTTCAGTTGGTGGCCGAAGGCCGGAATGATCGCCGTGGGCGCCGCGCTGCTGGGGGCCGTGTACCCGGGATTAATCGCCGTTCGGCAGGATCCCATCGACGCCCTGGCATATGAATAGCGCGTCCAGCCCGAATAGCGCGATTATTTCCATACGAGCGCTGCGTAAGATTTATCGCGTCGGTAAAGTGGATGTGGAAGCGTTGCGCGGGGTAGACCTCGAGGTCGCGCCCGGAGATTTTCTTTCGATCGTCGGGCCTTCGGGTTCCGGCAAATCGACGCTGTTCCATATTGTGGGCGGACTGACTCCTCCCTCTTCCGGGACCGTTCGCGTGGCCGGCGAAGACCTGGCGGCGCTTACCGACACCGGCCGCACCAGCCTGCGAAAACGGTCCGTGAGTTTCGTATTTCAAAAATTCAACCTGCTGCCGAATTTAACGGCGCGGGATAATATCGCCGTCGCGCAATACATTTCCGGATCGGCCAATTCCGGACCGGTGAAGGGCTTCACGCCGGAGTTTAAAAACATACTGGACCTGCTCGGAATCGCAAACCGCCTGGATCATAAGCCGAGCGCTCTTTCGGGCGGCGAACAGCAGCGCGTCGCGATTGCGCGCGCGATCGTGAACCACCCGGCGATTCTGCTGGCCGATGAGCCAACGGGGAATCTCGACACGCAGAACTCCGACGCCGTCCTCAAGATTCTTCGCGACCTCAATCAACGCCTCGGGCAAACCATTTTGATGATCACGCACAATCCCGAAGCGGCGGCCTATGGGCACCGCATTGTGCAGATGCGCGATGGACGCATTGTGGATGCGAATTCTTGATTTTCGCGGCCCGGGCGGGGATGAGTCCATCGTCCTGCCAAGCGGGATCCTCCGAGAAGACTCATCCCCGGTCCGAACACTAGATCTATCGGCGGGATCTCAAAAAACTTTGGGGCGCGTGGTTATAAAGTTTCGCGGCGAGGAGTCCGATGGTAGGGTTATTACGGAATGGAGCAAGTTTCCTCCTCGGCTCCTACACGCAGAAGGCCCGCGCGAAGTGCTCGGGCTTTTTGCGTTTTTGCCCGTCGCGCTGGGGATCGCTAGACGGCCCGTATATCCACAATCCGCGACGTAACGATCGTCTGAAACGCGGGATGCCGGAATTCCAGATGCATGCCGCGGCCGATGAAGCTCAATTTCAGCATCGCCCCGCCCCAGTTCGATCCATCGACGGTGACCAGCACCGGGTCCGGGCAAAATTCCGGATGGCCTGAAATCAAAGCTTTTCCCTCCCCGCGATTCACGAGCGTGTAGGAACGATTCTGCGTTTCCACCTCCAACGTCGCGCCATCCGGCAGATCCGTCAGATACACGCCGCCCTCCACTTCCGATTGAACGATGTTGCGATTGATTCGATCGCTCAGATTGCAGTGCGGACCGGCGAACGTCATGGCTTGCTCGAGCCTACGCGTCAATGTGATTCGCGAAAAACGTATCGAGCGCCGTTTTGTTCTTATCGGAAAGCCGCCGCGAGAGTTCCTTCATTTCCGCTTTCGGCATCGGCGTGAAAGCCTTCGCCCAGCGGACGTTCTGCTCGATGAACTCCAGTTTCGGCATTCCCGCCACGGCCAGTGAAACCGGCAGCGACAGCGAATAGTTGAGCAGCTTTTGCGGCTCGATCTGGCCGGCAAGCCCGTCCTGCGCAAAAACCTTCATCGCGATCACGCCCATTTTTTTGCGGTTCGCGACCGGAAGCGCAATCGTTTCAAAACTGGGCTTCATCGCCGCGTTGATCTCCATTCCATGCGCCCCATCCTTCATTCCCACCAATGCCGCATTGAGCGCCATCTGCGTGCAATCGAAATCGTGCCGTTCGAGAGCCGTCGCGAGCACCGTCGGGTCCGTGTGGCTGGTAATGCCAATGAACCGCGTCACCTTCCGGTCGCGCAATTTCAATAGCGTGTTCAGCACGCCATCGGGCGCTTCGATGGCCTTGAGATCGTCCTCGCCCGCCAAAGAATGAATGTGGATCAGATCCACATGATCCGTTTGCAGGCGTTTGAGGCTGCCCTCGAGAATGCGCATTGCCTCGTCGCCCGGCCGTTTATTGATCTTGGTCGCGAGGAAGATCCCGTTGCGCCGGTCCTTCATGACCTTGCCCACGCGCGTTTCGCTCAGGCCGTTGCCATAGCCGTAAGCGGTATCCATGTACGTGATGCCGAGGTCGAACGCCCGGTTCAGAGCCTCCAGCGCTTTATCCTCGTCTTTATACATCAGGAAGCGGCTGCCGCCCCCCATCGCCAGGATCGATACGCGCGCGCCGGTCTTGCCGAGCGTGCGCTTCGGCATCTCCATTTCGGAACCGCGACCGTAAGGGAGCGGACTCAACGCGACTGCACTCGTCTCCAGAAAGCGTCGGCGCGAAATGCTCATAAAATGCTCCTTGCCCGCATTCAGACTATCAGAATCGCAAACCCACCAGTAACTCGAACTGGTTTTGATTGGAAATGTCGCGGAAGTCCGCCGAGCTTTGGCGCGTGTAGCGGAATCCCGGCGTGAGTCGGACGAACGGCGCCTTGAGATCCAACCCCGCTCCCAGGATCAGGCCGGCGTTTGAATTCCGCAACAGATCGCCCGGAGTCTTTATGGAGGAAACCGCTTTCGAGATGCCGCTAATATGCTCGAACGACGCGCCCGCTTCGACGAACGGCTTTAGAAGCGGCGTTCCCAGGCGGTATTGGAATAGGATCGGGAAGCGCCATTGGGATCCGCCGGCGGAAACCGCTCCAAAGGGGTTGGCGACAACCCGAAAGTCGAGCGACCGATATAATGCATCGACCTCGATGCCGATCCCCAGCGGCAGCAGCACCTGGATAGTCGGTCCGATGGTGTAGCGGGTTCCGGTCTGGTTCGAAACGAGGTCCGTGACCGGCGCGCCGCCAATCACGCCATAGGAGAGGTGCTGGGCGAAAAGGGAGAACGTAAATAAAAATAGAGCGGCAAGCCTGGGCATGACCAAAAGAAATTTTATCGTATTGGCGTCCACGCGCCGATGTTACCGGTAAGCGTGATTTCCATCAAGAAGCTGATTAACCTGAAACACGACGATCTCGCGCCCTCCCTGCTCAGGGCCATGCTGCTTCTGTTGGAGTGTCAAGGCCAAGTAGAAATGTCCTATTCCCGGCCAAGTAGAAATGTCCTATTTGGATCTCGACTTCCGGGAGTGCATGTTAGTTTGGTCGTGCCGGTGAAGCGGAGACGGGCTCTGGTGGCGACC
>JBPCKZ010000075.1:0-3050 GCA_051003795.1 Bryobacteraceae bacterium | reverse complement strand
CGCGAGCGGAGATCGCGATGATAAAAGTAATCGCGCCCAATGTCGCCTTGCGCGTGATCGATAGAGCCATTCAGGCGCACGGCGGCGCGGGCGTCTCGCAGGATTTCGAGTTGGCGGGGATGTGGGCCAACTCGAGAACGCTGCGCCTCGCGGACGGTCCGGACGAAGTGCATCGCGAGGCGGTGGCGAAGTGGGAACTGAAGAAGCATTAGGCGATGGTGGCATCCGATCCGGCACGCTAGATTTGGAGGATGTTCTTCACCGCGAGCAAGATCGTGCCCCAGTTCCTTTACCCTCTGGGGCTGGCGATCCTGGCGCTCGCCGTGGCTTGCGTGCTCTCCACGCGGGCGCGAGCGCGACGGATTCTCACCGTCGCGGCGCTGTTGCTTCTGTTCGCGTTCAGTAACTGGACCGTCTCGCATTTGCTGGTGGATTCGCTTGAAGACCAAACACCGCAGCGGGATCTTGCCTCCATGCCGGTACTGGACGCGATCGTCGCGATCGGCAGCTTTCTGCACGCGCCGACGCGGCGGCACAAATCGGCCGAATTGCTCGAATCGAGCGACCGGCTCCTACATGCCGTGCACCTTTACCGGGCCGGAAAGGCGCCCCTGATTCTACTGAGCAGCGGAACGGTGGAAATCTTCGGTCATCCGCAAGTGTCCGAAGTCGAGGCCGCGCGCAATCTTCTAGCGGAGTGGGGCGTTCCGCCGGGAGCCGTGCTGCTCGAAGATCGATCCCGCAACACCGAGGAGAATGCCGTCGAGTGCCGGCGCATTCTCGAGGCAAAGGGAATCCGCCGGATCATCCTGGTTACGTCGGCAATGCACATGCCGCGGGCGCAAGCGGTTTTTCGCAAAGCGGGATTCAATGTTGCCCCCGCGCCAACCGACTATATCTCGGGTTGGGGTACCCCGGACTTGCTCCAGCGGTGGCTTCCCGATGCCGAAGAGCTCTTCTTCTCCAGCCTGGCTTTAAAGGAATGGCTCGGGATGGGAATCTACCGGCTGCGGGGCTGGGCATAAGATTTATTTATGCATTCATTCTCTTGCATTTCCAAAACTTTGGGGTACACTTATTGTCAAGAGATGTTCTCTCGGGCCACAGTTCGACTTTTTCCCTTAATAAACGCCATTATTATCGTTCTGGTCATCGTAACCGGCCCCGTCTGAGGCGTTTCGGTTTTGAATCCGAGGCCATCAGCGGGGAGCGAAACCGGCTGATGGCCTTTTTTGTTATACGAGCACTGTTTTTGAGGCGTGATTGAAAATGTCCACACCGATGTCCACATTAATGAACGGCGCGAATATGCTGCTCGAATGCCTGTCGCAAGAAGGCGTCGATTGCTTTTTCGGCTACCCCGGCGGGGTGACGCTACCGTTTTACGACGCGCTGTACGATCATCACATCAAGCATATTCTGGTTCGGCACGAAGAGAATGCCTGCTTCGCGGCCGAAGGGTACGCGCGGGCAACCGGCAAGGTAGGGGTATGCTGCGCGACGTCGGGGCCGGGCGCCACGAATCTGGTTACGGGCCTGGTCGATTCGATGATGGATTCGATTCCGATTGTGGCCATTACCGGCCAGGTTTCGACCAAACTGATCGGCAGCGATGCGTTTCAGGAAGCCGACACGTTCGGCATTACGCGGTCCTGCACCAAGCACAACTACATGGTGAAGACCCTGGCCGATTTGCCGCAGATCATTCATGAGGCATTTTACATTGCCGCGAGCGGGCGGCCTGGTCCGGTTTTGGTCGATATCCCGAAGGACGTGTTTCAGGCGCAGGGGCATTACATGCCGGTGAACAGCATACATCTGCCGGGTTACAAAGTGCCGTCGGAAGGGCACACCGGGCAGATTCGCCGCGCGGCGCAGTTGATTTGGGAGGCGGAGCGCCCCTTTGTTTACGCGGGCGGCGGGATCATCGCCGCGGATGCGAATCGGGAGCTGCGGGAGCTGGTCGAGCTTGTCGATATGCCCGCGGTCTGCACGTTGATGGGTTTGGGCGGCCTCCCGTCGGGCCATCCGAATTTCATCAGCATGCCGGGGATGCACGGCAGTTATGCGGCGAACATGGGCATGTCGGGCTGCGATCTGATGATCGCGCTAGGGGTGCGATTTGACGACCGCGTGACGGGGCGTCTCGCCGCGTTCGCCCCGCACGCGCGCGTGATCCACGTAGATATCGATCCGGCGGAAATCGCGAAGAACCGCACGCCGGACATTCCGATCGTGGGCGACGTAAAGCGCGTATTGCAGAAGCTGAACAAGGCGCTGGCCGAGCTCGAGCGGGAGATGGCTCAGCGCAACGCCGGGGCCCGGAAGACCTGGCGCGAGCAAGTCGATACGTGGAAACACGACTATCCTTACGATGTGAGCCGCTCGGAGTCGGAGATTAAGCCGCAGCATTTGATGTCGGAGATCGACCGGCTGTCGGCGGGCGAAGCCATCGTCACCACGGACGTGGGACAGCACCAGATGTGGGCGGCGCAGTTGATCCGTTTCAACGAACCGCGGCTTTGGATTAACTCGGGCGGCTTGGGGGCGATGGGATTTGGGCTGCCCTCGGCCATTGGCGCTCAAATGGCGCGGCCCGACAAGCTGGTTTTCGCGATCGTGGGCGATGGCGGTTTTCAGATGTCGATACCGGAACTGGCGACGATCGCGAGTTACGGGCTGCCAATCAAGATTATCGTGATGAACAATGGTCACTTGGGCATGGTGCGGCAATGGCAGGAGTTGTTTTACAACAACCGGTTGAGTTCGGTGAAGCTGGATTGTTTCCCGGATGCGGAGAAACTGGCCGCGGCGTACGGATTTACGGGGCGGACCATCGACCGGCCGTCGGACTTGGCTTCCGCGCTGGAACTCGCGGTGAGGGAGCCGGGGCCGTACTTGTTGAACGTGAAGGTGACGCCGTTTGAGAATGTGTACCCGATGGTGCCGGCGGGGGGAGCGATCAATGAGATGGTGCTGGGTCCGCCAGTGCCGGTTGCGGGTTGAACGTGGCGCGGGCACTCGTGCCTGCCGTGCCGACACATGTCGTC
>JBPCKZ010000074.1:0-8416 GCA_051003795.1 Bryobacteraceae bacterium | reverse complement strand
GTTCGCGGCCCATGCTTTTTGACTCCGACCGCCTATTCCGAATCGATCTTCACGATGGCGTACGTAATCTGTTTGCCCGGCTCGAGCAGCATTTGATGCGGCATTTTGGCCGGGATATGCACGATCGCTCCCGGCGTTAGCTTCTTGCGCTCGCCGCCTTCCACTTTCGGGCCGCGCACTTCGTTCGCGGCGGTGGTCTTCGAATCGGGAATCGTCCCGCCCACTATGATTACCGCATCGCCGCTCTCGATAATCATCACATCAGCCTGCTTTTCGTGCAGTTCAGCCTCGCCGCTGCCTTCCCTGTGAATCACGCTCACTGAGTGATTGCCGAACTTGCCAAGCGGCTCGTTGGCAATTTTCCCCTCATTCATTTTCGACGCCAGCTTCTTGTCGAACGATCTTAATTCGGAGCCGGTCCACAGGTGAAAGCCTTCCGGATCGGCGGCGAGAAGCGCCAGAGCACCCGCGCCGAAAACAACGCTCAAAACGACTATGGATTTTTTCATGATCTTCATTAGGTCGGCTTTAGGACGGGGATCCGGTCCGCCGCGGGCGGCAAGGCCGGGAAATCCGTGTAAGGTTCGGATTGATACCAATAACACACGGAATAGAAATTGTCGGCGCGGTCGTCGGCGTGGCCGTGCTCCATGGTGTGTTTTAGATAACTCGTGAACGTAACGGGGTTGTCCGCGTGCCAGCGGTATAGACAGTAACGTCCGCCGGTGCGCTCGGCCGAAGCGATCAGCGGCGCGCCATTGTAGAGATGGGAAAACGGCACGGCGCCATCGCGGCCGCCGAAGTCCCAAGCGCCGCAGAAATAATCTTCCGAACCGGTGCCGGTGATGGCGGGCTTCTTCTCGTCGTCGATGAAGATCATGTCGTCGCCTTCGCCCCACCATCGCTCGCCGTTCTGCAGGACGCCCAGCGTCACGCCCATCAGGTGGCCGCGTCCGCGCGTCTCCACGTAAACGTAATTGCGCTCGCCGTTCGGATTCAGTTCTTGGCCGCCTTCGGGAAACTTGACCGCCCGATTGGGCGTCGCTTGGCGGTATTGCGCATGAAAGTAGAGCGCATCGGCGGGAAGCGACGGGACCAGTTGGTAATCGATGTTCGAGTAAAACGCACCGGCGTTCTGGCTCCCCTCGTTCGTCGCCGTGATGCGCGCCGACTTGCGGAACGGCATCGAGAAATAGCAATTCAGCGCTTTGATCGACGAGCAGTTTAGAAATTCCGATTCGTAAACGAAGTACTGGCCCAGATTCAAGCCGAAGAAATCCCCGACCGGCACTTCAACGCTGGGCTTCGAATTTCCATCCCAATACATGCGGATGACGATTTCTTTCAGGTGGTTAACGCTGGGAGACCCCATGGTGAACCAGATGTGGGTGATCACGCCGGGTCCGGCGGAGTTAAACACTTCCTGCGTGGCTCCGGCGGCGATGGGCCACCGATCGGCGTTGCCGCCGGTGCGGTCGAAACTGGATTGCTTGAGCGATTTGTAATTTTGAGCGCGCGCGTAACGCGCGAGGAATCGGTAGTCGCCCTGATTGTTTTGGGCCTGGGTTTGAGCCGGAGCCGCGCCGGCGGCCGCGGTGATTCCCGCCATGCCGGCGAGACGGCGAAGAAATCCTCGTCGGGGCGCTTCCGGGTTATCCATAGACGAGGATTATATACTACTGTCCGGGCTCGATATTAACCGCGACGGGCAGGCTGACGGCGGTCCCGTTATTGACTTTCAGCAGCGCGGGCCCAGTCGGAAATTGAGCGGGAATTTGGAAGTTGATTTGATTGGCCGAAACGAACGAAACGGCGACCGGCTGGTCGTTCAATGTAACGGAAGGAATCAGGCCATTACCCGCCAACAGATTCTGACCGGTAAGACTGACGACCGTGCCCGGACTCGCCGGGCCTTGCCCGGTGGCGGCGTTCACGAGCGCCGGAATCGCGGAAGGCGCGCCCGGATTCTGCCCCAAAATTTGGAAGCCGAGCGGCAGCGATGTTACCTGGAATCCTGAAATCACGCTCGCTTCGGTGGCAACCTGCGCCGCATTGGACGCGATCGAAACATCCACCAACAGGTGCGTTGGACTCAATACGAACACGCGGCGAACGAACACGTCGTCCGACCCGAAACCGACGATCGTCTGGCCGGCCACGAATCGCGTATTCACGCCGGTGACGTCGATGGCCGCCTCGCTACCGGCGGGTAGCGCGGGCGGATTCAGCACGATCGACTGCGGACCGGTGGAATCGTACGTGAAACCGGGCGGCGCATTGACCTGAAGGAATAGCGAATTCTGGCCATCCGTGTTGAAGACCGTCACGGCGGAGTGCTGGCCGCTTGCGCCGGGAGGCGGGGTCACCACGGCGCGCCCGTTGGCGCTATCAATGGTCCCGACGGCGGCGGGAAGTCCGTCGAAATAGATTTGGCTATCCGATGCGAAGTTCGTTCCCGTAACGGTTACGGTTCCGTCTCCATTCGATGCCACCGTCGAAACCGAGGGCGGCTGTTTCTGCACCAGGTCCAGTCCCGATGGGAGGACGTAAACGTAATCGGGTTGCGAGAAAATGAGATGCTGCGGACCGGGCGTCACTCCCAGAGCCAGCCGCACATCGAGCGCGAGGTAAGTGTTGACCCCATCGGGGCTATACGGACGGACTCCATTCGGCAGATAAGCGGACCCGCCGAGGATCTGCACGTTCAGGCCGGGCGTTGTCCGCCCGTTCGCTCCGAACCCCGTGCCCTGCGCCACCAGCGTTCCGCTTCCCTGCGTCAGATCCAAATAGCCAGGCTTCACGGCAACCGTATTCTGATTGAAATAGCTGTAGGTGGAAACCGCGTAGATCGGAACGGAACCGCGGGGCCGCACCGCTAGATTGCCAATATCGGCGGCCGCGCCGGAGCTGACGGAAACCGCCGCCGCTTGCGATGGATCGCTCGTGCCCGGAAAAAAAGTGGTGTCGAACGCTCCGTCCGGGCCAATGGCGTTGCCATTCGGATCCAAGGGCGAAGTAATATCGGCGCCCGGCGGCAATGCGTGCGCATAAACAAAATATTGCGCGGGAGGAACGCCATCGATGCGAAATGTTCCATCCGGATTGGTCAAGGCGCTTACCGCCGGACGGCCGCTGGCGATCGCCACGACCGACGCCATGTGGAGGCCTTGCCCATTGGCCGTAATTCGCCCCGTGACGCTGCCCGTCTGACCCGCGAATTTTGCCGCCGGATAGAGAACCGAAACCCCGGCCATATCGTCCGCGTCGAGCGGGCGCGTAAGCGACGTGGCTCGCGTGGGGTAGGTAGACATCACGCTGGACGTGAACGTATGCTGCAATCCCAGGGCGTGGCCCATCTCGTGAACCGCCACAAGAAAGAAATTACCGGTGTAGTTGGGTCCTGGGAGCCGGGTAAGGTCGCGGTTCAAATGCACCACGGCGCGCGTGATCGGGAAAAAAGTCCCGTTGGGACCAGTTGCCGTATCGGTGCGCGCCGTGTGTCCCCCGAAACCCAAAAGACCTGGCGCCAGATCTTCGAAAACGACTTCCGCGCCGGGGCTGGCCTGTGGCGTTCCAGTCGTGTATAGGCCGCCAAATGCAACGCGCAGATCGCAAGTATCGACCGCGTTCCATGCCTGGGCCGCCTGGCGGAGCTGCCCTAAAACGGAAGGAAAACTGTCGTTCTGCGAATACTGCACGGGACCCGAGTCGGAAACGAAAAACGTGAGCGTTTTGTTCGGCAGCGCACCGAGATCGAATTTTTCCGGCACTGGCGCGTACGGCGAAGTACGCGACGTGTAATGAATATAGTGATAGTAAGCCTGTGCCGGAGCGATGATAAAAGCGCACGCCGCTAGCGCCGACAGGACATTGCGGGACCGGGAGATCACTGTCCACCAATTTTGGGCGAGTTCCGAACCGCCACGCCAACTAAATCGACCAGCCGCATGCGGATTGCTCGATCTTGAACCGGATGCCCGTTCGCATCCAACATCATTTCGGATGTAGCCGGCCGCGTGGCCATGGTTTGGCCGGAAGTATCCTTGACCAGCTCGAACATCCCCTGCGATAAGCCCATCAATTGCGTGTTCCCGGACTTTCCCGTCCAAAGGAACAGCATGTACTCTTTCCCGGACGCCAGTTGTGGCACGCCCGAAAAAGTCTGGCGGTATCCCGCCGCGACGCCGCCCGGGAGCATCAAATCCACCGTCGATCCATTGGCGCCTTTCCATCGTTCCAACACGTCGATTTGATAATGCGTGTAAATCGTCGATCCCTGAAACGCCGCGCGCGAGCCCGATACGCGACCGCGAACGATCGCGGTCGCTTTTCCGGCTAAGTCGTCCATCGAAAGACATTGCAAAGTCGCCCCGGGAAGTGGCGCCAACCCGGAGGCGATGCAAAGTACGGCAAGGAGAAGTCGTACCACCGCCCCTACCAGTGCATTCCGCGAGCCAGTTCTCGTCATGTTCTTAGCGTTGAAAGCATGCCAATTAACATCAACCCGGATGCTTCGGCTGGGTTGCATTGACACGTGTGTCACGCACTGTGTCACGCGCCGTGGCACGTACTACCAAAATTGGAACATCGAGCTTGTGGCGGACCGGATCGATGGTATTCCCGAAAATCAGGTCTTTTAAACCGCCATGCCCATGAGCGCCCATGATCAGAAGATCCGGCTTGATCTCGCGCGCGTAGCGGATAATCTCGCGCTGCGGATTCGAAGAATGGCGGATCGCGGTCTCGACATCCACGTTGTTGTGCCGTAGCGACGCGACGAGCTCGTCGAGATATTGCTGATCCGCTTCGGCTTCCGAAGTCGATGACATCGATCCGTAAATCTGGCTCGTAACGTCTTCCTGAACGTGAAGAAGGAATAGCGTGGCGCCATGCAGGCGCGCCATCGCGGCGGCGTGCCCGATCGCTTGCCGGTCCAGGTTCGAATGGTCGAGCGGCACCAAAATGCGGCGATACTCCGGAGCCGCGATGGCGGCGGTTGCCGCTTCGCGCCGGCCAAGGGTGTCCCGCCCGAATTTGCGCGTCCAAACGACCAGCACCGGCTGCAGTGAAACCCACAGCAGCAACGCCAATAGCGCTCCGGCCACGGGTACCGCCGTGAACCAGATCAGGCGGCCGTACCGGCCCGCCGCTTCCGCCCCATCCGCTATGGATTGGAACACCAGCCAGAAATTCAAGATCACGATCGAGGCCGCCGAAATCCAGGCCAGAACCTGAACCCAAGCCCGATTGGCGAACGGCCCCATGCGCCCGGAATCGCTGGTGAAATGAACCAATGGAATCACGGCAAACGGAAGCTGCATGCAGATTACGGCCTGGCTCAAGATGATCAAGCGGTAAACGCCATGCTGACCGAATAAATAGATGACCAGCATAGCGGGAACGATGGCGAGCATCCGCGTTACCAGCCGGCGCAGCCACGGACGCATCCGGAAGTTCAAAAAGCCCTCCATGATGATTTGCCCGGCCATGGTCCCGGTCAGCGTCGAGGATTGTCCGGAACAGAGCAGCGCCACCGCGAACAAAACCCCCGCGAGAGACGTGCCCATCAATGGCGCGAGCAGAAGGTGCGCCTGCTCGAACTCCGTAACGACTTTGTGGTGGGTGAAGAAAACGGCCGCGGCGAGCGCGAGAATGGCGGCGTTGACCAGCATCGCCCCATTCAAAGCGATGAAGGAATCGACAAGGTTGTATTTGCAGGCCTGGCGGCGCGCCTCATCGGAATCGCCGATGCGGCGGGTCTGCACCAGGGCGGAATGCAGATATAAATTATGCGGCATCACCGTGGCGCCGATGATCGCGATCGCGATATAGAGACTTTCGCGATTTAAGCGCGGCACAAGGCCGCCCAACATGGGCCCGAGACTTGGCTTCGCCCAAAAAATTTCGATGGCGAAACAGACGCCGATCGTCACGATTAACATCAGGACGATGGCCTCGATCTTGCGAATGCCGTAACGCTGCAGCCAGAGCAGAAGCAGCGTATCGCCGGCCGTAATCGCCACGCCAATTAGGAGCGGGATGTGAAACAGCAGGTTCAACGCGATGGCCGCGCCCAGCACTTCGGCGAGGTCGCAAGCGACGATCGCGATCTCGCACAAGACGTAAAGCGTCCACGTGACGGGGCGCGGATACGTCTCGCGGCAGGCTTGAGCAAGGTCGCGGCCGGAGACGATGCCGAGCCGGGCGCCCAAAGTTTGCAGCAGGATCGCCATGGCATTCGACATGACCAGAACCCAAAGCAATTGGTAGCCGAATCGCGCGCCGCCCTCAAGGTCCGTGGCCCAGTTGCCCGGGTCCATGTAGCCGACGCTGACGAGGTAAGCGGGTCCGGCAAAGGCGAACAGGCGCCGCCAGAGCGAGACGTGCGAGGTTGGGACGCTCGCGTGAACGTCGGCGAGCGATCGATGGACCTGCGTGACTGGATTTTCGGCGATCACGTGGAGAAACGGAAGCCGCCAGGAAACGGCCCGTTTCCCTCAGTTTAGCAGCCGGGGCGCCGAGACCGAACTGGCTCGGGACGTCCATTCGATCCTGCAACTGGTGCGCACGGGAGCCGAGGTATCATTGAGGCCGACGCGCAGCCAGTGGCGGTGCTTCGCGCTGTCGACCCCGTCCGTCGCACGATTTTTAAGAACGATCCTCTAGTTGATTTTTTTAAAATCAATCTATACGATTACTCTCGATGTCGTACCCTTGCTTATCGTTCGGTACCATTTTCGGCTCGCTATTTTTTGTTCTGCTCCTTGCTTCCGACACGCCCCAGGAGGCCATCCTAAGAATTCAGCAACTGATCGCCACTGAAGACTTGGTGAATGCTCGGGATCAGTTGGGCAAAGCGCTCAACCAGCACCCAGGCGAAGGTGGTTTATACAACCTGCTCGGGATTGTGGATGCCCGGGAGAATCGCTATCCCGCAGCTGAGCGAAACTTCATGAAAGCCGTCGAGCTCACGCCGCAATTGACCGCTTCTTATTTGAACCTCGGTCGGCTTTATACGCGGAATCTCAATCAAGATACCGGTGGGCGTGGGAAGGCGATAACACTCTACCGGCGGCTGCTGAAGTTGAAACCCGACCTGCCGGAAGCTCGTTATGAGCTTGCGGCGCTGCTGCAGCAAGATGGCGCTTTCCGCGAGTCTCTCGCGGAGATAGAGCGTCTGCCAATGACCGAGCGAGAGCGCTCGCAGGCACTGGCGGTGCGCTGCGCGGATCTGATTGCACTGGACCGCAACGAGGAAGCCACGAAGACGGCTGACCGCTTCTTGCGCGCTGCGGAACTCAGCGAGGCCGAGGGCCTGTTCTTGGCGGGCGTGCTGCAGGCTTCGAAGCATGATGAACTCGCTTTGAAGATTTTGGAGAGCCTGGCCCAGCGCCAGCTGGCATCGCTTGATGGCCTGTATGCTTTGGCTTCGGCTTACGAGCGCGCGAATCAACTCGCCGGCGCCCGCGCAAGCCTTGAGACCATCGCACGGCAGAAACCGGATACGGTTCAACCCTTACTGGATTTAGCACGCGTCGCGCACAAGCAGGGCGATTATGAAGGTGCTCTAGGTTATCTGGCGCATGCCCGCGCACTCGAGCCGCGTAATGCGGCGATCCATTTCTTTTTCGGGATGGTTTGCATCGATCTGAAACTGCCAATCGAGGCCAAGGCATCCCTTGGAAAGGCCCTGGATCTGGATTCGGAAAATCCTTATTACAACTACGCCATGGGATCGGTGTTGCTGCAATGGAGAAACACCGGCGAAGCCGTTCCTTACTTCAAGAAATATGCTGAGCTCAAACGTGGCGATCCCAGGGGACGGTTTGCTTTGGGAGCCGCTTACTTCTACAGCGGCGAATATGATTTGGCCAAAATTGAACTGCGGGCGATCGCGGATCTTCCGGAGACGGCTGTGGGCGCACACTATTTTCTGGGCCGAATCGCAAAGCAGGAGGATCGGCTGCAGGACGCGGCCGCGCAATTCGAGCAGGCCTTGCGGAGCAACCCAAACCAACCGGAAGTACTGGCGGAATCCGCCCTCGTTCACATCAGGCAGGAAAAGTTTGAAGAGGCTGCCAGGGAGCTGCGGCGAGCCATCGAGATCGATCCGGATAGTTTTCGCGCTAATGCCAATTTGCTGATCTTGTATCAGAAGACCAAAGATCCGCGCGCGGCTTCACAGGCACGGCGTTTTGAAGAAATGAAGAAGATGCGTTCGGAAAAGGAAGACATGCTGCAACGAACCATTGAGATAAGGCCTTATTAAACCTCGATACGAGGCACCTGGGTCAAAATGTTTTTTTGAGCTGTCGTTAACAAGTCAAGTTGTCCGGTTCTATTAACACGTGATCTGTCCGGTTTTCGTTTTTAGGCGGCGCGAGCCGCCCGCTTTTTTGGTTTGAGAACACGAACC
>JBPCKZ010000073.1:0-12695 GCA_051003795.1 Bryobacteraceae bacterium | reverse complement strand
CTCCCAAACTCGACAGAGCGCTCCCGAGATTGTTCTGCGTCATCGCCCAATCCAGCGGCACCCGCTCGCGGGTCCGTTCCTTTAGCGCCTCGCGATACGCCGCGACCGCTTCCTCCAGCTTCTCCGTTCCGCTCTCCCGCTCTCCCAAACTCGACAGAGCGCTCCCAAGATTGTTCTGCGTCGTCGCCCAAGCTAAAGGCACCCGCTCGCGCGTCCCTTCCTTCAGCGCCTCGCGAAACGCCGCGATCGCTTCCTCCAGCTTCTCCGTTCCGCTCTCCCTCTCTCCCAAACTCAACAGAGCGCTCCCGAGGTTGTTCTGCGTCATCGCCCAATTCAGCGGCACCCGCTCGCGCGTCCATACATTGAGCGCCTCGCGATACGCCGCGACCGCTTCCTCCAGCTTCTCCGTTCCGCTTTCCCGCTCTCCCAAACACAACAGAGCGTTCCCGAGATTGTTCTGCGCCATCGCCCAATCCAGCGGCACCCGCTCGCGGGTCCATTCCTTCAGCGCGTCGCGATAGGCCGCGACCGCTTCCTCCAGGTCCACAGATTGGCCCGATTGCTCGCCGATTACGGATTTGATCAATGCATAGGAAAAAAACAGATAGGCGCGATCGTCCCCCCGCATAGACGCGGGAATGTTGCGAGTGAGGGGCGCAAGACGAATCGCAATGGGCGCTAAAGTCCGTGCCGTATATTTGCCCGCATCTCTAACGGCTGGGGCAGCCAAAGCACTGGCAACGGCGGCCAGCGCGGCTCCCATTTCCACCCCGAAATCCGCTTCCAGCATCATTTTGTCCGTGAAGCCGAACGGTTCCGCTCTGGAACGGTCGTTTTCGGCGGACACAAACCTAAGTTCGATGCGGGGTCTCATTTCCGGCAGCGCGTAGACCTTTCCCCAAATCAGCAGGTCACCGTGCTTTTTTTTAAGCAGCAAACGGGCCTTACTCCTCGCGTCGTCCCATGCCGAGTCATCGCTCACGCCCGGAGTCAAATTCAACTGGATACCCGCTGGAAGAAGCTCGACGCGATCCGGGCCAAGTTCACTGCGGATAGAGGCGATAACTCTTTCGCGAGCTGTCGCGCTGATTTCGTTGTCGCCGAAATGAGCGACATAAATCGAAAGCCTGTTTCCTTTTGCCTCGGGTGTTTTCCCCAACAAACGGCGGGTGGCTGAGCGCGAGAATGGTTTTGTTAAAAGCCAGAATGCCGGAATAAGGACGAGTGCGGCAACCGCATTCGCGAGCGGACCTTGGGCCGGTTTCCACAATGGATGGTGGACGAAATGTTCCCAGCCAAGATTCACGCCGGGCAACAGACCCCCGCCGAGAGCGGCGGCCATAAGCCCTGAAAAATGCCAGGCAGATGGGCTGTCATCAGCCCAGCGCAACCCCGATTGTGCTCTGCTCCAGCCATACATTGTTTTCCGTCCGACGTTATTTATTCTATAAGTTGCCCGGCTCACAACCCGGATCTCATCCAGCCGGACAACGGGCGGGCCGTGAAACCAACGATTCTCGCCGATGATGAAGAACTCGATCGGGAATCCACCCTCGTGCGTATAGACCAAACCCAGGTCGCGGGAGTCGCCGGGCACTTCAAACCGGCGGATGGCTGTTACCGATTCGCCGGGCTGAAGCAGGGTGTCGAACGGAACGGTCACGGATTCCGGAGCGGGATTATAGCGCCCCTGCGAATCGATTAAATATACGGCCGTGCCCTTCTCGCCCTGAGGGACGCGTTTGGCGCGGCTCGAAAGCCGCAAAGCAACCTCGACTGAGCCTGCCCGAGTCCGCGTGGTACCGGCTACGCTGGGTGTCGCCGATGGCAACCGTCTTCGCCTAGCGCAAGAGGGCCAGCCCGGCGCAAATGGCGGACCTCCCGGCGATCTTTACGTTTTTCTTTCCGTGAAAGAACATCCGTTCTTCGAACGGCATGAAAACGATTTGCACTGCACCATCCCGATCAACATCGCGCAAGCCGCTTTGGGAGCCGAAATCTCCGTGCCCACTTTGGAAAAGCCGCACGCGTTGAAGATCCCGGAAGGAACGCAAAGCGGCGCGCAGTTCCGCATGCGCAGCCAAGGGATCGCGGTGGTGAACGGGCACGGACGCGGCGATATCGTGGTGCACGTCACCGTGAAAACGCCGGCGAAGCTCACGCGCGAACAGCGCAAGCTGTTTGAGCAATTGCACGACACGCTGCCGGCCGAAAACGAGCCGAGCGAAAAGGGCATTTTCGAGAAAGTAAAGATTACTTCATGTAGTTACTTTTTGCCGGAAACGGTATCCTGGGCTCTCAGCGCGTCCAGTTCCGACTGCGTCGTAGGATCGCTCAATCGCGCGCCTTCGTAAAATTTGAGTATGTTGGCCCGGAGTTCAGGCGCGATCGGTTCGTTCTTCCTCGCCGCGATCTTATCCAGAAGTTTGGCGTAAGTTTGATCCGCGAGGGAATACTCTCCAAAGCGCGCCGGCTTGCCTGTATCGAAATCGAGATCGGGCAGCTTCAGCGTTCCATTCTCCAGTCGTTCGAGGTTTTGCCGCGTGTTGTCCACCGTCGCCTCGAAACTTTTCTGGAATAGCAGCTCGGCCGGCTGCGTCGGCAACTTGAATCCAAGCGACCGGAACGGACCCACTTTCGGAATAATCCTGAACAAAAACGCGATAATCCGCGCGCCGATTCCCGGTTTTTCATAGGACCTTCCCCACTCCTTCTCATAGCTGGAGCGCGAAAGCGTATACCGGAATTTCCGGCGCGTGGCGCCCGGGTCCGCCTTCACGATTTCGTCCTTCTTCGCCGCCCAGGCGGCCTTGGTGAACTCCGGGATTAGTTGGCTTACCGCGTGCCGGTATGTCCCGAGCGCCAGATCCAGAGCGCCGAACACGTCCTTCAAGTGCAGGCCGTATGTCTTCTCGAAAGCTCTTTCCATCAGCGGTTTCGAAACCTTGAAACCGATAAAGTCGTGGTACGCCTTCGGCGCGTAGCTGCCGCGCGCGATTTGCAAGACGTCGAATCCGAATTCGGTTCGGATATGGTCCGTGGGGTTCTCGGCGTAAGTCACGACATCGCCATATTTCTCGCGCAGTTTCGGGTAAAGCATCGGCACCGCCCTGTTGATTGCGATCGGGTGGCCGTCGTTATCCGCCCCGTAGTGCGCCAGCGCGCCTAGAGCGAAGGCATATTCGTCCGGCGTCCCGGCTTCCGACAAAAGCGCTTCGACAAAATCTCCGCTTCGCACGTAGTGCGCCAGGTCGCTAAAAAATTTGCTGCCGAACGGATAGTAACCGACATCCTGGATGATGGAACCGCCGTAAGCGTAGGCGTGCGCCTCGAGGAGCCGATCGGGCGTGGTTTGGGGGAATTTGCGTAGAATCGCCTGTTCGAAGCCCCGCCGCTTGGGGCCGGGTTCCCACAATGTATCGATAATAGCTTCATGCGTGAGGACTGAATAGCCGTACCCCTTTGGCATGGACATCGCCATGGAGAGCAAGGCACAGAGCAAGGTTGCGAATCGCACAAGATTGGTTCTCATCGCGCGGCAATGTTACGGAGCCGCGGCCGTCAGGGAGCGGTTGCCGTTGGGCGCGATGGGTTGCTAGGCGATGATTTCCTGAATCACGCGGCCGCCGATATCGGTCAGCTTCTTGTACCTTCCCGCGTGCAAGTAAGTCAGGCGGTTTTGATCGAGTCCCATCAACCGCAGCAGCGTCGCGTGGAAATCCCGTATGGGGATCTCCTCGGCCGCCGCGCGCACGGAAAAATCGTCGGTTTCGCCGAAAGTCGCGCCGGGTTTCGCGCCACCGCCCGCCATCCATGCAACCAATCCGTACTGATTGTGGTCGCGCCCGGGTTTGTCGGTGGTCAGATTATTGTCGAACGGCGTCCGGCCCATCTCCGACGCCCACACCACCAGCGTCGAATCCAGCAAACCTCGCGATTTCAAATCGGCCAGCAGCCCCGCAATCGGTTTATCGACCTCGTGGCAATGCACCGGCAGGCGCTCTTGAATCGCGCCGTGATCGTCCCATCGATCTCCACCCGAGCCGTGCAGCAGTTTCACCACGCGCACGCCGCGCTCGACCATTCTTCGCGCCATCAGGCATTGCTGGCCGAATGGCTCCGTTACCGGGTCGTCCAAGCCGTACAGTTTTTTCGTCGCGTCCGACTCTTTACCCAAGTCCACCAACTCCGGCGCTTTCGTTTGCATCCGGAAAGCCAGCTCATAGGAAGCGATGCGCGCCTCCAACTCCCCTTCGTTCGAGCGCTCCGCCGCGTGTTTTTCATTCACCCACTTAAGCAGATCGAGTTCGGAACGCTGCTGGGCGGCGCTCATGTCCGGCCGCCGGTTCAAGTCCACGATGGGCGTGGCGCCATTGCGGAACAGCGTCCCTTGATACGCCGCCGGCAGAAAACCGTTGCCCCAAACACCCGCGCCGCCGATGGTCGCGCCGCGCCGGTCGCCCATCACCACGAATCCGGGCAGGTCTTTATTTTCGCTGCCCAATCCATACGTCAGCCACGCGCCGATCGACGCGCTTCCGGGAAACATGTTGCCGGTGAGCGTGTGGTAGACCGCCGGACCGTGATTATTGTTATCCACTTTCAGCCCGTGGATGAAAGCCATATCGTCGACGCGCGCGGCCAGGTTCGGCAGCAGGCTCGACATCCAGCGTCCGGATTCGCCATGTTGCTTGAAATCCCAGTACGGCGGAATCACGCGGTTCGGCGCGGCGGAAAACGTCGCCAGTTCACCGGTGGTGCGCCGCGCCGGCGGCATCTGCCGGCCCGCATACTTCAACAACGCGGGCTTGTATTCGAACGTGTCCATCTGGCTGACACCGCCCTCCATGAACAGGAAGATGCAGCTTTTCGCCCTGCAAGGCAGTTGCGGCGGCTTGGGCGCCATGGGGTTTGCGTCCGCCGCCCGCGCCGAGTCCGCCGAGAGCAGGTCCATCAGCGCGAGTCCGCCCAGTCCGAGATACGAGTCAAACAGCAGCTTTCGTCGGGTCATCCGGTACACCTCATTCAATCCACGTACAAAAATTCATTGGAGTTCAACAAAACGCGGCACAGGCCATCGAGCGAGCCGCTGGGCGCCAAAAAAAATCGGGAGAACGTCCGAAGCTCATCTTGTTTCGGCGGCCGGTTCAGCACGATTTCGAATAACCTTCGCACTTGCGCCGCGCGGTCCGTTCCCGCCTCTTTCTCGATTCGCCTGGCAAGATAACCGGCCTCTTCGTGCAGCAAATCGCCGTTCATCATCGATAGCGCCTGCAGCGGCGTGGTCGTGACATTCCGGCGATCGCACGATTCGCTGAACGCGACCGCGTCGAACGACGCCATCATCGGCAGCGGAAGCGAACGCCGCTGGAAAATGTAAACGGACCTGCGCCGCGCGTCCGCCTCTTTCTCGTTCGGCTCCCACATGAGGCCGCCGGTGCGGCCGTAGCGCGCGAAGTCGGCCAAATCGCCCGGCAGCGGCGGGAACACGCTCGGGCCGCCGCGCTCCGGATTCAAGCGTCCGCTCACGTAGAGCACGCTGTCGCGAATCGCCTCGGCTTCCAGGCGCTGCCGGTTGAAACGCCAGAGCAGGCGGTTGTCCGGGTCCTTGGTATTCTTCGCGAACGGCGGATTCTCAGAAGCCTGTCGATAGGCATTCGACATCAAGATAAATTTCTGCATGGCCTTGACGTCCCAGCCGCTCTCGACAAACTTCACGGCCAGATAGTCGAGCAGTTCGGGGTGCGTGGGCCGTTCGCCGTTTTTGCCGAAATCGCTCGGCGTGCGGACGATTCCATAGCCGAAATGATGCTGCCACATGCGATTGACGAACACGCGCGCGGTCAGCGAATTGTCTTTCGAGGCGATCCACTTCGCCAGCGTCAGGCGCCAGCCGCGAGTCGGGAACTGACGGTAGCGATCCGTCTCGATTACCGCCGGATCGGAGTTGCCGGTGAGCGCGCTGAGAAAGCCCGGCGCGACCGCTTCGGCGGGCTGCCGGTAATCGCCGCGGGTAAGGACATGCGTTGACGCGATATCCGGCCCGCTCGGCGGCCCGGGCACCTGCGTCACGCAGGGAACGCTTGGCTTCCAACGCTCGAGGCGCAAGCGGTACACATCCAGCTTGGCGGCCAGCTCGCCATGCCGCGCCTTTTCCTCTTCCGTGAAAATGGAATCGCCTAAATACTTCGCGGTCGTCTCCGTGCGGACATCCTCAAGGGTCAGTGCCTGAAATCGCTCGGCGGGATCGATGTCTGCCTTGGCGTATGCCGCCTTCAGCTTGACCAGAAGCTCTTTCTCGTAAGCGTCGAGGTCCTGTTTCTCTTCGGCATCGCCGGTGCGGGTAGCGGCTTCCAACAGGTCCGCGTGTTTGTCCTGTTCCGCCTCGGTGAAGATGCGCTGCTTTGGCAGTTTGAGTTCCAGGCGCAGGTCGGCTTTCTCGTATTCTTTCCCCTTGGCGAGTCCGGTCTTGCCGGCGATCAGTTTTTTCAGAAGCTGCGCTTCGAATTCATCCAGCTCTTTCTTTTCCGGACCGTTCTTCAGGCGGTCTTCGTACTCCTTGATCTTGGCGGCGGCGGTCGCGGCCAGCGCCTTATCCTTATACGGAACCTCAATCGACCGGCCCGCTTCCGTCGTGGCGAAAAATGCCTGCATGCGGTAGAAATCGCGCTGCGGGATGGGGTCGTACTTGTGATTGTGGCAGCGCGCGCATCCCACGGTGATGCCCAGGAAGATCGAACTGGTGGCTGTCGTTACTTCGCTCAAATAATTTTGCCGCACGTCGGCGGCAACCAGATTCGAGCGGTCCCAAGGCGCCACCCGCAGGAACGCCGTCGGAATCAGTTCCTGCTTATCCGGTTGAAAGTTGTTGCGGGTCTTGCTCTGCTCGTCCGCGCCGGCTAGTTGCAAGATTACGAAGCGGTCGTAAGGCATGTTGGAGTTGAAGGCGTTGATCACCCAATCGCGATAACGCCAGACATTGCCAATCGCGCCATCGCCTTCGAGACCGCTGGTTTCGCCGTAGCGCGCAAGGTCGAGCCAGTGGCGGCCCCATCGCTCGCCATATCGCGGATCGGCCAACAGCTTGTCCACCAGCTTTTCGTACGCGGCGGGCGATTCGTCCGTAAGAAAGGCTTGCAACTCATCGGGAGATGGCGGCATGCCGACCAGATCGAAATATACCCGTCGCGCGAGCGCGCGCTTCGAGGCGGGCGGCGCGGGTTGGAATTTCAGCGCTTCCAGCTTGTTCAGGATGAAATTGTCGATGGGGTTACGCACCCACGCCACATTGGCAACCTCCGGCGGATCGTGCTTTACGGGCTTTTGATACGGCCAACGCCACTCGCTCGCGGGGGTCGCGTCTTTCGACGGCGGCATGGCGCGAATCCAGTCTTCGATGCGCGCGATATCGGACGCGGGCAACTCGCGCCCGACAGGCATGCGCGGCGCGATCTCGCCCTTCAGAAGCTTGATCAGCGGACTGGTTTCGGGATACCCGGCGATCACGGCGCGTCCGTGCTTGCCGCCGCCGGCAATTACGGAATCGAGAGAAGCGACGGAAAATCCGCTGGTGTGGATTTTTTCGGAATGGCAATCCGCGCAGTTCTTCTGGAAGATGGCTTCGACGGGCGCCGCGCCGGAAAGGGGAATGGAAAACAGCAGAGTCAAAACTGCGGAAGGCTTAGAGCGCGAGCGTCGGCATGAGTCTCCACGCGGCGCGCGGGAGCGCGTGCGCCACGGGACTTGAATCGGCATCTATAGAACATTATCTTCAATCCGAGCTGAATTTGCCTGGGTCGTTTTCCCGGCGTCGGCGGCGCTTCCACGGGTGTGACAAGATGACGCAATGGACGATCCGCGATATCCCATCGGCAAGTTCCGTATCGAAGGTGAAATTACCGGCCCGCGGCGCGCGCAATGGATCGCCGAAATCGCCGAGACGCCAGCCCGTTTGCGGAGCGCAGTCGAAGGCTTGACGCCGGAGCAACTCGATACGCCGTATCGTCCAGGCGGGTGGACCGTGCGCCAGGTGGTGCATCATCTTCCCGATAGCCACATGAACAGTTACATTCGTTTCCGCTTGGCGCTCACCGAGGAGGAACCGGTGGTCAAACCGTACCAGGAAGCGAAATGGGCGGAGTTGGCCGACGCGCGCACCGCGCCGGTCGAGGTATCGCTTGCGCTGCTCGAGGCTATCCATGGGCGCTGGGTGATATTGATGCAATCGTTCGGCGAAGCGGAATTCGCGTGCGCCTTCCGCCATCCCGATTTGGGTTTGCAACGGCTCGATGCGAGCCTCGGCCTGTACGCGTGGCATGGCAGGCACCATGTGGCGCAGATTGCGGCATTGCGGAGCGGGAAGGGATGGGGGCCCAATGCCATTCGCGCCGAGTGAGAGCCTTTCGAACGCCTTCTTCGTGCTGGATCGCGATTGGCGCTTTACCTACATCCACGCGCGGGGCCGGGAGCAACTGCTGGGCAAGAACATTTGGGAGGAATTTGCGCCCATCCTCGGCACTGCGTTCGAGCGCGAATACCGGCGAGCCGTCGCGGAGCAAACGCCCGTCCAGTTCGAAGCGTTTTATGCCCCGCTTGAAACGTGGTTCGAGACGCGCGCCTATCCATTCCACGACGGGCTCGCGGTTTATCTGCGCGATATTAATCAGGGGAAAAACACCGAACAACTGTTGCGCGAGAGCGAGCGGCGTTACCGCAACCTGAGCGAAACGCTGCCGCAGCTTGTGTGGACGTGCCTGCCCGACGGGAATTGCGATTATCTGAGCAGCCAGTGGGTGGATTACACGGGCACTCCCGAGGAGGCGCAACTCGGGATGCGATGGCTCGAATTGGCGATATGCCCCGACGATCGCGAGAGAACCCATCGGGCATGGATGAATGCGGTCGCGGACCAAGCCCTATACGACATCGACTACCGGTTGAGACGGCATGACGGCGTCTATCGCTGGTTCAAGTCGCGCGGCATTCCGGTGCGGGACGAATCGGGCAAGATCGTGCATTGGCTTGGCACCTGCACCGATATCGACGATCAGGTGCGCTCGGCGGAAGAGCTGCGCGAAGCCACGGAGAATTTAGAGCGGCAATGGCGCGTGTTCGACACGGCGCTATCGAACACGCCAGACTTCACTTACATTTTCGACCTCCAAGGCCGGTTTACCTACGCCAACCACGCGCTGCTGGCGCTTTGGCAGTGGAGCTTGGATGCGGTTATCGGAAAGACTTTCTTCGAGCTTTATTATCCGCAAAAGCTCGCGGAGACACTGCACGCCCAGATTCAAGAGGTCATTACGGCGCGTCGGCCGCTCCGGGCCGAAACGCCGTATACCAGCCGCGCGGGAATTACGCGCCAATATGAATATATCTTCGTACCGGTTTTTTCGGCAAATGGGGAAGTGGAGGGCGTGGCCGGTTCCACGCGCGACATTACCGAACGGAAAGCCGTGGAACAGCAGCTGCGGGAGAGCGAGGAACGCCTGCGATTCGCGTTGGAATCGGGCCGGATGGGCAGTTGGGAGTACGATCCCGCGACGCACGAAGTAAACCGGTCGCGGGAGTACTTCCGAATCTTTGGATATGAAGATCCGCCCGCGGATTGGAATTTCCAGAAATTCCTGGAACGCGTGGCGGCCGAGGATCGGGATCGCGTAAAGCGGGCTTTCGACCACGCTCTGGGGAGCCGCGACGATTTAGAGTTCGAAGCGCGATACACGCGGGAAGACGGCGAAACGCGATGGATTTGGGCGCGCGGCCGCCATTACGCCGGCGAGGGCGAGCGGACCCGTATTGTCGGAATCATCTCCGATATTACCGAACGGAAACGCGTTGAAGAGCGTTTGCGCGAAACGGCGAAGTTGGAAAGCATTGGGGTGCTCGCGGGCGGCATCGCGCACGATTTCAACAACTTGCTAACCGGAATTTTGGGCAACGCCAGCCTGGCGATGGACGAACTTGGGGAGCGTCACCCGGCTTACCGGCTCATCGACGAAGTCTTGCGCGCGGGCGAGCGGGCGTCCGCGTTAACCAAACAAATGCTGGCGTATTCCGGCCGCGGGAAGTTCGTATTGAGCCGCTTCGATCTATCGGCGACGATTCGCGACATCGGTATCTTGATCGCCGCTTCCATTCCGCGCTCCGTCAAATTGCAAATGGATCTTGCCGAAGAATCGACGGCGATAGAGGCGGATCTCGCGCAAATCCAGCAGTTGGCGATGAATCTGATCTTTAACGGGGCCGAGGCGATTGGCGACCGCCAGGGTACCGTGGCCGTGAAGACTTACCGTTGCCGCCTAGCCGCCAAAGACATTCAGCGCATGAAAACTCCGTTCGATATCGTTCCCGGAAATTACATATGCCTACACGTGGAGGACGACGGGTGCGGGATGGACGAAGACACGCAAGCCAAGATTTTCGATCCTTTTTTTACGACGAAGTTTTCGGGCCGCGGGCTGGGCCTCTCGGCCGTGCTGGGTATTCTGAGAGGACATAAAGGCGCCCTTAAGCTAGAGAGCCGCGTCGGCGCGGGAACGAAATTCGATGTCTTTTTGCCGGCGTTCGCGGGGCGCGCGGTCCGATCGAAAGACGCGGCGCGGTCGCGGTTGCAAGGCGCCGGAACGGTGTTGGTGGTGGACGACGAGCAAACCGTGCGCCGCACCGCGCAGGCCATGCTCGAGCGCTCGGGATTTCAAGTGATTTGCGCCGTGGACGGCGGGGAAGCCGTGGACATCTTCCGCGCGCGGGCCGGCGAGATCGACGCCGTGCTGCTCGACGTAAGCATGCCCCTGTTGGACGGGGAAAAAACGCTGCCCATATTGTTGAGCATTCGCCCGGATACCCGCGTGATTCTCTCGTCCGGCTACAGCGAGGCTGAAGCCGTTACACGGTTCGCCGGGGCCGGCATTGCCCGATTTTTACAAAAACCGTATACCGCGCTCCAGCTTGTGGACGCCTTGCGGCATGCCGGCGTGGGGCCATTCAAATAGACTCCCCGCGACCCTATAGATTTCCGCTCGTTCCTCCGATTGTCAAATTGAGCTTGAATGGTGCCTGATTTATGTCTCTTCATCGGAATTGCGCTGTCGTCTTTTTGAATTTCGGGCTGGCCGCGGTTTGTTTCGCCAGTTCAACGCCCCGCGTGTCGTTCGAAGAACTGGTGGATCGGTCGGACAGCATTATTTCGGGCCGCGTGGTGCGGTCCTGGCCGGCATGGGACCGGTCGCATCAATTCATCTGGACTCATCACGAATTGGCCGTAAAGTACGCGATCAAAGGTTCGGCGGCGAAGAGCGTGATCGTAAGCGAGCCCGGGGGAACCGTCGATGGAATGACTATGGTGATCCCCGGCACGGTTCAGTTTCCCGAAGGCCAGGACCTGCTTCTGTTTCTTTACAAGACTCCGATCGGCTACCTGCGAACCGTGGGCGAGGAACAGGGGGAGTATGTCGTCGCGGCGGATGGGCGCTTGCAAGGCGCAAGCATATCCTTGCCGGCTATCAACGGCCTGCCGGCGCGTGAATTGAAACTCCGGATAGAGGCCTTCCTTCACCGGAAACGGGAGAATTTAGAACAGTGACGCGTTCACTTTGCGGTTTGTTGCTGATGTCGATGGTGGCCGCGCCGGCTGCGCGGGCCTACATTCGTTTTGCCCCGAATGGCGGACCGCCCCTGATTCGCGCGGATTATCCAAATGTCCAATTCCATATCAACGACGGGGCGGTTGCCGGCCTGACCAACGCGGACGGGCAGCCGTTTATCACGAGCGACAGCGATCCGGTGGCAGCCTTGAAACTTGCGGCGGCATCCTGGAACGCGATACCCACCACCGCGGCGCAATTCGCTCCGCTCGACATCGCATCGACAGTCAATAACTCCGCGGATGGCTTGAACGTCATCGTTTTCCGGGACACGCCGGAGATCCGCAGCGTGCTCGGTTCGGCTCTCGCGATGAACGTCTATTCGGTGTTCCCGGGCGGCGCGATCGCCGAGACCGATATCATCTTCAATCCCACGAAAACTTTCTCGACGACCCTGGCGCCCGGCACTTTCGATATTCAATCGGTGGCGGCGCACGAGCTTGGCCATGCTTTGGGCGCGAATCACAGCGGAATCTTGAGCGCCGCCATGTTCCAATCCACGCAGCCGGGCGACGGCTCCCAACGGCTACTCGGCGCCGACGATGCCATGTTCGCGAGCGCCGTTTACCCCCAGGCGGGACCGACCCCGTTTGGAACCATTTCCGGTACGCTCTCGGCGGTCGATGGATCGCCCTTTCGCGGAGGCCTCGTCACCGCTATCGATCCCTCCACCGGCATTGTAATCGGCTCGCTTTCAAGCGTGGTGGATGGAACATACTCGTTCCAAACGCCGCCGGGGAATTACCTTGTGTCGGCGGAACCGCTCGGCGGAGCCGTGCAGCCGGGAAATATGTACATTACCGCCGATCAAAAGGTGGATACCGCCGTGCAGCCCGGTTTCGTTGGCGGGGTCGACGCCCCCGCTGTCCTGGTCGTAATCGCGGCTGGGGCGGTGAACGGCGATTTGGCAGTCAGCTTGGGCCCGTCTCCCATAAGCATTAAGCAAACCGCTCTCGGAGTGGCGGGCGGTTCCGGCGAATCGTTGACATTCCGCACGGGACCCCGGTCGCTCGCTTCCGGCCAAGCCGTCGATCTGCTTTTCTTCGG
>JBPCKZ010000072.1:0-11357 GCA_051003795.1 Bryobacteraceae bacterium | reverse complement strand
CCCGGTTGGCCCGGGTACTTCAGCCGCTGGCAAACCGACTGGAGCAACGCCGCGCACTACGCTGCCGCGATGAACGGCTACTCCAATACCCGGCAATTATTCGATAAAACGGTGGCCCGATTGGCCGGCTCCACGGGAATTTTCGATCCCGCTCAAAAATCCGGCGATCCGGAGGCCAGCGTGATTGTTTACAACGGCCTCTCCTGGCCCCGGGGAGGTCCCGTGGAAGTGAGCCGCCTGCCCGCTGCTCTGCGCGAAGAGTCGCTCGAGGTTGTCGATCGTGTCACTGGCGAAGTGCTGCCGTGCGAGGATGTGCCGCAAACCCATCGCATCATTATGTTTTTTTCTCCACCCGTGCCTGCGTTCGGTTATCGCGTATTTTCAGTCCGCAAGAGTGCCGCCCAGCGCCCGCCTGCGGGTTCTTTCCCTATCGCCATAAAATGGAACCAAGAAGGTTGGATCCGTTCGATACGGGACGAAGCAAGCGGGACCGAGATGGTCGACGCAAAATCGCCGCATCCGTTCGGCAGTGTGTTCACCACCGGCAATCGAGACGACTATCTGCTCAAAGGAGGTACCGCGGCCGCTCCTGTCGTCGTCGAGGGTCCGGTAGCACGCAGTATCGAGATCGCGCGCCAGAACTCGCCTTTGCGACGAACGGCAATCACGGTCTACTCGGGTGCATCGTATGCGGATATTGCCTTCGATGTGGATTTCCAGCAAATGGCTGGCGACTCCGCGCGTTATGCGATCGCGCTCCCCGTCGCTGGGTTGGAGCAATCATGGATTGACGGTGC
This sequence comes from Bryobacteraceae bacterium, assembly GCA_051003795.1. GTDB lineage: Bacteria > Acidobacteriota > Terriglobia > Bryobacterales > Bryobacteraceae > JALYXS01. The sequence goes on along the minus strand of JBPCKZ010000072.1, from coordinate 10,560 downwards.
CGGCCTTGTTTACCGGACCCTGCAGGATGTGCTGCCGGGCGGCGGAGCCGCGCAATATACGCCCTTGCATTTCGCTCATTTCAGCCTGAACGCCACGAACGGCATTACTATCGCGAACCGCGACGCTTTTGTCCTCAGACCGGATCGCCTGTTTCTCGTGGCTTCGCAGGGTCTCCTGACCAAGACGCGGGATGAAGGCACACAGCGTCTCTTTCGCACAGAGCCTCGAGGCTCACGCCTGCAAACATTTCGGTTCCGCCTGGCCGCGCAGATGCACAAGCCAGCCGAATGGAAGAAGTTCGGCCGGGAGTTGAACCTTCCTCTCCAAGCGGCGGTAATCCCGAAGACGCAATTAACGCCGGAGCGAGGCTTCTTCAGCGTGAGTCATCCCGCCGTAGAGATCACTGCGATCAAACCAGCGGAATATCAGGCAGGCTGGTACATGTTACGGTTGCAAGAGATGGGTGGTGAAGTCGCCCGCAATGTCAGCATTACGACGCCGTTTCGAGTGTTGGAGGCGGTGATTGCCAACACGGTAGAAACGCCTTCTTCCGCCAGGGCGGACCTCTCTCGAATGACATTACATCCGTGGGAGACGGTCACCATCGTGCTACGGCTTGACGCTAATTCCAATCGATGAACATCACCAGACGAGAGATTTTGCAGGCATCTTTGGTGGGCATGGCCGCTCAACCGCTATCGGCGTCCGGTGTCGCCGCCCCGAGTGTGCTCGAACCGTTCAACTATTCCGGCGTTAGGTTGCTCGATAGCAGGCTGCGCGACCAGTGCTTGTCCGCGCGTGACGTGTTCCAAGCCATCCCCGACAACAATCTCCTGCTGGGATTTCGTGCGCGAGCGGGTCTGCCGTCGCCCGGTACACCCCTGCCGGGTTGGTATGGCGGTGACGTATTCAATGCGTTCGGACAATACGTCAGCGGAATGGCGAGGCTTTCCAAGAGCCTCGGAGATCCCGCCATCGGCATTAAGGCGCGAGCCCTGGTGGATGAATGGTCGAAGACCATCGATCCGGACGGATATTTCTATTACTCCCGGAGACCCATTACGCCACACTACATCTACGACAAGATGATGTGCGGCCTCATCGATATTTGCGAGTACGGCGGCTATCAGGAAGCCATTCCGCTAGCGGAAAAGATCACGGATTGGGCGTCGGCAAACCTCGACCGCGCCCGGCGGTGCCCGCTCGAAAACGGTGCCACCTACGATGGCAACGGCGAATGGTATACGCTACCGGAAAACCTGTACCGGGCTTACGCACTCACCGGCAACCCCAAGTTCAAGAGCTTTGCTGAAGTCTGGCATCACAACGCCTATTGGGACATGTTCACCCGGGCGGAAGATCCCAACCCGTTCGGATTTCATGCTTACAGTCACGTGAATACATTGAGCAGTGCGGCAATGGCCTACGCCGTTTCGGGCGACGCGCATTATCGAGACGTCATCACGAACGCGTTCGATTGGCTGGAGCGAACGCAGATGTACTCCACCGGCGGATTCGGCCCCGACGAGAAACTCGTCCGCCCGGATGGATCGCTCGGAAGATCGCTCGAATCGACCTACAATAACTTCGAAACTATTTGCGGATCGTGGGCGGGCTTCAAGCTGGGCCGGTATCTTCTGCGGTTTACCGGTCAGGCGAAATACGGAGATTGGATTGAGAAGCTGCTCTACAACGGCATCGGCGCCGCTCTCCCGCTGAAGCCGGATGGCTCCAACTTCTACTATTCCGAATACAATCTGAATGGCTGCCGCAAAGGCTATCATTCGGTGAAGTGGACCTGTTGCTCCGGGACTCTCCCGCAGGTGGTTGCCGACTACCACAACGTTATTTATTTCAAAGATGCCGACAGCCTATACGTGAATCTCTATGTCCCGTCCGAAGTGATCTGGACACGCGGGCGGAATGAAGTTAGAGTTGAACAGCAAACCACTTATCCGGAGAGCGATACCACGCTGTTGACCATCTATCCGGGTGCGTCCCAAGAGTTTGACCTTAAATTCCGCGTGCCCAGGTGGTCCGCTAGTGTCAGCGTCGAGGTCAATGGTCGTGCCGCGGAGATCGATGCGCAGCCAGGCTCTTGGGGGACGATACACCGTAAATGGATGTCGGGAGATCGCGTGCGAATCCGCATTCCGATGCAGCTTTCCTACGCTCCCATTGACAAACAGCACCCGAACCGCATCGCCCTTACGTACGGGCCGGTGGTGCTGGTGCGCGAGGTCAGCCCGGCATTGGCTATGGGCAAGAACGGCCTCGTTGGCTCGGTGCATCGTGATTCCGAAGCGCTCGATTTCCGCATGGAAGCTACGAGCGCAAACCGATTTGTTCCTTTGTACAAACTGGGGTTCGGCAGTGTTTATCAAATGTACTTCGAGCGATTATGAAGTGGCGAACCATGCGCACCTCAAGTCGGGGTGCGCCGGAGGCCATTAAAAACTCGGGGCTAATGCGAAATAAGGCATTTAGAGGGTGTTTGAAAAGCCTTTAGGCGAGGGATCGAGCATGAGCCGGGTGGCTGCAATATCGAGCATCGTTTCTGATATCTGCACCCGGTATTCGTAATCCTTACTGAGGCGACGATTGCGGCCGAGCCAAGCGAAGCTGCGCTCAACAATCCAGGTGAGCTGATCAGCAGCTTCCAGCCGTCTTGGCGCAGCAGGTTCGGGCGGGTAGTCGCGACGGAGGGGTGACTCAAGGTAGCCTGGAGAAGATGAATCGCAAGGTCGGAGGACGCGTCGGAAACCTCAGCCCCGCTCCGGCCAGTTCAGGTGTTTGTGCAGGAAGCGGAAGGTCCCCTTGCTATTAATCGGGGAGTTGCCGGGCGCTGGCCGCTCTATTCTCATCTCCCGCTCCCACCACACCAGGTAATCCTCCGAGATATTGATTGGCATGCTTGATTCTTCACTCCAGACCGCGCCCATTACGCCGGCTCGTCTGTTGCCGGATGGAGGTCGGCGCGGAAAGTTCGGCCAGCCGGTCCAAATCGAATTCTTTATAAAGATCCAGGCAGAACAGATCAGGTGCGTTTTGATATTCGATGGGCTCGTCGAGGAGATACCGCAGTGAGGCGTGACCCTCGTGGAGGACGACCTCCCGGAACAGTCCCGGTTTCAGCGCGGTGGCAACAAGCGCAATTACCTTGCTCCGGAAGCCATTGGTCTCCAGCCGGAACGATTGAGCCCCGGTCATGACGCGGGCTTGTGCCACTAATGCGATCAGTTGCGCCGCCTCTAGTCCCAGCGGCCGGTCACCAGTTGTGGCGAGAAGCTGTGTGAAAGCTGAGGATCCGTGTTGCGGAACCGAATCGCCAGTAAAAAGCAAGTCGGCCACAAGTATGCTCTCACCGCGATTGATTCGTTCCGATGCCAATGCGGCGGACGCTTTCTTGCCCTTATCGTCGAGGATGATAGTGACCTCCTTCACTGGCGCCGTATTTGTAACTTTGAGCCAGACAGCCGTCGCACTCAGGCCGTTGCTGAAGTCGAAACGACCCGAATAGGTTTCCAGACCTTTATTCTTGGTGTTCGTGAGCGCCCACGGACGTGTCCGCACATCCTTGTACCGGACAATTTCGCGCAGGCGCTCGCGATTGCCCGATCCCCGCCGGTTTTCAGCGGCAAGTTTCCGAGCCAAACCGAGAATCGTGAGATTGGCCGTGGGCAGCCCAACAATGAGTTCGTCGTAAGACTTAACCTCGGAATCCACGCCGGCCTCGTTGGTAATCTCCGGCAGGCGAAAGTGGTGCGAGAAAAATCGATAAGCCTGCAACCGATTATCGAGCTGATAATTATGCGTTGCCGGGTCCAGGTTCTCATGCCAGGCCAGGTTTTCTGTCTTTCCATAGAGATTGAAGAAGGGCCTTATGGCATCGAATACATATGGTTTGACAAGTGGCGCTCGAAAGCAGCAGTCGTCTTCCGTGTTGTAGATCAGCAGCGTGGGCCGTGGGGCGCGCATTGCGGTTAAGTGCGAATAATCCTGACCCACCAGCAGATCGGTGGCGTTCTGCTCGATATCACCCGTATCGCCGGAACGTTCGAGTCGCGATCTCAGCGAAGAATAACTCGCAACGGGTACGGACACTGCAACGCGCTCATCCAGTGCGCTCAGGATGATGGTCTGCCATCCACCGCCCGAAAGACCGGTTACGCCAAGCCGCGAACGGTCCACGTTCGGGTGCTGGTCGAGATAATCGAGCCCCTTCCGCATAGCGAGATAGAACAGGCCCACGCCGTTCGCGCCCACCAGGTCGAGATGCGCCCCGAACGAATGGCTGTTTTCCGCGTTCCCGAGTTCGCCATAGCTGAACCACTCCAAATTCAAAGCGATGATCCCATTGCGCGCAAAATTGATGCACCGCTTCTGCTTGTATTCCACCGACTTGCCCGGGGCGCCCACATGCCCGTTCACGTTCAGGATGGCGGGCATTGTCCCTTCGATCCTTTCCGGCTCATACAAGATAGCAACTGCCTCGAACCCTGGGACGATCTCGTAACGTATCTTATGAATGCGATACCCGGAGCCGGATGGAATGGTCCCGAGGTCCTCCGCCTTCAACGGTGCATCGATCCATTCCCGCGGCCAGCCGTGGAAAACCACGTCGTCCAGAACGTGGCGGCGGATGCGTTTGCCATCTGCACTCCATTGGGCAGCCGATGACGGGGCCGCTAACGGGGGAGCCTTACGGTCCAGGTATTCACGCAATTGATACGCAACCACCTCCGGAGTCTGCAGTGCGGGTTCCAGCAGCCGCTCCACTTGAAGCACCGTCGTCTGCGCGGACAGCGTCGCGCATAAGGTGAATAGCGGGAATAATCGTTTCATTCGTTCAGAATGAGTAGCGCAATCCGAGCTGCAGAATCCGCGGATCGGCCGCGCCGGTGATCCGGCCGAAGATAGTCGAATTGTAAGAGGTGTTCGGATTGCCAAGGTTGACGCGGTTCAGAGAGTTGAAAAACTCCGCCCGAAACTCGACTTTATGGCGGTCCGAATAAGGCATCGGAAAGCCTTTAAACAGAGAAAGATCCAGGTCCGCATAACCGGGCCCTACCTGGGTGTTGCGACCCAAAGTGCCGAACGTGCCCGGTGCATTGGGCGTGAACGCGGCCCTGTTGAACCATTGCGAAATCCTGGCTCCCCGCAGGCGTCCGCCGGGGAGATTAGGATCACCGATGACATCCACCCGGTCATTGCCGATCCCGCTGAACGAGTTGTCGAAACCGGTGTTGATCGTCAACGGGGCGCCAGTTTGGAGAGTCACAATCCCGTTGAGCTGCCACCCCGCCGCGACATAATGCATCGCGCCCGATTTCGGCCCGGGAAGCTGGTAGTTGGATGACCCGGTGAACCTGGCTTTCCGGCTGAAATCGGAAATGCCGTAATCTTTGTTGATGCTCCCGTACGGATAAGCGCCGAGGTCCCCTTCGAAAGCGCTGCTGGATGCCAGGTCCAGAGACTTCTGCCAGCTAAAGCCTGCCAGGAATGTCAAGCCTCCGGAAAACCGCTTCTCCAGGCTCGCCACCAGTGCATCGTAATTGGAATAGCCGTAGGTGCCGGCGAAAGTGAGTTGGGTAAATTGCGGAAAGGGACGCCGCGAGTTGGTGTTCGCGATAGTGGCGCCCGGTCCGTAAATTGCCGCGTTGCGATCCGCGGCGTGGAACAGATGGCGGCCAGCCGATCCCTGATAGGTCAGGCGTGCGATGAGGCTCCTGGGCAGGCTTTGCTCGATCGTAACGTTCCACTGGTGAATGGTCGGGTAGGTGAACTTCGGGTCAAACGCCACGAGGAGGAAAGGTGTAGGAAAAATCTGCGTGGCCGCGATGGGGCGCGCCACCGGGAAAGGATTGTACACGCCAACATATGGACTGGCAAAACTCGGCGGGGCCGTAATATCCACACGAACCGAATTGGGCGGCGAGGTAAGTTGGCGGTTGTAGCTCAGCCCGACCGGCTGATCGTGGAAGCGTCCATAACCGGCGCGCAGGCTCGTCTTGCCATTTCCGAACACATCCCAGGCGATCCCGACGCGCGGATCGAAGATGCCGTATCGGGAAGGCACAACTGTATCGGGTACTCCAGGATCGCCACCGGCGAATACGCCCGGCGGCAGATTTGGGAAGCGTTTGGAATGCTGTCCCGCCCGATACGCGGACAGGTCGAATTCGGAGACTTGGTGCGCGGGGACATCCGTAAATTCCAGGAACGGATTCCAGCGTAAACCCAGGTTGAGGGTTACACGCCGGCTTACTTTGAAATTATCCTGAATGAACGCGCCGTACAGATTACGCACAAGGTTGTCGTACAAAGGCGATATCTGCGTAAACGTACTGGCCTTTCCATATAGGAAGTCGGCCAGGTTGTTGCCCGAAAAGAGCGCCCCGAAGCTCCAGGTCCCGTCGGAATTGAAGTCCTGGTCGAGAAGGCTTAGCTCGCGCGTGACATCCAGGCCGAAATCCACCTGATGCCGCCCGTGAACCCAGGTCCAGGAGTGCTGCAAGCTGTACTCAGTGCGTGCCACGCGGTACACCGCGTTTACGGCGTTGCCGAAGTAATTGCTTACGGAAAAACGAAACGTGTCGCCCTTCGACAGGATCGGCACATTGATACCCAGCGCTCTATTCCCCGGGAAATTCTGGCCGGTCTGTACATTTAACGTTCGGCTCAAACTCAGAGTGGTATTGGTTACCAGCGTCGGAGTAAGCATCAAGGTGTCGGCCAAGTTGAAGCTTTGACTGCCCCAGCGCTTGTTTGGAATGTTCGTCAAACGGTTCTTTGGGTCGATAATACCCGGATTATCCAACCCGTCGAAGAAGTAACGGCCGGATAGGCGGTGATTCTCGCTAAACTGGTGATCGATGCGCCCAATATATTGGCTATCGCTCTGGGAAGATGCCTGGACATAATAGAGCAATCCTCCCGGCTGGTTCGGTAGTGGGATGGTTTGCAGGACATTTTGCGATACCGGATCCAACCGCGATACCGGGATAATGTTGCCCGTGACCGGCAGACGGGTGCCGGGGTCGATCAATTGGGTACCGGGAAGCAAACTCGATAAGTCGCCTTGGCGCTGCGCCGCGGTGGGCACGATAGTGGTCGAAAGCGGCGGACGTTGCCGGAGCTCGGTCCCCTGCCAGGAGAAGAAAAAGAACGTGCGGTTCTTGATGATAGGGCCGCCGACGGATACTCCGAACTGGTTGCGCTTCAAGCCATCATCCGTAGCGGCAAAAAAGTTGCGAGCATTTAGTTTGGAGTTGCGGACGTATTCGAAAAGCGAGCCGTGGAAATCGTTCGTGCCGGATTTGGTCACCATGTTGACAACGCCGCCGCCCCGACCGCCAAACTTGGCCGAATAGTTATTGGTCTGAAAGCTGAATTCCTGAATCGCATCCGGGTTGGGAACTACGTTGGCCACTTCCGTATAGGGATCTTCGTGCAGGCCCCCGTCGAGCACAAACGTCGTGGAATTGCCTCGGCCCCCGCTGGCGGAAATCATTTGCGATCCCGATTCCGGCCGCGTGGCGCTCTGGTTGAAAGTGCCGGTTCCTTGCAATGTACCCGGCGTCAGTTGCATCAACTGAAGTACGTTCCGTCCATTCAGCGGCAGATCCGTGATCTGCTTCTGGTTGATAACAGTGTTGAGGGTGGCGGTGCGGGTGTCGATGTCGGCTGCCTCCGCAGTCACGTTCACGGTATCCGAGACGGCACCCACCTTGAGCGAAATGTTAAGCGTAGCGTTCTGGTCCACTTCGAGAACCAGTTCTGGGACTGTCTGGCTCTGGAAACCCGCTTTGCCGACGGACAGTGAATACGGCCCTGCCGGCAACGCGGGGAGCACATAATAACCGAGGCTATTCGATTCCACCGTACGTTCCACGCCGGTGGAGAGGTTCCGAATGGCTAAATGAGCCCCAGGCACCGCGGCTTCTGATGCGTCGACAATGGACCCAGCGATTGACGCCGTAGCTCGCTGGGCGAATGCCCGTCCTCCAACCCAGGTGAGCAGGACACACATAGCGATTGCAGAGAGGAACAGTCGAACGAATTTCTGCCCGAACGATGTATTTGTCATGATCAATCGACCTCGTCTTTCTCTCTATGTTCACAAGCTTTGCTTCCGGGGTGTGTTGTTATGTTAGGGTACCCGGCCCCGGAGAGATGTCGGGATTTCCGCTGAAAGTAGCGGCCTGCTGAATCATATCCTACGCAGCTCCTGATTTGTGGCAACCCCTTTCTTGGAAGGCAGCGTCATCATCGCATTGCACCCGTGCTGAACGCGGGCCGACCGGCTACGGGCGCATGGTCGCGACACTTGGCCTTGCGGAGCTATGCGCGGTATTCACATTCCGCACTCTGCCAGTAGGTAGGGCCGCTCTCGGTGTTCCGTAAAGCCACGAAGTACCACGGTAAGCCGCGCACCATTACGTTCGGCGGGGTTGCGTTGCAGATAGGAAGACGAAGTACACCTTGAGCGTTCGTCATGCGCTTTGTCGTTACGTCCCCGTTTTTCTATCCATTCCAGCCCGGAATCCATTTTCACATCACTCCGGAACGAATATTCACATGCCCAGAATCCGCAGCGGAGAGCCGAACGGGTTCGGTGCCCTGACGCGCGGCTTTCGAATCTGGCGGGAGAGCTTCGATTGTGATGCCTCTACTATCGCCCTGCCCGCTGGTAGCCGCAATTTACGCGCCGGTATTTCTATGAACAGATCAGCTGGTTGCCAGTGGGTTGGGCTTTGTTCTTACGCCCTTCGCCGCGGAACTGCTCAGCACAAAGCTAGCTCTTGATCAATAAGTAATTCTTGTAATTCTTCCGTGTAGATCGGTGATGTCAAGGCAGATCGCCGGAGAACTTCTGTTAATATTTCTATTGACGTTGGTGGTTCTTTATTTCACTCAGGTTGCCAGTTTTAGCCCCTACCGGTTGTGGTCTGACCCGCTGCTCCCTCGGCACATTTGACCATGGACTTGTACGGGACGGGATCGATTGCGACTGCTTGCTGCGCCAGGCGGTAGAAGAGCTTCCCTCGATTGCTGGACCGACGCCGGTTGAACCGAAACGTGAATTCGTCGAGGTAGTTTTCCAGGTGCCCAGTGTCCTTTCGGCAAGGCTGCGTACGAGCGGGTTAGGAGCTTGAAAGGGTGGTTATTTCGTTCTGACCGCCAGAATGCGGCGGACCGAGGTGCGGCCGATGTTCAGCTTACGGGCGATCTCGGCCTTGCTGACGCCCGCGCGATAGAGTTCGCGGATTTGGCTCGATTTCTTGGATGCTGTCAGTGGACGGCCCAATTGTTTTCCATTTCGTCGCGCCTCGGCAAGTCCGGCGCGCACACGTTCGCAGAGGATGGAATGTTCGAATTCAGCGAATCCGGAAAGCAGACCAACCATGGCCCGGCCAGTTGGAGTAGTCAGGTCGAGAGCCTCGGTGAGAGAGCGAAGGCCACGCCCAGTTCGGCGAGTTCTTTCAAGGTCACGACCAGATCGGCCAACGAGCGGCCCCATCGGTCCAGCCGCCATACCAGCACGACGTCGATTTCGCGCCGTCGCGCCACGTCGAGCAGTTTCTCCCGAAGTTCCCGTTGCGCCGCGCCGGAGCCGACCTCTTTTGCCTCTCTTTAAAGAGTGCCGCCTGGAACGATCGGCCCGATTCCGATAATCCTGCGTTATGTCCCAAGGCCCCCCGCGTGTTTCAAAAGGGGTCCTTTACGCAACGCGCTGAGGCGGGACTTTCTCAACAGTATCGGCGAGTTTTGAAACGTTCCTGAGGAAGCCGTTTCATCTGCTGGCTGAAGCCTTCACAAATCGCGCACCGCAACACAGTAGCAGGAAGACACCACCGAACATAAGGAATCCAGTCGAGGGTTCTGGTGTCGTGGGGTTGAGGCTTATCGACGCACCAACGCCAGATCCGGCACCGAACAACAGTGTGTTTCTGACATCATTCGACGTCAGAGGCCCCTCTGCGAACGGCTGGTTCATACTGGAAGCCGAGAACGAATTTGGCGGAAAAAACGGACCTAGGAGGGCCATAGCCGTTCCGCCGTTCGAAAAGATCTGAAGTTCAGCACTGCTGCTAATCGAAACAGGTCCTGCAAAAGTTCCCTGGAAAGATTCATGGCCAGTGTTGTTGGTTCCGGTGCTGTAAGGAGTCTGAAAATTCTGCAGGAAATCAACGACCAATGTGTCTGCGCCCGAGACTGTTCCCGAGTTGTTACCAAGGTAGGTCACGGCCAGTGAAAAAGATGTGTTGACGCCGTCTGTATTCGATGAATTTGTGGCGCCTACAGTGCCGGTCAGTCGGTATTCGTCAGAATCAGCAGAAGTGTAAAGAAAGCTGAAGGGGCTGCTTAGGGAGCTGCCTTCGGAAAGCGTGCCGACAGGAGCGCAGGTACCAAACTCGCAGGTGCCGTTGACGCTGATGGCACTTGCAAACGCGGTTCCGACGAATAAGGCGTACGAGCATGCGAACACGGCTATTCGACCACGCATATTGGCGGCTAGTGTATCACGCCACGAGGATGAAAAAAGGCGTGAGCCG
>JBPCKZ010000071.1:0-7749 GCA_051003795.1 Bryobacteraceae bacterium | reverse complement strand
CTCGTGTGGACACTTGTTCCCGAAGCGGCGGAAAAGCTGTGTCCACACGAGTGTGGACACGGCAGGCACGAGTGCCCGCGCCACAAAACCGGGTCATGCGGCGGCTCGCTGTTTGGGTTTCAAGGTGAACAATCGCCCGCGCCGCAAGCGGCCGAACAAGGTCCACTCGACCAACAGTCCCACCGCGCCGAGAATCGCCAGCAACTCCCAAACATCGCGCGATCCCCCCATGCGGTCCCGGAAGCTCGGAATTCCGCGCCGCGCGGTTGCGGGCGGCGTCCATTTCGTCTCCCACATCTCCGGCAGCGTCAACGAATACACCGATTCTCGGTCGCCCACAATCACCCGCGCCGTGCCGCGCGTTCCCGAAAAGAAATGCAGCGATCGGTCCCGCAGCGTAAACGGAATCGGCGTTCCATCCGCCTGCAGAACTTTCACATCGCCCGGCGGGACGATCGCGTCCAATGGCACGCTGACCGTCCCGACGCTCCGCACGGCAAGATCGAGCGTGCGGTAGGTATCGGGCGCAATCCATCTCAGAATATTCGCGAACAGCAGCGGGGTCGCCAATTCGTACCGCATCGCCGTGAGCGCCGGATGAAAGCCGAACAGCACCATCTTCGGATTTCCCGGCCGCGCCAGAATGATAGGCCCGCTCCCGGTTTCCGCCACATGAATATCTCCTGGCAGCGCCGCGAAGACCGACGCCGCATCGAGGCGGACGTCGCGCGTCCGCAATCCGGCCCCCAGCGGATCGTCGGACGCCCAGCGGATCGATTCCGGATTCTTCACCCGCATCTTCACCGGGACCGGGGAATCGCTCGCGGGCGGGTCGATCCAAATCGTATCGGCCTTGGGCCGCGTAGCGGGGCGGAACCGGTCGAGGATCACCAGGCCGCTGTCGTCGGGCTTATATTGCCCGACGCTCCGGAACACCGCGGTTACCCGTGGATTCGCTTCAAGAAAGGGACGCAGCAAATCGGGCGTATTCGAATAGACGGTGACCTTCAGCGTCGCGAGGGCTGGAATTTCAAGCACCGCGCGATCGTCGCTGGGAAACGCGTCTCCCGGAATGAGGCGCGCCTCGAGCAGCCCCGCCGCATGCGTCCTATGCGTGAAGACAGCTTCGCGCTCGGCCCCCGGAGGCAGGGTCAGCCGCCGCACGCCAACGGGCGCGCCGCCGAACGCGAGCGCGAGCGTGACCTGGCGCGGAGCGGAGCCGGAGTTGAGAGCATAGTTTCGAGCCGATACGTAGATGTCCCAAACGCCCGGGTCGGCATTCGAACGGCGCAGGCCCATTTTGCGGATACCGCAGTCTTGCACGCTGTCGTCGATCTGCAGTACGCGAAGGTTGGGCGGCGAGATACTTGCCCCTCCATGCTCGGAAACGTGTCCGCTGCCCACATACGCGATCTCGCCCGCGCGCCGTCCGCCCATGTTCTGCGCGGTTCGCGCAAACTCCAGCGCCTGATCCAGATTGAGCGCGGTCGATCCCGGCTGCGAACGCGCGATTGCATTCTCCACCACCTTGCGATTCGATTCAAAGGCCGTTGCCGGCGTGGCGAGCGCATCGGCCCGCACCAGCATCACGCGATCCCCGGCGGGAAGTGCCTTAACATACGCCAGAGCGCGCGACCGTGCGGTATCCATCAGAGTCGTCTTGCGCGTGCGGGCGTCCATCCACGCGGAAGTATCGAGGATCAGGACGTGATCGCGCCGTTTGCCGCCTTGCGCGCCGACACGCAACTGGGCGATCGCAAGCAATAAAAGGAGCATGCTCAAGAGTTGTAGCAACAGCGAGAGGGGCTGCTGGACCCGTTTGCGGCGGACGACGGCGGTGGGTTTCTCGGCTGCCGCCCAAAAGCGGAGCGTGGAGACAACCTGTCGGCGGCGGGAGCGATCAAGCAAATAGAGGGCAAGCGCGATGGCCGAGATCGAGCCGAATAATACCAGGAATTGTCCGAGCGTGAGGTTGAGGAAAAACACTACGCGATGCCTCGCGCCCGCACCAGAGATCCGAACACGATCTCTTCCAAAGGCATGCTGGTTGAGACGCCCACGTATCGTCCGCCGTTTCGCAGAGCCAATTGTTGAAGGGACGCGGCAAACTCGTCGAACGCGCGAGTGTATCGTTCGCGCGCCTCCTCGTCGAACTGCAGCTTCAAATTTTCATTGGTTTCCGCGTCCACTAACTCAAGCTCGCCGGTCCACGGGGGCACGCGATCTTCTTCGGCCCAAATTTGGACCAGCAGAAGTTCATGGCCGAAATCGGAAAGGTACTGAAGCGGCTTCTCGCTTCCGGTATCGTCGAGGAAATCCGAGATCAGGATCAGCAGTCCGCGCTGCGAGAACTCGGACACGAACTCGCGCACAACGCCGATGAAATCCGTCTTGCCGGTAGCCTTGAGGCCCCCAAGATAATCCATCACCGGACTGAATTGGTGCCGGCCGCCGCCGCATCGCTTGCCTTCCCCGAGCCGCGGTCCAAACGGCTGAAGCGTGATCGTATCGAGCCGCACGAGACCCACGTAGCAGAGCGCCGCCGCGAGCTTGCGGGCGTAGTCGAACTTCAAGCCGTTTCCCGCATCCATCGAGCTGCTGGTATCGATGAGTAATCGGACCGGCACGCGCGGCTCGATCTGAAACATTTTCAAAAACAGCTTGTCGAGACGCAGGTAAGCGCGCCAATTCACCGCGCGCAGGTCGTCGCCGTGGTGGAAGTGCCGGTGGTCGAGGAACTCCTGTCCGCCCCCGGAGAAACGAGATGAATTGTGTCCACCGACCAGGCCGGGGAAAGACTTTTGCCAGTGAATCGTCAATCGTTCGAGCTTCTCCAGGAATTGGCGATCGAGAAGTGGAACGGCGGCGGGCATGAGGCCGGTGGGAAGCTACGCGGCGGAGGCGTGGGCGACCACTCCGCGAATCACGGCGTTCAGGATGGTTTCGGGTGTCTGGCCGTCCGCATGGGCGTCGAAATTCAGGATGATGCGATGGCGCAAAACGGCGGCGGCGACGGTTTGAATATCGTCGATGCTCAGGTGAAAACGTCCCCGCATCAAAGCCAGCACGCGGCCGCATTCGACCAACGCTTGGGCGCCGCGAGGCGAACTGCCGTAGCGCACATACTTGCGCGCAAGCTCGTGGGCTTCCTTCTGTTCGGGCTGAGTGGCCATGACCAGCGAGATCGCAAAATCCTGGACGTGCGGCGCAACCAAAACTTCGCGGCAGACCGAGCGGACCTCTAGAATGGCCTCGGCGTCCAGCACGGGCGCGACGTTGGCATCCACGTGCTTGATGGTGCGCTCGACGATGCGCCCCAGTTCCTCGCGCGATGGATACGTGACCAGAATTTTCATCAGGAAGCGGTCGAGCTGCGCTTCGGGCAGCGGATAGGTGCCTTCCATTTCGATCGGATTCTGCGTGGCCATCACCAGAAACGGGGAATCGAGCTCATGCGTGGTATTGCCGCTGGTAACGGTCTGCTCCTGCATGGCTTCGAGCAGCGCCGATTGGGTCTTGGGAGTGGCGCGGTTGATCTCATCGGCCAGAACGAGGTTCGCGAAGATCGGGCCGGGCTGGAAGCGCAAAGATTTCGAGCCCCGATCGTCGGTCTCAATGACCATGCTGCCGACGATATCGGCGGGCATCAGGTCGGGCGTGAATTGGATGCGCGAGTAGTGGAGTTGGAGCGCGCGCGCGAGGGTCCGGAGGAGAGTCGTCTTGCCCAGGCCGGGAACGCCTTCGAGCAGCACGTGGCCCGAAGCGAGCAGGCAAATTAGCACACCATCGACGACGTCGTGCTGGCCGACGATGACTTTGCCGATCTCCGCGCGGACTTGGTTGAGTCTGGAAACAGCTAACTGCAGTGTTGCTTCAGATCCCACTAAAACATTGTAGAGCACTGTGTTTGCGGCAAATGCGACGGCGATTAATGCGGCTTCGACGATTCGAAAAGGTGCGCGATGTTGGCATAACCGTTCATCGCCAGGCGGCACGATGCGCCTTCCCCCCAGAACCGCGGCGCGTGGAACGTAAACGGCGGTACGTACACCACATCGCCGACATTCGCGATAATCACTCCCTGGTTTTCGATCGGATAACGGATCTGACCCGCCATGATCAGCCAGAACTCGGCGCACTCCGGGTGATAATGGCCCCGGTCCTTCGGGTTCAGCGGCGGCAGATCGCTGGCATGCCCATAGATGAAATTCGCCACCGCCCGATCGTCCATCACGACCCGGTAGAACGGAGATTGCCCCCGCCCTTCGAAGCCCTTGGCCAGTTCGTCAAAGGTCACAACCGGCTTATTGCCTTTGTCGTAGATGCCGGGCGTGCGAGCCATCTGCACCGGTAGCCATTCCCATCCCGGCATTTTCGGCGGCTCGACGTCTTTCGGGTAAAGCGTCTTAGCCTTCGCGATGTTCCCCTGAAACCGGAGCGCGGGCTTATCGCCCAAAGTCTCCATCGAGTAAATCGTCTGCATGGGCACTTGTACCATCGCGCCTTTCGAAGCTACGAACGGCTCCTGGCCTTCGATCTCAAACCGGATCTGCCCGTCCATGACGACCCACCACTCGCGCGTATCGGGATGAAATCGCCTGGACACCTTCTCGCCCGGCGCGGATTGAATATAGTCGGCCCAGATGTGGTCGTCGCGCACGATTGGCTCCTTCCAGGACGATTCGCCCTTGTGCCTGGCGAGCAGATCGGGCAGGCGAGTAATGGGCTTGTTCGGCGGAACGTATTTGACTGCATCCAGCGGCTTGGGCGCCCATGCTTCGATCGGTTTGGCGGCAGTTTGGGCGTAAGCGAGCGGGATCAGCGTGAGAGACGCCAAGAAAAATAGATTTTTCACTGCTAGGGAATTTTATCAGACCGCCGACGCTATCAGCATTGTTATCATTCCAATCGCGGTTGGCGCGGCTCCCCATCACGGCGGGATTTCGCGTCAATAGCAGCCGACACGCCGTAAAATTTCGGCGCGGACGCGGGCTGATCTTCAAGCGACGCGCGCCATCGCATGGCTTCCGAAATGGCATAAGCGCTCGAACTGGCAAGCAGTGGGACGGCTAATACCCCAGTGCCAATCACGCCTAACGCGAAGAGCCATGACGCAGCGTGCCCAGCCGCTGGCGCAAGCGCGGCCGCCGCATCCTTCGCCGTTTCGATCTGGCGATGGCCGTGGGCAAAGAGGGCGGCGGCGGTCGTCAGGGTGGCCCCGATAATGGGGCCGATCACCGACAGGTACTCCTGCGACCATTGAATCCCCGGTAGAACGGTATCGAAGGCTGCCGCCCGCCAATCCGCGCGCGCCAGAAAGCCCAGATCCGCCCCGAGGGTGACGATATTGGCTATCGCCAGCAATACGCAGATGGTGAACAGCACCCCCTTGGGCGAGTGGAGTCGCAGCAAGCCAGCTAGCCGCGTCCGCTCACCATCCCCAATCGAGCGCACATGGATTGCACGGCGGCTAGAGTAGCGGGAACCCAAAGAGCGAGGTCCATAGCTTCGCGTAACCCAGGGCCGCGCCTGCCATCGAGTAGGTCACGATGCAGGACGGATCGTCGTTCGCGCCCCGTGATGATCCCCGGACCGATCCGGCTCGATGAGCCGGCTTTTCTTCGAGAAAGCTTGACAAGGTGTTCCCTGGCGGCGCAATTGAGCTTCCCTTGGAAAGAGGCCCCTGCGCTACAATCTAATCAAGCCGCACCAAATCCCGGCTCAGTTGCGTCCTTACAATATATGAACAGCCGTTCGAAGTTCGTTGTCGTCATGTCCTCTACATTTCTGGTTATTCTGCTTCTGCTCGGAAGCGTGATGAGCAAAGGCGCCTCCGCCGAGAGCGGCGGGGCCGGCGTATACAAGCACATTGCCGTTTACACGGAAGTTCTTTCGCGCATCAAAGGCGAGTATGTCGAAGAACCGGACATGAAGAACGTGACGCTCGGCGCGCTCAACGGAATGCTGGAAGCGATCGATCCATTCGCGAGTTACCTTAACGCGGAGCAGTACAAAGACTACCTCAAGAATTTCGACGCCTATCGAGGCGATCTCGGGCTGGTGCTCGCGAAGAAGTTCGGGTACATCACCGTGGTGGGCGCCGTTCCGAACTCACCCGCCGCAAAGGCCGGATTGACCACCGGCGATATGATCGAGACCATTAAAGGCGTTGCGACCCGCGACATGCCGCTTGCATACGCCAATCTTCTCTTGAAAGGCCAGCCGGGATCGTCGATTGAAATGTCGGTGCTGCGGCGTAAGCCCGAACCGCAGAAGATGACGCTTACGCGAGCGGTGATCGCGTACCCGCCCGTTGTCAGTAAGATGCTCGAGAACAATATCGGCTACGTGGAGCCGGAGACATTGGCGAATGGCAAGGTTCAGGAGATCGCCGCGGATCTCGCCGATCTTCAGAAGAAAGGCGCGAAGAAATTCGTCCTCGATTTGCGCAACTGCGCCGTGGGCGCGCCCGAAGACGGAATCGAGCTTGCCAATTTGTTTCTCGACAAAGGGCTGATTGCGTATGTTCAGGGGCAGAGGTACACTCGCCAGGATTTTAAGGCGGACCCCCAAAAAGAGGTCACGAATCTTCCCCTGGTGGTGATCACCAATCGGGGTACCGCTTCGGCGGCCGAAATCGCGGCGGCGGCTCTGCAATCGGACAAGCGTTCTGAAGTGATTGGCGAGCGGACTTACGGCGATGCCTCCATCCGGCGGCCGATTACGATGGACGATGGCGCGGCGGTCATCTTATCGGTGGCGAAATATTACTCGCCGGATGGGAAGGCGATTCAGGATAGCGGCGTCACGCCGGGGACGCTCATTATGGAACCGGACTCTCAGGTGGAACTGGATGACGAGGGAAATCCCGTTGGCAACGATGAAACGGGAAAAAAGCCCGGCGAGGATGTGTTGCTCAAGAAAGCGATTGAGGTTTTAAACAAGTAGCGATTCCGCTCCATCGAAGCGACTCGCTGGCGGCAGTGGCAATTCGGAGCCGTAGATAGGCGATGATATTGTCGAAGCGGCGCTTGCTCGTGCGGGCTTTTTCTATGATGGGTTCGAGGCGGCTGCGAACCGCACGTCGAGACGTAATCGCGGGGAAAGAAATAGGGTTAGATGACCGGCTTTGAGATCTCGTGCACGCCGAGCAAATCGCTCAACCGTGCCCGCCAGCTCTGCCGCGTTTCAGGATACTCATTGTTCCGCGCTCAGGTTATAGAATCCGGAAGGATTGTTCTGGTTGCTGTATTCGGTTGCGATCCAACCCGCCGAACGGGCGATTTTGGATAGACGCGCCTCGTTCACGATCCCGCTGAGGTTCTCGCCGCTAAGCTGCTCCCGCCCAAGGTCGAAGTGCGTTCCCGGAATTGTGTTCCCGGTTCCGGCTGCGGCAGTGTGGACCAGAACTCCGTCCAGATAAAAGTATAGATGCGTGCCGTCCGACGTCTCCACCGCGTGGTGCCATTGGTTTAACGCAGGTACCACGCCGCTCTCCACTACGGTTCCGTTCTGTATTCCCTCCAGATCGTGATTCGGCCCATCCAGCGCCAGCTCATAATTGCAGGCAGGCACCGAGCACTTGGACATGAGAACCTCGTAGTTGCCGGTGTATGCGGTCTTTTTGAACCACGCTGAAAGCGTGAATGCTCCGGATAGATCGAGCGTTGACGACGTGCCCATATCCATGTAGGCGTTCGCGCTCCCATCCAGCGCCGCGCCGGTGCCCAAAATCGCCGCCGCGCCACT
>JBPCKZ010000070.1:0-36515 GCA_051003795.1 Bryobacteraceae bacterium | reverse complement strand
CGTCGCGCACTTCAAACGCGGCGGTAGTTGGCGCCCCATCCGAATCCCGTACCCGAAGGGTCACCTTGGTGGCGGCGCGCGACGTGAACAGAATATCAATGTCGCTGCGGAAGCCCAGGTCTTGCGATCCCTGGCCGATATCGAATCGCAGCTTGGCTTCGCGCTTGCCGGCGTCGCGCGAGTAGATCTGCAGAATCCGGTATTCCACCTGAAGCCCGGAGAGCCGCGGACGCATGGGTGGCTTGTCGAACATTTGCAGTTCTAGAAACTTCCGCGCGACCGCGGGCTGATCCGTACCGGCCAAGTTGCCCGCATTGGGACTGGAGATGGCGAGAACCGGAGTAATGCCGGCCTGATTTTCGACCTTGATCAGAAACGTCCGCCATCCGTTTTGCAGCAGCTCGGGCGCGGCGGGGCCCTCTTGTACCTTGACGCGGCCTTCGGGATTGATCTCGACGTGAATAAGGCAGTGCCGGTCGAAGACGGCTTGGATCTGCTGGACGGAAGTAGCGGCGCGAAGCCGTTCGGCCTCTTGCGCGGGCAGCGGCTCCCCTAAATAATCCAGCGTTTCGAGAACCCGTTTAGCCTGCGCCGCGAGCGGCTGGCGCTCGACGTTCGCGACCACCGCAAGATCGTCCGCGAAGCTGGTCAGGATTCCGAAAATGAAGAGGCTTGCCGCGCGACCTGTTTTCACAAAGTCAAGAGATAGCTTACCGTAAATGAGTGGCGGACCTGCTTCGCGCGAACGGTATTAGCAAGCATTATGGCGGGGTATACGCGCTGAGGGAAGCTCATTTCGCGCTTCGCGCGGGCGAAGTCCACGCGTTGATGGGCGAAAATGGCGCCGGAAAAACCACCCTCGCAAAGATTTTGGCGGGCGCCATAAAACCCGACGCCGGGAGCGTTGAAATCGACGGCCACGCGGCCGGCATCGCGACGCCGCTCGATGCCCAGCGGCTGGGGATTGGAATTATCCATCAGGAACTCGACCTGTTTCCGAACCTGAGCGCCGCCGAAAATATCGTGACCGGGAATTTGCATTATCGCGATCGCGCGTTCGTCGACGCGAAAGCGATGAATGCGTTCTGCCGCCCGTTTCTCGAACAAGTGGGTCTCGCTTGCCGGCCCACAACGCTGGTCGATTCACTCTCGATCGGGCAGAGGCAACTGATCGCCATCGCGCGGGCGTTGAGCATGAACGCGCGCGTGATTCTGATGGACGAGCCGACCAGTTCGCTGTTCGACGATGCCGCCGAACGGCTATTCCGTTTGATCGCCGGACTAAAAGCGAGTGGTGTATCGATCGTCTACGTGTCGCACAAGATGGATGAGATTTTTCGAATTTGCGACCGCATCACCGTACTGCGCGATGGTACGGCCGTTGGAACGCGCGAAACATCCGCGACGAGCATGGAAGAGATTGTGCGCATGATGGTGGGCCGCGAATTGATGAACGCGGCGCGCGGAGGGCGGCGTCCGGGAGAGGTGGCGCTCTCCGTGACCAACCTTACGACACGAAAGTTGCGCGGCATTTCCTTCGAGCTGCGGCGTGGGGAAGTGCTTGGCGTCGCGGGGCTGGTAGGCTCGGGCCGGAGCGAATTGGGCGCGGCGTTGTTCGGGTTGGACGCCGTGCGCGGCGGAAACATTCGGCTGAAAGGCGGACGCATCGGCCTGGTTCCCGAGGATCGTAAACTCCAAGGTCTTATGATGCAGATGAGCGTCCTCGAAAATGCCACGCTGGCGACGATTAGCCG
This sequence comes from Bryobacteraceae bacterium, assembly GCA_051003795.1. Lineage (GTDB taxonomy): Bacteria > Acidobacteriota > Terriglobia > Bryobacterales > Bryobacteraceae > JALYXS01. Next base: position 34,761 of record JBPCKZ010000070.1, on the reverse strand, counting down.
GTTTGCGCGATGGGGGTTTGTGCGAAAATCCCAAGAACGCGCGGCCCTGCTTTCCGTGGCCGGGAGGTTATCGCTACGTTATTCTTCCGCTTCGGCGAACGCCGGCAGCCTCAGCGGAGGAAATCAGCAGAAAGCATTGCTGGCCCGATGGCTCCTTGTGAATCCCGACGTGTTGTTCCTGGACGATCCCGCGCGCGGCATCGACGTGGGCGCGAAGCAAGACATTTATCGCATTGTCGACGAGCTTGCGGCCGATGGAAAGGGCGTCATTCTCGTGAGTTCGGAATTGCCGGAACTGCTGCATTGCTGCGATCGCATTCTGGTGCTTAACGAAGGGCGCTTGACTGCGGAATTCGCTGCAGCGGATGCTACCCAGGAATCGATCATGACTGCCGCGACCACCGCGACATGACGCCCGTTATTCGCCGCATCGCGCGATTTCAGAGCCTCGCGGGATTGGCCGGAATCGTCCTCCTCGCGATTGTTCTGAGTCCGGTCGCATCCGATGGCTCGCGCATCTTTCTGCAAGGCGGAAATCTCACCGACATTCTCCGGCAAGTCTCGCTGATCGGAATTATTTCGCTCGCCATGACATTTGTCATCCTGACCGGCGGCATCGATTTGAGCGTCGGCAGCACGCTCGCGCTCTCGACCTCTCTGCTGGCGATGTTTTTGACGAAGCCCTGGCCGGCCCTCGGCTTCTCCGCGCATGTCTTCTTCGCGATGCTCGTCGCGCTGGCTGCTTCCGCTCTAGTCGGCGCCGTCAACGGCAGCGTGATCGCCGCCATGCGCATCCAGCCTTTTATCGTCACGCTTGCCACCATGATTGGCGTTCGCGGCCTGGCGAAGTGGCTCTCGGGCAATGCGAATATCGACATCGGATTTGGTCAAGACGTGGCTGCCGGTTTCGCGTCGATTTTCCGGCAAAAGGGCGTGGTGATCGGATCGTACGCGTTTCTCGCGGCTGTCTTCTGGATTGTCCTCGCCAAAACGGTCTTCGGGCGATATGTGCGCGCGGTGGGCGATAACGAAACCGCCGCGAAGTACGCCGGGCTTCCCATCCGCACCGTGCAGATTTGGGTCTATACTCTTTGCGGACTGCTGTCTGGATTCGCGGGCGTTCTCTACGCGGCGGAGAATCACCAGGGCAATCCCAACGCGGGAGTCGCTTACGAATTGGATGCGATCGCGGCCGTCGTTATCGGCGGAACCAGGCTTGCGGGCGGGAAAGGATCGATATGCGGAACGATTGTCGGGACGCTCATCATGGGCGTGCTGACGAACATGCTACGGCTGAACAACGTGGATAGCAACGTCGAGATGATGATCAAAGCCGTGATCATCGTACTCGCCGTGGCGGTGCAGAGGAAGCGGAACTCGGATTGACCGCTCGGGAGCGCCGGTGATTGGCACTGAATGGACAAGCCTGTCTATCTTCGCAACGGATCGCAATGTCACTCGTGGCATTTCTACTTTGCGGGGCAGAGATTCCGGTGGAAGGGGCATTGCCGGCAACGCTCCGCTTCGTGCAGCGGAAAACGCATCGTCGATTGCGCTTCGGCCACGTCGTGCACCAGGCGCTTCGCCGCATCGAGCGAACTTGCATCCAGGCCGATTTCCAGCAGCACATCCGGGCGAAGCAAATGCACGTACGCGCGATCCGGCAATCGGCCCGTAACCCGTTCCAATGCCAAAGCGTAGTAGCGGAGCTGCAGCGCATACGTTTCAGCGCGAACCGGCGCTTCGCTCGGCGCGACTTCGTCCGTCTTATAATCCACTAAAATCAGTTCGCCGCTTTCTTCGAACCAGAGGTCGATTTTACCGCTGAGAACTACGTCGTCAATCGCCAGAAGAAAAGCGAACTCCCGCTCACAGCGGGTCGCGCGCCGCGCCTGGCGGCCAAGTTTGCCTTGATCGAACGTATCGGCCAAGCGGCACGCTTCCAGGTCGGGACTGTTCACGGGTATGCCCGCAAGGAGGTTGTGAACCTGCGATCCAACCTCGCTCGCCGGGATGCCCCGGGCGACGTGCTTCGCGCCTGCGGTGTCGGGCGGCTCCCACCCGAGATAGCGCGCCAAGTAATAACGCCGGGGGCAATCGGCATAAATCGCTAGAGAAGTTACGCTGATATTCCCATCGTGCCCCTCCGTGAGTTCAGGGCGGGGAGCAACCGCGCTAACGGCGGGCTGGTTGTTCGCGAAAGCAAAGCCCATGCCGTCCGGAGCGGTATTCGCGCAAACGACATTGGCCGAAAATATCCGGCCGCGAGGCGCTCGTATTTCAACTGCCGCTTCGATGCCGTCGGGCTTTCTGCCGCCTGGATCGAAAACCCGCGCGACCGCCTCGGCCCAATTCTTGGATCGTCTTTCCGGAATGCCATACGACAGCACCAAATGCTCCTCGGCGCGGGTTAGCGCCACGTAAAGCAGCCGGTCGGCCTCCTCGCGCTCTCTCGCCTTGATGGCTTCCAGGTTCGCGAGATGGATCGAATCCCCTTGCGATTCGCCGTTCACCGGATCTTTCCAACAAACGCCGAGGCCCAGTTCCTGAGTGAACGAAAGCGGCTGAGCGCGGCTGTCGACTCCCTTGTGAAGGGCAGGCAGAAATACTATGGGGAACTCCAGACCCTTCGCGGAGTGAACGGTCATGATGCGGACGGCGGTGACATTGTCGTCGAACGGCGCGCCGAGTTCGCGAGCGTCCGATTCGCGCATCAGTTCGAGATCTTCGACGAATTGCGCCAGCGGAACCCGGGAGTCGCGAGCCAGGGCCAGAAACTTTTCGATGTTCGCCCCCGCGCGGGTGCCTGGCTCCCATTCATATCCGCAATCGTCCATCGCGCGCAGTAGCGTGCGGTCGAGCGCGGCGTAGGGCTGCGCGGCGCGCCATTTGCCCAGATGTTCTTCGAAATGCCGCAGCTTCGCGAGGTCCAGTGGATCGAGCCCCGGCGCGGGTTGATGTTTAAGGCGCGAGAGCGCGCCTCCCAGGTTCTTGTCGATCTGTTTGAGATGCAACAGCGCTTCATCCGAAACCGCCACGAACGGCGAGCGCAGCACGGCGGCGGTGCTGATTTCATCCCGCGGGTTCGAGATCGCGCGAAGCAAATGCGTGAGGTCCGCCACTTCCCGCAAGTCGAAAAAACCCTTTTTGCGGTTGAGCAGGTATTCGATCCCATGCCTGTCGAAGACATCGGCGAACACATTCACGTCGGTAAAGCTGCGGAACAGCACAGCCATGTCCCCGTAGCCCGCAAGCTTTCCGGACTCGCCGATTTTCAAATTACCGCGAAGCTCGAGGATCTTGCGCGCCACCCACTTCGATTCAATTTCAAGGCTGCTCCCTTCGGCAGTGTCCTTTACGATCGCCACTTCGACCGATGGCCGCCGCTTTTCCGGAAGCTCGCGCGCCGCTTCGAGCGGGCGCGGCTCGATTCCGGCGGCCCCATGCAAAATCGTCTCCACCGCGAGCAGAATCTCCGGCCTGCTGCGCCAGTTTTCCACTAGCTCAACGTGATGTTTGGCGCTCCCAAGAACCTGGTCGCGGTACGCGCGAAAGATTTCCGGGCTCGAATGGCGGAACGAAAAGATGGATTGATTGATATCGCCGACGGCGTAGAACGTTTCGGGACCGCGCAGCAGATCGAGCAACCGCGATTGTTGTCCATTGGTGTCCTGAAACTCGTCGATCATCACTTGCTGGAACTGGCGGCGCATGCGGGCGCGAACCTCCTCGTGTTCTTCCAGCAAGTGGATCGCGAAGCTTTCCAGATCGGAGTAATCGAGCGCGATCCTCTCGCGTTTGCGGGACGCATAAACGGTTTCGAAGCGGTCGAGAATGTGCAAAAGCGTTTTCCGCTTCGGTTCGAAGAGCGACGTGAGAATGGCGGCCCGGAGCGCCGGCAGCGTTTCATCGCGCAGCTTCCTCAAGATTGCCGCGGATACGCTGCCTCTCCGGACGTGCTGCAGATTGCATTGAAACTCGCCGGCCGCCCGGTACATCTCGAGCGAATGGCCTTTGCCGCGAAATATTTGAAAGTCGCGATTCCAGCTGATTAACTTCGAGATCTGCGTCTTTTGTAGGGGGGTCAGGCCCGACCGGGAATCGGCGATCGCCTCTTGCATTCTCGCGTCAATCTCTTCGCAAGACGGGCCGCCGCCGTTTGGCGGAGCGTCATAACCCCGTCCCGTTCCGCGCATGGCGTCGAAAACGGCTGGAATGTTACCGACGAGATCGGCGTCCGAGAGGCTGCGCATCAGTAGGGTTGCCGCCGCGCGGTCCTTCTCAAAGACCTCGTCGAGGACATCGCTCAAACTGCGCGTTTGCAGCAGCGCGGCTTCCCGTTCGTCCAAAATCGAGCTTGCCGGATCGACGCCGGCCAAAACCGCGTTTTCCCGAATCAACCGAAAGCAGAAGGCATGGACGGTCGAAACATATGCCCGGTCCATGTGGCCGCCCAACTTCCGAGCCAGCCTCGTCCTTATGTTCGCGGCGGCTTTTTCGGTGAACGTGATTGCGAGGATGCGATGCGGCGGGATGCCGGATTCAATAAGCCGGAAATACCGCTCGACGAGTACCGCCGTTTTGCCCGAGCCGGGCCCAGCCACCACGCAGGCATCCCTTCCAAGTTGCGCGACGTCTATGGCCTCAAGCTGCCTCGCGGTGAATTTCACTTCGGCGCAGGGGATCTCAAAAATTCAGCCGCAACGTGAACTGGACGCTGCGCGGACTATCGATGGTACCTGTCACCAAGCCGAAGGTCGGTGAAAAGGGTGAGACGTCCGGCGTCGCGAACACATGCCGGTTGAACGCGTTCAAGAACTCCGCCTTGAATTGCAGGCTGGCGGATTCGAAGACGTGCATGTTCTTGATCACGCTGAAGTCTTCATTGTAATAAGGCTTCATGCGCGCATCGCCATTCACGCGGGGATAATCGCCGAAATGGTACGGGCCGCCATTGCGGCTCGCATTGGGATCGACAAACGCCGCCGGATTGTAATAGCGATTCGCAAACGGATCGAACGTACCGTTGACCACTGCCGTTGAGTAAATCGGCTGGCCCGCGCCACGATTGAACCGGATGCAGTTATCCCATCCGGGAATGCCGGTGGCGCATCCAAACGAGACCGGTTCGCCCGATTGATACCGCTGCACTCCGCCTATCTGCCAACCACCCAAGACCGACGAAACAATTCCGCGGCTATTCAACCATTTCTTTCCGGAACCGAACGGAAGTTCGTAAATCCACGCCGCCGTGAAAGTAAGCGGGACATCCTGTATGCTGAGCGCCTTATCCAGATTGAGGTTATAAGGATTCTGATTCTGACTTACTCCGGCATTAGTCTGCGGGATGAGGCTATCGGCGTCCGTAAGCGTCTTTTCCCAAGTGAACGAAGCCTGCAGGCTGAATCCCGAGTGGAAACGCTGCTCGAGAGTAGCTTGCAGCGAGTTATAACTCGACTGGCCCACGTTCTCGAGCACGGTGCTGTTGATCCTGCCATATTGAGGAAACGGGCGCAATGCCTGGCTTACGTTCCCGGTGAAGCCGGCATACGGCGCGCTCACGCCAACCTGCTGCGCGGCCGCGGATGTTACCGGCGAATTCAGTGCATCGCCCAAAGCGAAACTCGCTGGATTGATGTTGTTGATATTCAGCAAAGCGGACCGGAGGTGAGTCGAGCGTTGGGCGACATAGCCAACGGTTGCGACCAGGTTCGAAGCCAGCTTCTGCTGAATCTGCAAGCTCCAGCTTTGAGTCATGGAAGGCCGTCCGAACCTCGGCGCGACATAGTAGGGATTTTGACCGTTCACATAGGACGGATTCAGAAGCGGAGGAGCCGCGAAAGATGGAAACCCCGCATCGAGCGCGAAGGCCGGCGTGAAACTATCGGAGTTGAAGAAGTTCGGAGTCGCCGCGTATCCCTGAATGGTTTGCGCGCCGGAATCGGTATACTGAACCGGGCCGTAGAAGATACCATATCCGCCGCGCACCACGGTGTTGGAATGCAGTGCCGCGGGCGCCCAGGCAAAGCCGAATCGGGGCGATATCGCCTTCTTATATGTATCGGCCCAGCGCGTGTTGCAGTTGCAAGTGGTTCCAAATATCAAGGCGCCGGGCCGGTTGCCCGCGGCGGGATTCGGGGAAGTGGGGCTGAAATTAGATGTGTCGTTGAACGACTCGCGGCGGGTTAAGTCGAGGTTATAGCGGATACCCAAGTTCAGCGTCAAAGTACTCGAAACTTTGAAGTCATCCTGCACGAAAACCGCGTAGTAAGCGGTCACCCATCGGGGAAAATGGGAGGTCTGGTAAAGGTTGGCGTTATCCACGGTTCCCAACAGGAAGCTGGCGAATCCGTTGCCGCTGGCGCTGCCGAGGGATTGGCTTGCGGCGGACTGGCTGCGCGTAAAGTTGAACACGCCCGATTGAAATCCTTCCCCGAGCCTGGCGTATAACTGCGGGCGGGCGTCCGCGCCAATCGTGAGGCTGTGCCGGCCTTTCACCCAAAGCAAGTTTTCGTTAAATCGCCAGCCGTTGTCGATGTTGTCGCTATTATTGGTCCTTCCGATGGTGCGGATGCCTTCACCAATACTGAATTGCGGAAAGTTGATTCCGGAAGATCCGCGAATGCCGAGTTTGGCGTCCCAATCGGTATGGGTAGTCAGCCCTTGTAATGCCGAGTCGGTGTAATTCTTGCTGTCGGTCCTGTTAAAACCGATATTGAGATGGTTGAGTAGAGTAGGCGTGAACGTGTAATCCCAACCCGCGCGCGCGTAGTGAGTGATGAAGTCCTGATCCCATCCGTTCCCATCCGCCGGTGCGGGGTAATAGCGGCCCGCGGCAGTGAAACGCGTGTTATCGCGACCGCTGTACATGCCGAAGAACCGGCTCTTCTCGGAGAACGAATGATCCACTCGCAACGTCCAGACGGTATTCGCCAGCGGGTTGGCATCGGAATGAGTATAGTTCTGCGTGGCGCCGGGAGAAGTCGGGGCAGGCAGATAGTTCAATACTGTTTTCGCAACCTGCGAGAAGCGGCTTGCCGGGATAACGTTGCCGGGAAAAGCCGTTCGGCAAGGAACGCCGGTCGGCCCTATCCGTTGCGTCGCGGGGTCGAAAATCTGGCCTCGGAAAACGGGAGAGGCGTCGCACGGATTGGTCCCCACCTGAACATTCGTTAGTATCTGCGAGAAGTCGCCCGAGCGCTGCGCGAAGGTCGGCACCGTGGAGACATACGTGGCGCCAACCGTCTGCTTGTATTGTTCCCAATTGAAGAAAAAGAATGTCTTATTCTTGCCGTCGTAGATTTTGGGAATCTGCACCGGGCCGCCCAAGTTTACGCCGTAGTCGTTCTTCTGGTCGGGTGGCGTGCTGTAAGTTGTGCGGCAAGCGGAGTCGCCGGGCGCGCATTTAGCGCGATAGCCGGAGTTGAACCACGTGTTGGCATCGAGCGCGGTGTTCCGAAAGATGTCGTAGGCCGTGCCGTGATACCGGTTGGTTCCGGCTTTGGTCGTGAAGCTATCGATGCCGCCGGTCGTCCGGTCGTACTGCGCGGAGAAGGTGGAAGTGAAAATCTTGAATTCCTGGATCGCTTCGACCGAGGGCGCGGCTTCATCGAAGGACGAACCGTTCTCGGTCCTGAGAATACTCGCCCCATCCAGAAGAATATCGTTCCCAAAGTTTTGACCGCCATTGACTTTTGAGATGAAAACGCCGTTCGAACTGTTGGATGTACCCGGACCAGTGGTGCCCGGGGCGAGAAACGTGAAAGCTTCGGGCGACCGTAGCGCGCCGACGCCGCCCAGGGCGAGCGGCAGCTCGATCACCTGCTTCGTGTTGACGACCGTGCCGATGTCGGAGGTGTCTTCCTTCAACGTTTCCGCATCCGCCGCAACGGTTACGTTCTGCGCGGCGGTACCGACGCGGAGCGTGACATTCACCGATGTGGTGGAACTGACTTCGACTCTGACGCCGGTCTGCGTGACGCTTGAAAAGCCTTCGCGCTGCACGGTCAGATCGTACAGGCCGACGGGCAAGGATGGGAATCGGTAGCCGCCGTCCGACGTCGTCGTTTCCTGGCGCGCGCCGGTCGCCTGGCTTTTCACGGCGACTTTCGCGCCGACGATGACCGCCCCGGAATCGTCCACAACGTTGCCGGCAAGGCCGCCCTCGTTGGTTTGACCCGGAAGTAGGGCAATGAACGATAAGACCGAGAGAACTAAACGGGCTGGACGTTTTAAACGGATCATTTTAACCTCTCCGAGTCAGTTACAAGTCACGTGCGAGTTACGTGTAGGTTACGTGATGATATGTTGGAAAACTTACAGATGTCAACTTTTGGGGGGCGCGATATAGCCGAAGCGCTTCAAGATCAACTTGCCTTCGCCTTCCAGTAGAAAATTTTCGAAGACCGTCGCAAGGCCCACTTTGCGTGAGCTCTTCATAATGCACATCGCTTGGTCGATAGGCCGATGCAGACTGTCCGCGACGGCAATGAAATGCGCGGGAGAATCGATAACGAGTGCGAGCGCCGTGAACGCGGCATCGCCGTTCCCCGTGTCCGCGTATTGCTTTGCCGCTGAAATGTTCTGCGCGTAAATCACTTTGGGTTCAACCGATTTCCAAAGTTTCAGAGACTTCAACGATTCGACCGCCGCCTGTCCGTATGGCGCCAATTCAGGCTTTGCAATAATCACGCTTCGTATATTCGGGTTCACCAAGTCCTGAAGAGAGTGAACGTCCGGGCGCTTCGGAATCCAGAGCGCGAGCGACCCGCGCGCGTATACGGCCGGCGACCCGGCCAATCCCTTTTTCACCAGCAGATCGACATGCGCCGTATCGGCGGCTAGAAACAAATCGTATGGCGCGCCGTTTTCGATCTGTTGAGCCAGCAGAGCGGTCGATCCGTAGCTCCGAACCACATGAATTCCGCTCCGTTTTTCAAACGCTTCACCCATGCGTTCAAATACATTGGCGAGGTTCGCCGCCGCGGCGACGTGTAGCTCGCGTTTCGCGGGCGTGGGCGCGCACGCGCTTAAGCAGAGCAGCGGCATAATCCATCTCACGCGATCACCGTGTCAGAAGGTCCTGCAGATCCGGCAAGCTCAACCGCTCGCCGTGCCAATTGTATTCGCGCAAGCCGTCGATCGCGGTCCAGGTCGAGTGATAACGGTTGTAGACATCGTGGTCTTTCGAATTCCCCCAGCTCCCATCCGGGTTCTGGGTTCGCATAATAAATTTGAGACCCTTTCGGATCGGCGGGTCCGCTTCCGTCATTCCAAACGCGCGAAGCGTATCGAGGAATTCGCCCATTGTTTCAGGATCGTGCAGCTTGATCGCGAGCGGCAAATTCTTCCTGAGATACGCGTACTCCTGAGGCAGCCAGCGCGGGTTCAGACGGTATGCGCCGTAGCCGTTGAGCGTGTAAACCAGATGGGTGATGGCGTAGAGAGTATCGTAGAAGTCGTTTAGCGGGCGCCCGCGCGGGTCCGCGTAAGGACGCATCACGGGCAGCCACTGAAGCACATCGCGATAATGCGCGCCCAGCGTAACACCGTACGAATCGCCCGTCGAAGTGGCGATTAGCGCGTCATCCCAAACATCGTAGCGATTGCGCCCGTTCGAAGGCGGCGCTTCCCGTGCCGGATCGAACCCCAGAAAATCGCGCGCTGAAAATCCAGCGGCGGCTTGCTCAATGCCGTTCTTCAAGCGGATGTCCGGAAAGCCCAAACACTCGGCTGCGTAAGCCCCGAAAAGAAGATCCTCGATAACTTCCGCGCTTGGATGGATCGGCACATTCGAATTGGCCGCCAGCCACGCGCGAGCGCGTTCCCGGCCCATCTCCATGGCCATGCTCGCGAGGTTCGGATCTTTCGACGTCGCTCCGATGCTGTAAAGGCACCAGAGATAATCCGCGCCGTATCGCATGAAGTTTTCAGGATTGGACGCCGAAGCATAGATGAACCGCAGGCCGCGTTGAATAGCCGCGGCGCGATCGCCGGCTCGGGCTTCCAGGAACGGAAAAAGCGATAGCGCGATCCAGCAAGCCCAGTGCCGCGCGAATCTAAAGCGTTTCCGGCGCGGCCCCAAGCTTGACCGTCACCTTTTGCGTTCGCCCGTCGCGGGAAATCGTAAGCGCGATCGGATCTCCGGCGCGCTTGCGCGTAAGAGCGCGCTGCAAATCGTCTTGCTTTTCGATCGGCTTCCCATCCACCGCGATCACGAGATCGCCGCCAATCCCGAGCGGATAATTCCCGACAATCACCCGGCGCGTCGGACCCTTCAGGCCCGCTTCCTCCGCCGCCGATCCGTTTTCCACGCCCTGAATCAGCAGGCCGCCTTGCGACGGCAATCCGAGCGCCTCCGCCACGTCGCCCTGCACCATCACCGTGCGGAAACCCAACACCGGCCGCGCGATGCGGCCGCGGGACTTGAATTCATCGAGCATCGCCTTCGCGCGATTGATCGGGATCGCGAAACCGATGCCAATGCTGCCCGCCTGGCCGCCCTCACCGGCCGTTTGCCCATAAATCGCGGTGTTGATGCCGATCACGTTGCCATGCGAATCGAGCAGCGGCCCCCCGCTGTTGCCCGGATTAATCGCGGCGTCGGTTTGGATCATATCCTCTAACGGCGGTCCTTCCCCGCTCGAGAGCGACCGGCCGAGCGAACTCACCACTCCCGTGGTGAGCGTCCCCTCAAATCCGAAGGGATTTCCGATCGCGAGCACCTTCTGTCCCACTTGCAGATTATCCGACTCGCCCAAATGCAGGCTAGGCAGCTTGCGATTCGCCTTGATCTGAATCAGCGCGAGATCGTTGCGCGGATCGGTCCCGAGGATCGTCGCTTTATATTTTTTGTGGTCCGAAAGCGTTACGCTCAACTGCGCCGTGCCGCGAACCACGTGATTGTTCGTGAGGATGTGGCCTTCGTCGTCGAGAATAAAACCGGAGCCCGTTCCCTGAGCCGGATAGACCTGAAAAAACCAGTCCTGCTGATACACAATGCTCGTGATATTCGCGGTCGCGAGCCGCGCCGTTTTATAGATCTCGATATTGTTCAGCTCGTCGGCCGAAAATCCCGCGCCGCGCGCCGTCTCGGGCGCGGACCAAAGGTGGCCGGTAATGGCCAGCGGGCGAAACAGGTTGCCCGCGCGCCAATCGGCTTTCGAAGTAACGTACCAAAAACCGGTTACCAACAACAGCGTCAACAGCAGTGCCCGCGATCTCATGCTTGTAGTCTCCGCAGCGAATCGTAAACCGCGCGTGTCTGGCGCAAAGTGTCCTCCCGGGTTCCCGAGTTGTCGATGACGTAATCCGCGTAATTTCGTTTTTGCGTCAGCGGCATTTGACGGCTGAGGCGGGCTGTAACTTCCTCGAGGGTGGAACCGTCGCGGAGCATTGCGCGCTCGATCTGTTGCCCTTCCGCGCAAACCACCAGGATCGTGCGGTCGAACTTCCGGTAGGATCCCGTCTCTATCAAGATGGCGGCCTCGGTGATCACGATGGCTTGCGGGTCGCGCGCCGCATACCCCGCGGCAAGAGTTTCGGCGCGAGCTTGCACTGGAGGATGCACCAGCCCATTCAGTACCGCGAGGCGGTCGGGACTGTTGAAAACCTCCGACGCAAGTTTCTTGCGATTAATTCTGCCCTCCGTATTCAAAATTCCGGTTCCGAAGTATTCGACGACGCCCGCGAACGCCTCGCCGCCCGGCATCAAGACCTCATGGCCAAGCCGATCGGCTTGAATCAGGCGGCAGCCCAATTGAACCAGGCATTCCCCGACGAAACTTTTGCCCGAGGCCAAGCCGCCCGTCAGGCCAACTTTTAACATACCCCCAATCGGCCCGCCAATCTACGCTCCGCGGAGTCGATCGTATTCGACATGAGCATTGCAATTGTGAGCGGACCCACGCCGCCCGGTACCGGCGTATATGCTCCCGCGACCGCCGCCACATCGATCGGGTGGACGTCGCCGACCAGCAAGCCGCCCTTGCGATCGAACCCGGCGAGCGCCTCCGCGTCGTTACGCCAGATTCGAGCCGCTTGCGCGCGATCCGCGATTCGATTGATGCCAACGTCGATTACGGTGGCGCCAGGCTTGATGAAATCCGCGGTCACCATGGCCGGCCGCCCGATGGCGGCAACAAGAATATCCGCCGTGCGGCACACGCCTGCCAGATCCGGGGTTTTGGAATGGCAGATGGTTACGGTAGCATTCTCATGTAGGAGCATCAGGGCGGCGGGCTTGCCAACGATGTCGCTTCGCCCGATCACCACGGCATGCCGGCCGGCCAGTGCGATCTTATATCGCTTGAGCAGTTCAATGATTCCGGCGGGCGTGCACGGTCGGGGACCTGGCCGCGCCGTTGCGAGATTGCCGACGTTGCATGGGTGGAAGCCGTCGACATCCTTCTCCGGCAAAACCGCGAGCAGGATCTTCTGCGTGTCAACCTGGGCGGGCAGCGGAAGTTGGATCAGAATGCCGTCGATCTCCGCGCGGCCATTCAGATCGCGGACAATCTCCAGCAGTTCGCCGGTTGAAACGGTCTCGGGCGGCGTCAAAGTCTCGCTATAAATCCCCAATTCCGCGCAGGTTTTCGTCTTGCCGCGAACGTAAACTTCGGAAGCCGGATCGCGCCCCACAAGAACGACGGCCAGCCCCGGCGGTCGCCCCGCCGCAATCAAGCGCTGCACGCGTGGCCGGCACTCGGCCTTGATTTCGTCGCGCACCCGCGCGCCATCGAGGATTTGCGGCATCCGTCCCAATCTAGCAGCCGTCAATTTCAACCGGCAAGATTCGCCTCCGGAGAGAGCATTCATTCGATGACGCCCATGCTGCCCGAAGAAGGACAACACGGGCGGGAATTGGAGGATCGTGCATTCGACCCGATCGCTAAATCGCACTCCTTAGCCGGCTAATCGAGGGTCACAACACGAGATCGCGCGACATCGATCGAGCGCTTGCCAAAAATTTCGACACGGAGCCGAGGCGGCGCGCGCTTCAACTTGAAGCCGTCTCACACATTCAAGTGAAACGGCCTACAATGATGTCTCACGCCATGTTGAAGCGAATGCGTGTGGGCGGCAGTCTCTGGTCGGTGTCCCGCGGCTTGGCCCGCGCCGTGTTTCGCTATAAAGCTCTCTTGGTGGCAGCCGATGAAACGCGGCGAGGAGATGTGGCCGGGCGAGGCCGCAGTGACCGGATATCGGGAGCGCATCGCTCGCAATGTTCTCGCCAAGGGAACGATGGTTTCCGCGAATTTACCCAACAGGCGGGATCTGACAACGCGGCGTTTACGTCTTCCGAATTGCGATCCCCAACTCTTTCAACTGCCGCTCGGGAACGCTCGATGGCGCGTCGCACATCAAGTCCGTTCCCCGCGCGGTTTTCGGGAACGGGATGACGTCGCGGATCGATGTCTCCTCGGCCAAAATCATTACGATCCGGTCCAAGCCGAGCGCCACGCCGCCGTGGGGCGGCGCGCCGTACTCAAGCGCCTCCAAAAAGAATCCGAAGCGCCGCTTGGCTTCCTCTTCGCTAAACCCGAGCGCGTCGAAAACCTTCGATTGCACATCGCGGCGGTGAATACGAATCGAACCCGAACCAAGCTCCACGCCATTCAACACCAAGTCGTACGATTTCGCGCGGCAATGCGCGGGATCGGTCGCGAGCTTATCGAGATCTTCATCGAGCACCGACGTGAACGGATGATGCGCCGCGTTCCAACGATTCTCTTCGGCATCCCACTCGAACATCGGAAAATCCGTGACCCACAGGAACTCGAAACGGCGCGGGTCGAGCAGCCTATGCCGATCGTTATATTTCTGCGCCGCGAACAATCGAAGTTGCCCGCACGCTTGCAGAAAGGCTTCCTCGGGCTTCGGACCCTTCATCTCGCCGGCGGGTTCGGCCAGTAAGAGCAGATCGTCGTCCTGAGCGTGCGATGCGGCGCGCGCATCCGCCGCCAAGCCCGGATCGAGTTTTTTTAAATCGTCGAAGACCCGCAACCCCCGCTGCGTGCCGAAAGCCTTTAGTTCGTCGCGCTCTTTTCGGCTCAAAGCGCCGGTTTTCGGAACGTGGATCGCGATCAGGGCATCCTTTAGCGCGTGCATCGGCGGGATGCGGCAGTCGGGCTTATCGCTTCCATAGCTCCGGATGGCTTCGGCGTAGGTCATCCGCTTGAACGGCGTTTTCACTTCGAAGCCCGCGACTTCGCACACGCGTTTCATCAGCGGCTCGATCACTTCGAAGATCCGCTCCTGTTGAGGAAACGACATTTCGAGATCGATTTGCGTGAACTCCGGCTGGCGGTCCGCGCGCAAATCCTCATCGCGAAAACACCGCACGATCTGGAAATACTTGTCGAAACCGCTCACCATAAGAAGCTGTTTGAAGAGCTGCGGCGATTGCGGAAGGGCGTAAAAGTTGCCCGGCTGAACGCGGCTGGGAACCAGGTAATCGCGCGCGCCTTCAGGCGTCGAGCGCGTCATGAACGGCGTCTCGATTTCGAGAAACCCTTGCGCGTAAAGCGACTCGCGCACCGCGAACGCGATCTTCGACCGCAACATGATGTTGCGCTGCATGCGCGGGCGGCGCAGATCCACATAACGGTATTTAAGCCGCGCGTCTTCCGAAACGTTGACGTCTTCGTCCATCGGAAACGGCGGAGTGCGCGATTCGTTCAGTACCCAGATTTTATCCGCCACCAACTCGACTTCACCCGTGGGCAGGTTGGGATTCACCGTCTCCGGCGTGCGCCGTTCGACCATGCCCTCAACCGCAACCACGTATTCCAAGCGCAGCGATTCGGCCTTGGCATGGACCTCCGCATCGAGTCCTTCGCGGAAAACCACTTGCGCGATTCCGTCGCGGTCGCGCAGATGGACAAAAATCACTCCACCCAAATCGCGCCGGCGGTGCACCCAGCCCATGATCAACGCCCGCGTTCCCGCGTCAGCCCCGCGCAATTGTCCGCACGCATGAGTCCGCTGCAAATCGCCTAAAAAGTCTAGCTCTGCGCTCAATTCGTCTGTCCTATCCGAGCCGGAATCTCCGCCCGGCCCACTTGAACCTGTTCCCCGGATTGCATGTTCTTGAGCGAATATTCGCCCGCGGCAATCTCGTTATCGCCAACAATTAACACGTGGCGGGCGCTCAGCTTGTTCGCCAACTCCATCGCGCGTTTCAGTTTGCCGTCGGGCGATAGCTCGACCGAGAATCCGGCCCGGCGCAGTTCGCGCGCGAGCACGCCCGCATGACGGACAGCCGGTTCTCCGAGGGGCGCGAGAAACAGGTCGAGCGACGGCTCTGAGGACTCCGCCACCGTCATCACCAGGCGATCCTCGCCAATCGAAAATCCAATGCCCGGCGAATGCACCTTCGAGCCAAGCGATTCGGCAAGCCCGTCGTAGCGACCGCCGCCTAGCACCGAATTTTGCCCGCCCAACGCTCCATGCACGACTTCAAAGGTCGTCCGCATATAATAATCGAGGCCGCGAACCAGCCGGGGATACACCACAAACGCGATGTGGCGATCCGTCAAATACTCCTGAACCGCGGCGAAATGCGGCTCGCACACCTCGCACAGATAATCGAGAATCGACGGAAGCTTATCGATAATTGGCTGATCTTGCGGCACTTTGCAATCGAGCACGCGCAACGGGTTCGTTTCCGCCCGCCGCCGGCAATCGCCGCACAGCTGCGATGCGACGCTCTTCAACTCCTCGCGCAGCTTCGCGATAAACACCGGCCGGCAGGTCCCGCATCCCACCGAATTGATCCGCAGCTCGAAACCCTTGAGGCCGGAGCGCTCGAGAATTTCAACGACCATCTCGATAACCTCCGCATCGACCGCGGGCGATTCGGATCCGATCGCTTCCGCCCCGATCTGAAAAAACTGCCGATAGCGCCCTTTTTGCGGACGTTCGCGGCGAAACATCGGACCCATGTAGTAAAGCTTCTGCACGCCCGGCCGTTGGTCGAGACGATGCTCCATATAGGCGCGGATTACCGGGGCCGTGTTCTCGGGACGCAGAGTAAGGGAGCTTCCGTCGCGATCCTCGAACGTGTACATCTCCTTGGTGACGATGTCCGTTTCCTCGCCCACGCCGCGCGCGAAAAGCTGCGTTTCTTCGAGGATGGGAGTGCGGATTTCGTGGTAGTTATAAGCGCGAAAAACGTCCCGCGCAATGGCTTCCACGCGGTTCCAGACCGCTGTCTGAGGAGGCAGTAAATCCCTCGTTCCTTTGACGGCACGAATCATTTGTAAGGGAAAACCCATGCTAACATGGGCACTTTGCCCGTCTCCCGATCACGGGCCAGCCGGAGTTATTGCCGGACGCTGCCTCGTGCCCCGGTCACGCGAGCGCCGTTCACTGGGAGCGGTTCGGGCGCTACCGGGTCCGGGCGCTTCGGCCGGCCGTTCAATCGCGCGGCGATCAACTGCTCCCGCGCCTTTTGGAATGCGGCGGTCCCGGGCCGCGCGCCCGCGGCTTCCACTTCGGCGTCGGTGATTTCCTTGGCCGCCGGCATGTACTTCTGCAAATAGTGCCGTATGCGGTCGTGCACGATTCTCTGTTGCGAGTAGAAAAGCAAATAGAGAATCTGGTCCGCGGGAACTTCGGCCAGCGCTTGATAGACGTGCGAGGGCTTTTGCAAGCTCGCGGATTTTAGAGACCGCTCAAGTTTTTGGGCATGGTCGGCGAGTTTCTTGCCGCTGCCGATCTCCTCTTTCGTCATCGCCATCGCGCGATAGAGATCCGCTTTCTCCCGCGTCGACAGTTTTTCCGTTAGCACGGCGAGGAACATGCGCCAGCTTCCAAAACCTCCTATCGTCCCCAGCGGAAGAGTCTTTCGAAGCTTTTCGAGCTTGGTGAGCGCGGCCGCGTTCAGGTTGGCGGCCGTGAGCGACCGCGAAAATAGCGCTAACAGATGCAATTTTTCAAGATCGCGCAGCACGTCCAGCGGGGACGGCTCCTCGGCGATATTCCGCAGTTCTGCAAAGAGAGCGCGCTCCAGTATCAATCGCTGGAGGCCGGCTTCGAGAGCGTTCTCGAATTGACGGGCGGTGCGCTCTTCGACTGCAAATTGCAGCCGGTGCCGCAACCGGACCAGGCGCAAGAGCCGGCAAGGATCGTCGGAAAAAGCTTGCGGGTAGGCGGTCCGCAACTCGCGGTTGCCCAAATCGGCCAGCCCGTTCACCGGATCGATCAGCAGGCCGCGCGATCCGCGGTTCAAGGACAAGGCGATCGCGTCGATCGTAAAATCGCGCCGCCGCAGATCTTCATAAATAGTCGCCGGCGTAACGTGGGGTTTGCCGCCGGGCCGGGCGTAGCGTTCCCGACGGGACATCGCGATCTGCGCGGTAATTCCGCCGGGCAGTCCCAAGTCGACAAACCGCCGGTGCTCGTCTTCGGACTGTGCCGCGGGCTTGTCTCCTAATTTGCCGCCTAACTTATCGAGGACGGTTTTCGCAAGCTTAAGCGGATTGCCTTCGACCGTGAAGTCGAGATCGCGGATGGGGAACCCGCCGAGCATATCGCGCATGGCTCCGCCCGTCAGGAACAGGTTCGCATTCGCGGCGCTCGCGGCGGCTTGCACTTCCGCCACGACGCGATTCTGCTCCGCGTTCAGATGGCTTTCGAGCATGAACATGTAGTCGCTCATTCGTTCACGCCCTCGGGTGGTGCTCGTCGATGGTATCGCGGAGCCTCGAGCGCATCACGTGGGTGTAGATTTGCGTGGTGGCAATATCGGCGTGGCCCAGCATGGCCTGCACGCTTCGCAAATCGGCGCCGCCTTCGAGCAGGTGGGTCGCGAAGCTGTGGCGGAAAACATGCGGCGTGAGGTGGTGGAAAATCCCAACCTGCCGGCCGTAATTCGCGAGGAGCGTCCAGAAGCATTGGCGGGTCGGCAGAGTTCCCCGCGCCGTAACAAACAGATACGGGCTCCCGCGTTTCTTTAAGAGCAGGCCGCGCGCTTGTTGCAGATATCGTTCCACCGCTGCCAACGCCGGCTTGCCGACGGGGATGAGCCGCTGTTTATCGCCTTTGCCCGTGGCTTTCAGGAATCCCAGCTCGGGATTCAGATCGGTGAGCCTCAGGCAGCACAACTCTGAAACGCGCAAGCCGGTGGCGTAGAGCAACTGCAGCATGGCGCGATCGCGGATGCCCGTGGGTTTCGCCTCATTCGGCGCGGCCAAGACCTTTTCAATTTGTTCGAGGCTCAGGTAATGAGGGATGGTGGTCCATTGCTTGGGCGTTTGAATATGCTCGGTGGGGTCGGTCTCGATTTTGCCCTCGGCGAGCAGGAAGCGGTGGAAGTTTCGCAAGGTGGCGAGGTGCCGCGCGATGGAGCGCGCTTCAAGGCCGGAACGATAGAGCGAATTCAGGTACAGCAGCAAGGAAGCCCGGTCCGGGATTCCGTCTCCGCGCGGAAAGGTCCGCCATTTCAGTAGATCGCGGGAGTAGGCGTCCAGGGAATTTGCGGATAGTCCCTTTTCGATGCGGCAAAAATTGAGAAAATCGCGGATCGAGGCGTCAACAGGGTCGCCGGCGACGGCTTGGCGGGCGTGGTCTGGGCCGATCTCGTCCTCGGGCGGCATCGAGCCAATGATACAATACTCCCGAAAATGTTTGAAACAAATTGATGGCGCGGGAGTAAGTTGGCCAGCTCGACCACGAAAAAGGCGATGATCCGGCGGTTCGAGCGCGAAACCCTGGCGGGCTTTATTTCACCCGTGTCGTTCCTGCAACCGGCCGGGCTGGAGCTTCTAAAACAGGATGGCTCCGTTGCGATTTTGACCTACACGGAGATCAAAACCGTCTGTTTTGTTAAGGAATTCGATCTCGGCGAGATCCCCCTCGAAGGAAAGCTTTTTCATACCCGCCCGAAGATGGACGGGCTTTGGGTGCGCATGACTTTCCGGGACGGCGAGGTTTCGGACGGGATTTTACCGAACAATTTGCTGCGGTTGGACCGGTACGGCTACACGGTAATTCCACCCGAGCCTTACTCGAACAATCAGCGGATTTTTGTGCCAAGACAGGCGTTGACGGCCCTGAGCGTGTTGGGCGTGGTGGGAAGCCCGCTGACACGGGACAAGCCGCTAGGCAAGCGGAAGGTTATCTCCAAGGACCAGACGAGCCTGTTCGAGTAAGGTCTATGCCACCAGTTCGGGCTTGGCGAGTGAAATGTTCGCCAGATCGACCCATTCGCAATCCCGGTCGTTGCGGACGAACGCCAGATTTTCCACTTGGAAGACGCGGCTGCCGGTATATTCATCCCAACGATGCGCGGCAAGGGCGCGCAAACCGTCCACTTGTTCCGGCCGGATGTTTTGCGCCAGAGTGATGTGCGGGTGGTACGGGAAAGTCTCTTCGAATTTGACGCCGCCGCGGTTTAGCGAGGCGTGCATCCGGCGGAACGTTTCCGCCCCCCGCGCGATGCTCAGGAAAATGACGTCCGAAACGGGAAACACTTCAATGCGCCCGAGTTCGATGGCGAAGGCCGCAAAATTGCCCAGCCCGTACTCCAACTCCGCCGCGGCACGGCTGCCTTTTCCCGTAACCGGGCGCGGCGGCAAAATCGTAACGTGCGCGTGGGGCTTGCACCCGGGCGCCATCTCGATACGCAGATTGTCCAGAAATAATCCGAGCGGATCGGGAATGTAGCTCACCAGCGCAAACTGGGCGGGAGGAGCGCCGTTTGTGTTGAAACCCATGCTCTAGGGCATTGTACCGTTTCAATTCGATGGTTCCAAATGTCCGTTTAGTTGTTCCCGAGGCTTACAATCGTGTCTAGGTGCGATCTCTTGAAGCGAAGCAGACCGGCATCCGGAAATTCTTCGGCCGTTCGGGCACGCTATCCCACTGGCATCCGAACTATGAATACCGGCCCGGGCAGGTGACGATGGCCGAAGCGGTCGAATCGGCCCTGGAGGACCGGAAGCATTCGATTATCGAAGCCGGTACCGGGACCGGGAAAACACTTGCCTACCTGGTGCCGGCGCTGCTCTCCGGCCGCCGCGTCGTCGTGTCCACGGGTACCAAGAACCTGCAGGAGCAGCTCTTTTTCAAGGACGTTCCTTTCTTACAACAGCATTTCCCGGACACGCTGCAAGTCTGTTACATGAAGGGCCGCGCCAATTATGCCTGCCGTCAAAAGATCTACGACGCGGATCGCGACCCGGTGTTGAGCGGGCTCGAAGAAGTGGCGGATTTTCAGGTGATTCGCGAGTGGGAGAAGACCACAACCTACGGGGATCGCGCCGAGATCAAAACGCTGCCGGAGCATAGCACGGCCTGGGCGAAAATCGACGCGCGTAGCGACCTCTGCACCGGCCAGAAATGCCCGCAATTCGAGCGTTGCTTCATTACCAAAATGCATCAGCGCGCCGCGGAGAGCGACATCATTATCGTAAACCATCACCTCTTTTTCGCCGATCTCGCTTTAAAAGAGGACGATTTCGGCGGCATTTTGCCCGAGTATCATGCCGTGGTTTTCGACGAAGCCCACGAGATTGAAGATGTCGCGGGGCAGTACTTTGGCGTTTCGATCGGCAATTACCGGTTTCAGGAACTGCGGCGCGACATCGCAAACGTTTCGCGCATGAAGGAGTTCGGGTCGGCCGAACTCGACCGCGTGCTGGCCCGGATGGAGGAGATCGCGCTTCACTTTTTCGCGGCGCTCGGCGGTGTCGATGGCCGGAGCGCATTTCCCTTCCGCCAGGCGTTCATCGACGAAAACGCGGAACAATACGCCGATCTCCTCGCATCGCTCGAGCTGACGGCATCCTACTTGAAACTTTTGAAAGATCCGCCGGACGAGGTGATTCCGCTGTTCCGGCGCGCGAACGAACTGCGCGAAAACCTTCGATTCGTCATGGAGAGCGACGATCATGGATTTGTTTACTGGATCGAGAGGCGCGGCCGCGGCTGCTTCATCCAGGCGACCCCCATCAATGTATCCGCCATCCTGTCCTCCCGCTTGTTCGAGACGATCGACACGGCCGTCCTGACCTCGGCGACGCTCGCGGTGGCGGGGGGTTTCGAGTTCCTGCAGAAACGGCTCGGACTCGAAAATGCCCGGACGTTGGTCGTACCCGGCCATTTCGACTACCGGACGCAGTGCTTGCTTTATGTGCCGCAGCAGCTTCCGGAACCGCGCGATCCGGCGTTCACCAAACTCGCGGCGGAAGAGATCGTTCGCATTCTCGAAGCGAGCCGCGGGCGCGCATTCGTCCTGTTCACGAGCTATCAGCAGATGCGGCTGATTCACGACCGCGTTTCGCTCGCGATCGAATACCCCGTTCTACTTCAGGGAACGGGACCGCGCAACGCTTTGCTCGACGAATACCGCCGCACACCCAACTGCGTCCTGTTCGCGACATCTTCGTTCTGGCAGGGCGTGGACGTTCCGGGCGAGCAATTGAGCTGCGTTATCATCGATAGGTTGCCGTTCGCGGTGCCGAGCGATCCGGTAGTCGAGGCGCGCATCCGCAATGTCCGGGAAACGGGTGGAAATCCGTTCTACGATTATCAGATTCCGCAGGCCGCCATCGCGCTGAAGCAAGGTTTTGGACGATTGATTCGCAGCCGCGCGGATCGCGGCGTGCTGGTCTTGCTGGACAATCGAATCACCAAGCAAAGATACGGGCAGGTGTTCTTCGACAGCCTGCCCGATTACGGATTTACAACGCAGATTGGCGACGTGGAGAGATTTTTCAATGTTTGAAGTGGCGGTGCAGGAGACTTTCGCGGCGGGGCACTCCTTGCGAAATTACAAAGGCAAGTGCGAAAACGTGCATGGGCATAACTACCGCGTGGA
Source organism: Bryobacteraceae bacterium (assembly GCA_051003795.1). Classification (GTDB taxonomy): domain Bacteria; phylum Acidobacteriota; class Terriglobia; order Bryobacterales; family Bryobacteraceae; genus JALYXS01. The sequence goes on along the minus strand of JBPCKZ010000070.1, from coordinate 12,938 downwards.
GTTAACGTTTGAGGGCGAGGAATTGGACGGCATCGGATTGCTGGTGGATTTTGTGGAAGTGAAGCGATTGATCCGGGGCGTGGTGGAGCGATTGGACCATCGGTTCATCAACGATTTGGAGCCGTTCACGAAGTTGAACCCATCGGCGGAGAATCTGGCCAAGTATTTCTACGACCAGGTCAGTAGCGGAATCGGGAATGACGCGGTCAAGCTGGAGAAGGTAAAAGTGTGGGAGACCGATACGACCTACGCGGCGTACCGGCCTCCCGATCGTGGGCTATGATCGTGGGTTATGATCGTAAGCCATAAGGGTCGCTACTCGGTCCAGTAACTGACGATGACGCCTTCGCCCGCCACATCCATATCGATGGCGTATTCAACCAGCGGCAGGCCGTCGTTCCCGTCGTCCGTTTCGAGGAAGAATTGGTCGGAAAAACCGCCCGTCGAATTCGGCCATAAGATGCGAACCACGCCGGCGAGCGTGCTCTTGTTCATGCCCGGCGTGCCCACATAAGCTTTCCCGGTGAGACCGGGAATCACCTGGACGAATATTTTCGATGCTCTGGACTTCGAGTCGTTGGACAGCGGCACGGGCGTTCCCGGCGCTGCCACATTCACTCGTCCCATGGACGTTAATGTCATGCGATCTCCTCAAGCGCATGTTAGCGCCCGGGAAGCTCATGCGAATACGTAATTGCGGGTAAGTGATTGAGCCGCCGCCGCGAAATTTCGGGGGATGTATTGTCACCGCTGGTAGAAGGCGGCGTTTTGGGCGGTGAAATCGGCCCACTTCTCCGGCAGATCGTCGAGCGCGAAAATTGCGGAAACCGGGCAAACTGGAACGCAAGCGCCGCAATCGATGCATTCGACCGGATCGATATAAATCAACTCGACTTCCTCGAACTTCGCCTCGTCTTTCTTGGGATGGATGCAGTCGACCGGGCAGGCGTCGACACACGCCATGTCCTTGACTCCGATGCAGGGTTCCGCGATTACATATGCCATTTCGTTTTCCCGGGAACTCCAATTTATAGCATAGGCTGGGGGGTCTTCGCTATAATCGGCAGTTTCAATCGAACCTCCAAGGAGCACTTGCTTTGCGAAAGAAAATTACAGTTGTGGGCGCGGGCAACGTCGGCGCGAATTGCGCCATGTGGATCGCGGGCAAAGAGCTTGCCGACGTGGTCCTGGTCGATGTGGTGGAAGGCGTGCCGCAGGGCAAGGGCCTCGATCTGCTTCAGGCTGGCCCGATCGGAGGTTTCGACGTGACGATCGCCGGGGCCAACAACTATGAGCCCACGGCGAATTCCGATATCGTAATCATCACCGCCGGTTTCCCCCGGAAGCCCGGCATGAGCCGCGACGATCTCCTGATTGCGAACTACGAAGTAGTGAAGGCCGCGACCGAACAGGCGGCGCGGCACTCGCCGGATTCGATTCTGATTATCGTCACCAACCCGCTCGACGCCATGTGCCAGACGGCCTACATGGTTTCGAAGTTCACCAAGAACCGGGTGATCGGGATGGCCGGGGTGCTCGATACGGCGCGTTTCCGTACGTTCATTGCGCAAGAACTGCAAGTGTCGGTCGAAAATGTGACAGCGGTCGTCCTCGGGGGACATGGGGACACGATGGTGCCTTTGGTCAGATTAACGAACGTCGCCGGGATCCCACTTTCCGAGCTGCTCGATGAAGCCAAGATCAAGCAGCTTGTGGAACGCACCCAGAACGGCGGCGCCGAAATCGTGAAACACCTTAAAACCGGGAGCGCGTATTATGCGCCTTCGGCGGCCGCTGTTGAGATGGCGGAATCCATTTTGAAAGACAAGAAGAAGGTCCTGCCCTGCGCCGCTTACCTCGAAGGGGAATATGAAGTGAATGGGCTGTTTGTCGGCGTGCCGGTGAAGTTGGGCGCGCGCGGGATCGAGAAGATTTACGAGATCAAGCTGAGCGCCGAAGAAAGCGCGGCGCTGCATAAGAGTTTGGCGGCGGTGCAAGAATTGGTGGATGTGATCAAGAAAAAGATGGACGCGTAGATATCGCGGTCCGCGGTGATGAATATGGCGGCTCGGAAGTGTCTGATGAAGAGCGGCTCCGAAGACAACGACGACGAGAGGCAACGCAAGCTTCGGCAGGTTGAATCGGAATGCCTTGGGGTGATCCAAGCGGCGACACTTAACGGTCGGAATTCGCCCGGAAGGCTGTCCGGCAGCGTCTACCTCAGCACCATGGATTTCGCCGACGCGACTCTAGTGCATCTCACCCGGTGCGAGGTTCCGTCAACCATTTTTACCATCCATCATGCGGATTTTGAGACGTATCGGATTGAGGGCCGCCGGCGATTCCGAGTGATTCCGGTGAAGCGGCCGTGAGGTCCCACGGCACACCTCCCGGATCTCGAATAATTTGAGCTGGGCTCGTGATACGGCACGCCGTGGAGGTCCATGTTCTCGTCTATCGAGGGGAAAAGAAATGTATTACGGTAGATTCCATGCGACCAATCGCCGCCATGGCACTGGCAGTTTGCGCGTCCGCTTATTGCCAGAGCACAACGCCGCTCGCCAAACTTGTCCCTGAGATTGCGTCCAAGACCCTCGCGCAATTTACTCCGGGGCTGACGGCCGATAAACTCGCGATCACCGTAATCGATCTCAACGACCGCGCGCATCCGGTTACCGCCAGTTACCACGGACAACAACCGATTTACCCGGCCAGTGTCGTCAAGCTGTTCTACCTTGTCGCGGCGGAAGCGCGGATGCAGGCGGGCCAGCTTCGCGACACTCCCGAACTGGAACGCGCGATTCACGACATGATCGTCAGTTCCACCAACGACGCGACACAAATGGTGGTCGATGCGTTAACGGAAACGACGGGGGGCCCTGAACTCGATCCCATCGCGTTCGCGGCTTGGATGGAAAAGCGCAACGCGGTGAACCGTTACTTCGCCGGACTCGGCTACAAGGGCATCAACGTCAATCAGAAGACATTTGCCGAAGGACCGTACGGGCGCGAGCGTGAGGCGCGCGGGCCGAATTTCGAGAACAACAATAAGCTGACAACGGACGCCGTGGCGCGATTGCTGCACGGCATCGTTTCGGGCCAGGCCGCGTCGCCCGCATGCACCGTCGCGATGATGAATCTGCTGCATCGCGATCCGTGGCGGAACGTGGGCGATCCCGACGATCAGGCGACAAAATTCTCCGGCGCGTGGCTGCCCGCGGGATCGCAGTACTTTTCAAAAGCCGGATGGACATCGACAACGCGCCACGACGCCGCTTACATACGGCTGCCGAACGGGGCGGAATACATCGCGGTCGTGTTTACGGTCGACAACAGCGCGCAACCCGAGATCATTCCGTTTGTCTCGAAGCTGCTGGTCGAGTATTTCCTGCGGACCGGACCGAAGGCGGATTTGATTCTGAGGAATGGCCGCATTTGGACGGGTAACGCGAAGGAACCTGGGGCGGAGGCGCTGGCCTCGCGCGGCGAGCGAATCATTGCAATCGGAACGAACGCCGAAGTTCTGAAGCTGGCCGGTCCCGCGACGCGCGTTACGGATCTGCAAGGTAAACTCGCGTTGCCGGGGTTCATCGACGATCACACGCATTTTATCGGCGGCGGATTCCAGCTTCTGTCCTTGGACCTGCGGGATGCGGTGACGCAGCAGGATTTCGCCGACCGGATCGCGGGGCAGGCGCATAAGCTGGGCGCGGGGCGGTGGATCACGGGCGGCGATTGGGATCACGAGTTGTGGCCGGGCGCTCCGCTGCCCACGAAGAAGTTGATCGACCGCTTTACGCCGGTGAACCCCGTTTTTGTTTCGCGTCTCGACGGGCACATGGCGCTCGTCAACAGCTTGGTCCTGCTGCGCGCCAAGATCACAAAGGATACGCCCGATCCGCCAGGCGGTACGATTGTGCGCGATCCGAAGACGGGCGAGCCAACCGGAATTTTGAAAGATGCGGCGCAAGGTTTGGCGGAGCGGCTTATTCCCGAACCATCGCCCGCCGAGTACGACGATGCGCTGAACGCGGCGTTGCGCGAAGCGGCGCGCCAGGGCGTAACTTCAATTCAAGACATCACGCTTTGGAATCATTTTCCGGTTTACGAGCGGTTCCGCGCCGCCGGCAAGCTGACGGTGCATGTTTATGCGCGCACTCCCATGGAGGAATGGAAGCGGCAGTTGGAAACGATCGAGCGCCGTGGACGCGGCGACGACTGGCTGCGATTCGGCGGGTTGAAGGCGTTCATGGACGGCTCGCTCGGGTCCATGACCGCATTATTCTTCGAGCCGTTTGTAGGTGTCGCAAACTCGGGCTTAATGGGCAGCGACAATTCTCCGGAAGGCAAACTGAAGCACAATATTTTGGATGCGGATAAAGCGGGTTTGCAGTGTTCGGTCCACGCCATCGGCGATCGCGCGAATCGTCTCGCGCTTGATTACTTCGAAGCGGCGGAGCGGGCGAACGGGCCGCGCGACCGGCGCTTCCGCATTGAGCACGCACAGCATTTGTTGCCGGCCGATATCCCGCGTTTCGCGAAGCTCGGCGTGATTGCGACGATGCAGCCGTATCACGCCATTGACGACGGGCGGTGGGCGGAGAAGCGCATCGGACATGAACGGGCTTTGACGACCTACGCTTTCCGATCGCTGCTGGACGCGGGAGCGACGGTTGCGTTCGGATCGGATTGGACGGTCGCGCCGCTCTCGCCGCTTCTCGGGATTTACGCCGCCGTGACGCGGAAGACCATCGACGGAAAGAATCCGCGCGGCTGGATTCCGGAGCAAAAGATCACGGTGGAGGAGGCGGTCCGCGCCTATACATCGTCGGGCGCTTTCGCGGAATTTGGGGAGCGGGACAAGGGGACGCTGGAGGTGGGAAAGCTGGCGGATGTGGTGGTGCTATCGCAGGACATTTTTCGCGTGGCGCCGGATGAGATAGCGAAGACGAAAGTGGAGTACACGGTCGCTGGCGGGAAGATCGTTTATGAGAAACGGTAGGCGTAAGCATTTTCCGCAATGCCCGCCAGCTCCGATTCCGTGAATCCAAAGCGCGTTCGCGCGATCTCGAATTCCTTCGCGAGCATCGTCCCGAAGATCGCCGGATCGTCCGTGTTGATCGTGATCGGAACGCCCGCATCGTAAAGCCTGCGAATCGGGTGGCCGTCCAAACAACTGACCGCGCCGGTCGCCACATTGCTCGTCATGCAAATTTCGAGCGGGATCCGCTCGTCGCGCAAGTGTTTCACCAGTTCCGGATCGTCGATCGCGCGAATGCCGTGCCCGATGCGCTCCGCGCCAATCTTGAGCGCCGCCCACACCGATTCGGGTCCCATGGTTTCCCCAGCGTGCGCCGTCAATCGCAAACCTTTTCCGCGCGCGAACGCGTAAACATCGGCGAAGATCTCCGCAGGGCCGGCCTTCTCGTCGCCGCCGATCCCAAACGAAATCGCGCCATCGCCCACGTATCCGGCCGCGATCTCGGCGACCCGCATCGCATGATCCGCGCCAAATTGCCGGATGGCGTCCAGATTCCAGCGCACCTGAACCGGAGATGCGGCGGCGGCCTGTTGGAGAGCCTTCCAGATAGCGTCAAAATCGAGTTGCCGCCAAAGAATCACGCCCGCCGATAGCGTGATCTCGGCGTAATCGATGCCCTGTCGTTCCAGGCGGCGCAACAGATGTTTCGCTATCAGCGAATAATCTTCGGGCGAACGCAATTGCTGCACCACCCACTTGAAGCACTGAATAAATCCCGCGAAATTTTCGAACCGGTAGCGGACGCGAATTTCTTCGCAAGACAACTCCGGGACCAGCAACCGCATGGTATCGGGTTCAACCGAGCCTTCTAAATGGAGATGCAGTTCCGCCGCCATATAATGAGGTTCGCATGACTGCCGCCGACATTGAAGCGATCGTAGGGGGATACCATGGCGACCCGTTTCGTATTCTCGGCGCCCATGTGGTGAAAGGGAAGGCCGGTGAGGCGCGATGGGAAGTGCGCGCGTTTCTCCCGCAGGCGGAGTCCGCGAGCGTCGTCGTGAACGGGGCGGCTTCCGTCATGAAGAAAAAACACCCGAATGGCTTCTTCGCGGTGCTGCTCGATGGCGAATCCGGCCCGTATAAGCTGCAATTAACGCAATGGGATGGGACGGTTCGGGAAATCGAAGACCCCTACCGTTTTCCGCCGCTCATTTCGGATTTCGATATTCACCTGCACGGCGAAGGCACCAATTACGAAAGCTATCGCAGCTTGGGCGCGCATATCGTCCAAGTGGAAGGCGTCAATGGCGTGCGATTCGCGCTGTGGGCGCCGAACGCCGAGGGCGTAAGCGTCGCCGGCGATTTCAACGAATGGGATACGCGGCGGCATCCCATGCGGAAGCGCAACGGCGGAATCTGGGAAATATTTCTGCCCGATGCCGGCGAAGGCTCCGCGTACAAGTATCACGTTCGCTCGCAGTTCATGGGCTATCGACAGTTGAAGGCGGACCCATACGGATTCGGCAGTGAAGTGCCCCCGAAATCCGCTTCCGTCGTTCGCAACCTGGATAAATACGAGTGGCGGGATGCCGCATGGATGGAAGAGCGCGGGAAGAAAGAGTGGCTGCGCTCGCCGATTTCCATCTACGAAGTGCATCTGGAATCCTGGATGCGCGGTCCGCATGGCGAGCCGCTGACTTATCGCGAGATGGCGCACAAGCTGGTCGAGTATGCCAAGCGGATGGGCTACACGCACCTCGAGCTGCTGCCCATGATGGAGCATCCGTTTTCCGGATCCTGGGGTTATCAGATTACCGGATATTTCGCGCCGAGCGCGCGTTTCGGCGCGCCCGAAGACTTCATGTTTTTCGTGGACCGCTGCCACCAGGAAGGCATCGGAATGATTGTCGATTGGGTTCCGGCGCATTTCCCGAAGGATGCGCACGGCCTGGCATATTTCGACGGGTCCGCCCTATACGAACATGCCGATCCGCGCAAAGGCGAGCACCGCGATTGGGGCACGCTGATCTTCAATTACGGACGCAATGAAGTGCGCGAGTTTCTGATTTCAAACGCGCTGTTCTGGCTGAAGAAATATCACATCGACGGGCTGCGCGTGGACGCGGTGGCTTCCATGCTTTATCTCGATTACTCGCGGGAAGCCGGCCAGTGGATTCCAAATCAATACGGCGGAAACGAGAATCTGGAAGCCATCGATTTGCTGCGGCGCTTTAACGAACTCGCCCACGAAATCCCCGGCGCGCTCACGTTCGCCGAGGAATCGACCGCCTTTCCCGGCGTGTCGCGCCCCGTTTATTTGAACGGCCTCGGATTCACCATGAAGTGGAACATGGGCTGGATGCACGACATGCTGAACTATTTTCACGAAGATCCGGTGCATCGCAAATATCGTCACAACAGCATCACGTTCAGCATGTTATATGCATTTACGGAAAATTTTGTCTTGCCGATTTCGCATGACGAAGTGGTGCATGGCAAGCAATCCCTGATCGATAAGATGCCGGGCGACGAGTGGCGGAAATTCGCGAACGTCCGCGCGTTCCTGGCTTACATGTATGGGCATCCGGGCAAGAAGCTGCTTTTCATGGGATGCGAAATCGGGCAGCACGAAGAATGGAATTACAATGTCGGCGTAAGGTGGGAGTTACTCCAGTACGATTACCACCGCAAGCTGCAGACGCTGGTGCAGGAGTTGAATCGTTTCTATCGCTCTTACCCCGCCTTGTACGAAGTCGATTTCCACCATTCCGGGTATGAGTGGGTGGATTTCCACGATTCCGCTAATTCGATCATCTCTTTCATTCGCCGCGGCGAGAGTTCGAAAGACTTTCTGATGTTCTGCTGTAACTTCACCCCCGTAGTGCGCCGCGGCTACGAGTTCGGAGTCGCGATCCCCGGCTATTACGCCGAAGTTTTGAACACGGATTCCGAAATGTTTGGTGGGAGCAACGTCGGTAACGGGGGTGGGTTGATGTCGAGGCCCGTGCCGCGCCACGAACGCAAGCACAGTATCGCGGTAACGTTGCCGCCGCTCGCGGTGGTCGTGTTCCGCGGCCCTGGGTAATGGCGGTCCAAGCGATCGCCGCGCTGTTCCCGATCCTTTTCGGAGCCGCGCTCACTGCGATCGCCTGCCTCGCCCTCGGCAACTTGATACTGCGCGTTCTGAAAATCCGCCTCTATCGGGAAGAACACTGGCCGATGGCCTTCGTCGCCGGCGCCGCCGCATTGAGCGGCATCGTGTTCGCGCTTGCGTGCCTTCATCTCATTTATCCGCAGGTGTTGATCGGCATCTCGATCGTCGCCGTTATCTCAAACCGCTTGCCGGGGCGCGCGGTTCAGAATAGCCTTCCGCCGCTACCCGCTTACCTAAAGGTCCTATTCATCGCGGGGTTCGGGACTTACAACTTACTTTACGTGCGGTACGCTCTCGCGCCGGAGATGAGTCCCGATGGCATGGCCTATCATCTTGGCTTGGTCAACTTGTATTACAACGCTCATGGACTAATCCGGATCGCCACCAACATGTACGCGAGCTTGTCTCAGGGAATGGAGATGCTGTTCCTGTTCGCATTCGCGTTTGGCCGGCACTCGGCGGCCGCGATGGTGCATTACTGCTTCCCGATCTGTCTTACCCTGCTGATGGTTTCTTATGCGAAGCGATTCGGAATGCCGGTCGCCGGGATCTTTGGCGCACTCCTGATATTCGCGTCGCCGGTCGTGGGCATCGATGGAACGTCGGCATACACGGATGCCGGGCTTGCCTGCGTGGGGTTCGCGGCGTTCCACGCGTTATGCGTCTGGGAGGAGGAGCGTGAATCCGGCTTATTGATTCTGACTGGGCTCCTGTGCGGATTTGCGTTCGCCATCAAGTACACCGGCGCGTTCGTCCTGGCCGGAGCGCTGCTGTTTGTTTTCCGGCGGGGAGGTGCGCGCGGCACTGCGCTTGTGTTCGCGAGCGCTATGCCCTTGATGCTGATTTGGCTCGTGAAGAACTGGCTGTGGGTGCATAATCCGATCGCTCCATTCGGAAATGCCATTTTTACCAATCCGTATGTTCACGTTTCTTTTGAGCGGGAGTACACTTACCGACTCAGTCACTGGAACGGCGTCGAGCCGTGGCGGATACCGGTTGAGCTCTCGATTCTCGGCGGGCGCTTGGGCGGCCTTACCGGCCCCGCATTTTTGGCCGCTCCGCTAGCGCTATTCGCGTTGCGAAACCGGCAAGGGAGACGATTGCTGGCGGCTGCCGGCGTCACCGGCGTCGCATATCTGTTCAACCATGGAACGCGATTTATCATTCCCGCTTTGCCGTTTCTCGCGCTGTCCATGGGTATCGCGTTGGCGCGTGTACCTGCGCTGCCGTGCGTGGTTGCCGCCGCCAATCTCGTATTATGCTGGCCCACGGTGGTGAACCGGTATTGCGCGCCCGATGCCTGGCGTTTCACGCACGTCCCCTGGATCGATGTCTTGCGGATCGAGAGCCAGGACGACTACCTTAGCCATTGGAGCGCGGATTATCGCGCGGACCGCATGATTGAACGGGCGGTGCCCGGCGCCGAGCCGGTTTTTGCTTTCACGGGAGCCGCGCAAGCCTATACCTCGCATCCCATCCTCGTTTCCTTTCAAGCCGCATTCAACCAACGAATTCGCTATATTCTATGCGCCGGATTTCAGCCGGAACTTTGCCAGCCGCTGCTTACCCAACGTTTTTCCTTTCCACCGGCGGAACTGCGGCGGCTTCGAATCGTCCAACTCGGGACAGGAAAAACCGATCTATGGAGCATCGGCGAAATTCATCTCGCAAACTCCTCGACTCCGTTGGCCATCGAGTCGAAGTGGGTCGTGAACGCTTCCCCCAATCCGTGGGATGCGGGACTTGCGGTGGATGGGTCGCCCGTGACCCGGTGGTCCAGTTGGGAGATCGTCCGGCCCGGCATGTTCTACGAAATCGACATGGACCGGCCCCGCCGGATCGACACCGTCCGCTTGGACATACCAGGCGCGCAGTGGGAGAGCCGGCTGAGACTGGAAGGAAGCGTGGATGGACGAACTTGGCGTGTTCTGTCGAATGAACCGGCTCTCGAAAAAGCCCCGGTTATCGAAGACTACCGCCGGTTGGCCGCGCTGGAGGTCAAGCGCCTCGGTGTGCGATACATCCTGGTGAGGAAGTCCGATTACGAATGGAAAGACTTCGAAAACTATCGGTCCGAATGGGGTATCACGACGGTCGCATCCAATTCGGATGGAAAGGTTTACCGCATCGATTAGCCCGATTCGATTAGCCCGATTTCACGATATAATCGATAGACAATGTTACTGTCCGCCCGCTTCGTTGGCGTGATCGCGGCCTTTCTACCTTGTTTTGCCGCATTGGCCCAAACCGCCGAACGGATCGAATACTTCGAGAATAAAGTCCGCCCTGTATTGGTGAAAAATTGCCAGGGCTGTCATAACTCGAAGTTGAAGAGCGCATCGCTCGATCTTTCCACGGCTGCGGGGTTTCTAGCGGGCGGTCAAAGCGGACCGGTCGTTATGAAGGACCAGCCCGGATCGAGCCGCCTGCTCAAAGTCATCGGCTATGAAGATTCGGTGAAGATGCCGCCGACGGGCAAGCTCAAGCCCGATGAGATTGCGGATCTATCGGCCTGGGTGAAGATGGGCGCGCCGTGGCCGGGCGCGGATCAAGCGGCTGCCATTACACCTCAGCTGGCCGTAAAAAAGGAATTCACGCCGGAGCAGAAAGCTTTCTGGGCTTTCCAGCCGGTAAAGGATTACGCCCCGCCCAAAGTCGCGAATGGGAAATGGGCGCGCACGCCGGTTGACCGTTTCATTCTCGCCAAGCTCGAAGAGAATGGTCTGAAACCCGCGCCGCCCGCGGATAAGACGACGCTGCTGCGCCGCGCGACATTCGACCTCACCGGATTGCCGCCGACCGAGCGGGAGATCGACGATTTTGTCGCCGACCAATCGCCCCAGGCTTTCGAGAAAGTGGTGGATCGTCTGCTCGCGTCGTCTCGCTACGGCGAGCGTTGGGGCCGCCACTGGCTGGATGTTTCCCGCTACGCCGACTCAACGGGCAATGACGAGGATCATCGCTATCCCTACGCCTGGCGCTATCGCGACTATGTGATCGAGTCCTTTAATAACGACTTGCCCTACGACCAATTCGTGCGCGAACAGGTGGCCGGAGATCTGCTGCCTTCGAAGGATTTCAACGCGCGCGGAATTGTGGCGACCGGATTCCTTGCGTTGGGGCAAAAAGCGCTGGCCCAAGTCGATAAAACAAAAATGCTTTACGACATCTACGACGAGCAAGTGGATGTTACCTCGAAGGCGATTCTGGGATTGACGATGGCTTGCGCGCGCTGCCACGACCATAAGTTCGATCCGATCCTCACCAAAGATTACTACTCGATGGTTGGCATTTTCGCCAGTACGAAAGATTTCAAGAATGCCAAAACAGGGGTGGCGCAGCTACTATACCGTCCGCTTGTGCCGAAGCCGGAGTACGACAAGTATCTATCTTCTCAAGCTGAGATCGGGTTGCGGAAACTCGCGATTGAAGAGATCGCCGACGCGGGGCTGGCGGGGCAATCGAAGCAGATGGCTTCGCATGTCGCGGATTACATGCTGGCCGCGCGCGAAGTTTACGTGGATCACGCCGATGCCGCCGATCTTGCTAGCCAGGAACATCTCGACGAATCTACATTAGGGAAGTGGGTCAAACTGCTGCAGACTTCACCGGAATCGCGTCCGTACCTCGACGAGTGGCGCGCGGCCCGCGCCGATACGCTTCCAGCAACCGCCCAGGCATACCAAAAGCGGTTTCAGGATGGAGTGGAAGAATTCGAGAAGGCGCTTGCCAAGGCGCGCGAAGGCGAGCGCAAGAAGCTAGAAGCCAAGGAAATCGTTAATCTCGACAAGCCGAAACTTGAGGGCGATAAAGACGCGTTTTTCAACGCCGTCGAGAACGGACCCTTCAAAGCCGCCGGTAAAGAACGCGAGAAGTTGTTTTCCGCGGAAGCCGTCGAGCGGATCGCGCAACTGAACGCCAAAATCGTGGAGCTCACGAAAAGCGGGCCGCCCGAACCGGACATGGCGGATGCGGTTGCCGAGGGCGAACCCGTCGACCAGAAAATTTTGATTCGCGGCGATTATCACAACAATGGCGAGGATGCGCCAAGGTCCGTACCGGCGATCCTCGTAAAGGCCGCTCCGGCGCCCGAACATTTTAGCGGCAGCGGCCGGCTGGAACTCGCGGATTGGTTCACGCGCCCCGATAATCCGCTGACTGCCCGCGTGATGGTGAATCGAATCTGGCTGTGGCACTTTGGCGAGGGCATCGTCGCCACGCCCGATAATTTCGGCCGGATGGGCGCGCGGCCGACGCATCCGGAGCTTCTCGATTACCTGAGCAAGCGCTTCATCGAGGGCGGCTGGTCGATCAAGAAAATGCACCGGCTGATCATGCTCTCGAATGCCTACCAAATGTCCACCGAAGGCGACGCGAAAAGCTACGAAAAAGATCCCGAAGATAACCTGATATCGCGATTCCAGCGGCAGCGCCTCGACGTTGAGGAGATCCGCGACGGCATGCTCGCGATTGACGGAACGCTCGATTGCACCATGGGCGGGACTCTGCAAACGGGGTTCGGCACCGATGGCGAGAACAGCGCCGGACGCTTGAGCATGAGTCCCGCGACGGTCAAGCGGCGCACGGTTTATCTGCCGCTGCGGCGCGCGAACCTACCGACTTTGCTCAATCTCTTTGACTTCGGAGATGCCACCACCGAAACCGGCAAGCGTTCGCTAACCAACGTGGCGCCGCAGGCGCTTTTCATGATGAACAGCGAGTTCGTTTTCGAACGCTCGAAGAATGTGGCGCAATCGCTGCTCGCGGATTCGAAGTTATCGGATAAACAGCGTCTCGAAG
>JBPCKZ010000069.1:0-25422 GCA_051003795.1 Bryobacteraceae bacterium | reverse complement strand
TCATCCATCTGGCGCGCGATACGGATGCCGCCGCGACATGGACTTTGCACGATTTGGATTTGGACCTGCAATACGCGGCGGCGCTCGCCTACCGCGACTCGCCGCGTCCGCTTCTGCCGCAACCGCTGTTTGAAACCGGCTACTTCCAGGTTGCCTGAATCACGCTAACGGTCTTGCTCGTCAGGAACAGCGGCGGCAATCGCTTGGCGTGGTTCACCTCGACCTTATCGTCCGCCGGTTTCGCGCCGGCGCGTAGTTGCGGGAAACCGAAAAACAAATCGTCGGGATTGTGATCGCTGTCGGAAAGGCCGCAGGCGTGAATCAATTCGTGGACGGCAATCACCAGTTTCACGCCGTCGCCCACCACGCGCGGGGGACTGGTATCGGCCTGCGGCGTGGCGGGTACGACGATGAAAGCCTTTGCCACCCGCTGGACCTGTCCAAACATCGTCTTGACTAGCTTCGTGTCTCCTTGGACGGCGGTACCGGGCACCGTTACGGATATCTTCTGTCCGAAAGAGATGAAATCGACGGTTCCGTCGCCGGACTCGAACTGCACGTCCGCTCCGCCAACGCCGCTCGGATCTGGCTTCGTCGCCGACTGGCTTAAGGTGACACCGAAGTTGTTGGCCGCGGAGAGCAGATTAAACTCCTTGAGCGCATTCGTGAACGCGGCGGCCCAAATTCCGCCAGTGACGCTCGTACCGGCAAAAACCGTGAGCCGTTTGGCATTCTTGATTGGATCTTCCCAGGGAGTAGCCATCGCGCTTATGCCGGCCCCTTATGCCGGCACGTCCGATTTCCTGCCAATGCGACAGGTTATAGTTTCGACGACAATGGTCGTCAGCTTCTCCCGCCGCAGCATCTCCTCGTCCAGGGACGCAATGGTCATCTTGCCAACAATGTTGTCCGCCTGCGTTTGATAGCTTCGATTGATAATCTTCCGTTTCGTCTTGTATCGTAAAACCGCGGAGGCCGTCGACGAGCCGTAGCGCTTATCCAGAATTTCATGCGAATCGATCGGCAAGCCGTCAATTTGCATCAGCGCGGTCTGGATTCTGCCCACGTGATCGCCAACCGCCCCGACCGTGACGTGGGAAGCATCGTGGAGCAAACAGGCCTGCAATTTTTGGTCGTCCCGGAATAATTTGGATTGAAGGGGCATCGAGTTCCGGGCGCGTTCTCCGCTAATCACTCTACGCCGGTCGCCGCGCGAAAGCAATTTCCAATCCCAAGTGATAAAATTCCGCTCTTGAACCTGAATCGCCGTTTGTTCTTCCAATTGTGCTCGGCCTCGACGGCCTTTCTAAGCGGCGGGCGAAGTTCCCGCGCGAAAGCCGCGCCCCCGCCCGCCTCCGCCCCGGTGAAGCACCGCAAGAATTTCGTTGCGATCCAGGTGAAACCTTACGCGTGGATCGACGAAGGCATCGATTCGCTTCTCGATAATTTGCAGCGGAAAGGCGCGGTGAATACGGTCTGGGCGTACACTTACGACTTCTCGGAAGCGCGCATGACTCCGGGCGGCCCCATCCCGCTTCCCGACCACGGCCGCGCGGGCGGCCGCGAGTTCACCGGCGGCGCATTCTACGATTACGATCCTAAATTCTTTCGCAACACGATCCTCAAGGATTTTCGCGCGCCCGATTACGGCAAGTTCGACGCGATCCGCGATGTCGCCCAAAAAGTTCATGCGCGCGGGATGGACTTCTTCTGTTGGGATTACAACAACGCGGTCCCGATCATGAACCGTAGCATTCCGGGCTTTCCGCAAGTTGCGGAAATCGACGTTTATGGGCGGCCCACGACCAGCCCATGCTTCAACCACCCGGATTACCGGGCGCACTTGACGGGGAAGATCGAAAGCTACCTGAGCGGTTACGCGAGCGAAGTCGACGGCATCGCGTGGGGCTGCGAGCGCATGGGTCCGCTACAAAACGCCATAGGAGGCGGATGGACCACGACGGGGCTATCATGCTTTTGCCGGTATTGCCGCGCCAAAGCCCGCGAACGCGATTTTTCCGTCGACCGGGCGCAACGCGGGTATCGCGCGCTCGACCAACTCTTTCAGGCCGCGGCCAAGGACGAACGGCCCGCGGACGGCTACTTCGTCTCATTCTGGAGATTGCTGCTCGATTATCCGGAGATCCTCGGTTGGGAAAAGTTGTGGACCGATAGCTATCACGAAGCGCGCGCCGAAGTTTACGGCGTGGCAAAAGCCATCGCTCCCGCGAAGCCCTTCGGCTTCCACATCATGCAGAATATGACCTTCAGTCCGTTCTATCGGGCGGAGGAAGATTACTCGCGAACCAAAAACTACACGGACTATCTCAAGCTGGCGACTTACAATAATGCGGGCGGCCCGCGCATGGCCGCATTCCTCGACCGCCTCGGCGGCACGGTGTTTCACGACGCGAGCCCGCACGACTTCCTGAACTTCTACTACAAGATCATGAACTATCGGGAAGGTGCTTACGAGGAGTTACACAACAGCGGCCTGTCGGCGGATTACGTCGCGCGGGAAACGCGCCGCGCCATTCAGGGCGTAACCGGCGGAGTTGGCGGCGCGGATAGACAGGTGAAGATCTATCCCGGCATCGATATCGATGTGCCCGACGCGTTGACTGACAAACGCACCAAGCCGGAAGATGTCCGGCTTTCGATCCGCGCGGCTTTCGATGCCGGGGCGGACGGCGTGGTGCTGTCGCGGGAATACGTGGAGATGTGGCTGGCAAACCTTTCGGCGGCGGGTGAAACCTTGCGAGAGATTTGGGGACGAGGATGAGACACATTTCAACCGTCGGCTGCATCGGCGTGATATTGCTGACATGCTGGACTGCCGGAACTGTCCGCGCGCAAGCGGTCGCCAATGCGACCATGCACGGCATCGTGACCGATTCGAGCGGCGCCGTGGTTCCAGCCGCGCAAGTCAGGGCCATCCACGCCGATACCGGTCAAACTCTGGCGACCGTCAGCGGTACCGACGGTTCCTATCTGTTGACTAATCTGCCGGTCGGGCCTTACCGGCTCGAGGTGTCCTCTTCCGCTTTCAGCACCTATGTCCAATCCGGAATCATCCTGCAGGTGGGCAACAACGTTCAAGTCAACGTGTCGCTTCAGGTGGGCGCGGTGAACCAGGAGGTGAAGGT
This sequence comes from Bryobacteraceae bacterium, assembly GCA_051003795.1. Lineage (GTDB taxonomy): Bacteria > Acidobacteriota > Terriglobia > Bryobacterales > Bryobacteraceae > JALYXS01. The sequence continues at coordinate 22,276 of JBPCKZ010000069.1, read as the reverse complement.
TTCGGCGAATGCGGCGATGGTGGAGACGCAGGATACTTCCGTTTCCGAGGTCATCGACCAGCGCCGTATTACGGATTTACCGCTGAACGGACGCCAGGCAACGGATTTGATTCTGCTCGCGGGCGGCGCCAGCGTGCCGCCCAATTCGGCCAGCCGCGTGGTAACGACGCACGATTATGTCAGCGCCGTCGGCATTTCGATCGGGGGCGGCCAGGAAACCGGCAACAACTATCTGCTCGACGGCGGCGATAACAACGACTCGCATTCCAACGTGAACCTGCCATTTCCCTTCCCCGATGCCCTTCAGGAATTCAGCGTTCAGACCAGCGGCGTTTCGGCGCGCTATGGGCTGCATCCGTACGCCGTGGTGAATGCCGTCACGAAATCCGGCACCAACCAGATTCATGGGAATCTGTTTGAATTTGTCCGTAACGGCGATTTTAATGCCCGCAACTTTTTCGCGCTCGCGCAGGACACGTTGCGCCGCAATCAATTCGGCGGCACCGTGGGCGGCCCGATCTTGAAGAACAAGCTGTTTCTCTTCTCCGGTTTTCAGGCCACGCGCACACGGACGGCGCCTCCGCAGACAATCAGCTACGTTCCCACTCAGCAGACCCTGAACGGCGATTTCAGCGCCATCGAATCGGCGGCATGCCAGTCGAGCCATAAGGCCGTCACGCTGATCGATCCGAGCAATGGGCAGCCTTTCCCGAATAACTTTATCGGCCCAAGCCGTTTCAGCGCGCCGGCCGTGGCCTTGGCGAAATTGATCCCCGTCTCGAACGATCCCTGCGGACAGACCACTTACGCGATTCCCAACCCGAATAACGAGAATCAATATGTCGGACGCGTGGACTGGCTTCAGAGCGAGAGGAATTCCATTTACGGACGTTACTTAATCGCGGATTACGACAACCCGCCGTACTACACCAACAACATCTTGACAACCACCCGTTCGGGATTGGAAGAGCGGGCCCAATCGGTGGTGGTGGCCTACCAATACAGCAGCCCTGGATTCGTGAACGCCTTTCATGCGACCTTTGCGCGCCTGATCAACAATCGCGCCGTGTCGCAGCAAATGCCGAACCTTGTAGCGCTCGGCGTCAATATGTTCAACTTCTATCCGCATTTCATCGATCTAAGCGTGTCGAACCACTTTTCGATCGGCGGCGGCTCCAATGCTCCAGCCACGTTTGTCAGGAACCAATTCCATTACGCCGACGACATCGATCTGCTGCGCGGACGCCACCACATCACGTTTGGAGTCGAGGCGATTCTAATTCAGATGGATGAAGTCAACATCTCGCTCAGCAATGGAGAATGGACGTTCAACGGTTCGGCCACAAAGGACGCGCTGGCGGATTTTCTTCTCGGTCAACCTAGTCTTTTGGCCAATGGCAATCCACTGCAAATCGGATTGCGCCAGAAGTATTGGGGAGTTTATGCGCAAGACGATATTCAGGTAACCAAGGGACTCAATGTTCACGTCGGCGTGCGCTGGGAGCCATCTCTTCCCGAGAAAGATATCGCGGGTCGCGGGTCGCACTTTTCGCTGCCGGCCTTTCTCGCCAGGCAAACCTCGACCCAATACGTGAACGCGCCCACCGGATTGCTGTTTCATGGCGATCCCGGAATTCCGGCGGCTTACGCCAGAGGAAGTTTGCTCGATTTCGCCCCGCGAATTGGCCTCGCTTGGGATCCGAGGGGAAATGGCAAGCAGAGCATTCGCACGTCGTACGGCATCTTCTTCGACGCGCCGGAATCCTACACGAATCGCGATTTCGGATTGGCCGCGCCGTGGGGCAATTCCGTTTCGCTCACCGCTCCGGCGGGAGGTTTTGCCAATCCATATGCAACCTACCCGGGCGGCAACCCGTTCCCGACGCCGTATCCGCCAACTAAAAATTCGGCGTTCCCGCTGAACGGCCTCTACGTAAACCTGCCGCTCGATCTTCACCACATGTATGCACAGCAGTGGGACCTCAGCTATCAGCGGCAATTGACGGCGGACTGGCTTGTCTCGGCGACTTACCTGGGCAATAAGGTGACGCATTTGCGGTCGTCGTTTGAACAGAATCCCGCGGTATATATTCCCGGAGCTTCGACCATCGCGAACACGAACCAGCGGCGGACGCTGAATCTACTCAATCCGAAAGCGGGCGCCTATTACGCAACTATTACGACCATTGACGACGGACTGAACACAAATTACAACGCGCTCAGGTTATCGCTGCAACACCGGTTCGGCAACGGCTTCACGCTGCTATCGGTTTACACTTACTCGCACTGCCTGCAAAATGCCGAGCCCTTAGCTAATCGGAACAGCGAAGGCGCCAACTACTATCAGAATCCGTACAACCGCAACGCGGACTACGGGCCATGCGATTTCGATCTGCGCCACAACTTTGTAACTTCCGCCGTATACGAACTTCCCAAGCTGCCGAATCGCGCGGTTAACGCCGTTTTCGGGCACTGGCAGCTTTCTTCGCTCGTCACGGTACACACCGGGTTTGCCTTCACCCCATTTACGGGCGTCGATAACTCGCTGACAGGCGTCCGGCAGGATCGTCCGAACGTGCTGGGCGACCCTTATGTTCGAAACACGAAAACGCTGGTTTGGGTGACTCCCTCGGCATTCGCCCCGAACGCGCTAGGCACGTTCGGTAACGCCGGATACAACAGCCTCCTGGGCCCCGCATTTTTTGACCTCGACACCAATGTGAGCCGTTACTTCCCCGTCACCGAGCGGCAGCGATTCGAACTGCGGTTCGAGTTCTTCAACGTCTTGAACCATACCAACCTCAATCTTCCGGTGAGCACGCTCAGTTCGGCATCGTTCGGCAAGATTCAGAGCGCGGGCGATCCCCGGATTTTGCAGTTCGCCCTGAAGTATTCGTTTTGAGAGAAATATTGCCGACGCTCAGCAAGATGCGGCTCGTTTTGACGATCGGGCTGCTGGTTGTGCTGGTTTTTTGTGTCGCCTTTTCGTGGACCACGCGCGACGCCATGGCTCATTTGACCTCCGCTGAAGAACGTGGCGATGCGCCTGTCGATCTTCAACCCTGGCAGACCGCTCAGGCACTCGCGGGGCTTGCCGTTACAGCGGAAGAGGTGGGATTTGCGAGTGAAGCGGAGCGCCTCGCCGACCACGAAGTGGACCAGGCTTTTGCCTCCGCCTTGCGCGAGGCCGGCGCAAAACATCGGCCGCTCAGCGGCGACGGTCTCGTTATCTCGAAAAAGCTGGAGCGGCTCAAGGGGATCGTCAAGGAAGATCAATCCCGCGTACGGAGTCTCACGCATGCCGCGGCCGGAACCGCAACCGGCAACGACGATCTCGATATTGCGAAAGCACAGCTTGGACTCGACTCGGATGAGCTAGCCGACGCGCAACAGGACCTTGCCCGAGCGGGCGGCGATGAGCGCGGCAGGATTCAGCAGGAACTCGCCGCGCACGAATCCACCATGCGCGCTATGACGCCCATGCGGCCGGCAAGGGCCGGAATGCCGTCCCTTCGGCTCAACGGCAACACGGCAGTCTTGCCGGCCAGTTGAATGAATGGATCGATCTGCGCACCCGCTACCAGTTGGTTCAGCAGGCCATGCGGCAGGCTCAAGACGATGCCGTCGCGCTCACCAAGACGCATAACCGGCTTGGCGGCAACGCCGACGCGGCGCCCGGCGGCGGGGCACGCCTTGAAGCTTCTGATGACGCCCCGGACAAGGCCGCTCAACTTGCCGCCATCAACGACAAAAGCGAACGCAGCCAGCTCCTCGCCATCTACGACGACCGCATCGAAACCGAGCGGCAATTGGCGGCGGTTTACACAAAGTGGTCCGGGCAGCTCCTCCTGCAGCATCGCATCCTGCTGCACCTTATTTTGCAAGCTTTCGCGCTGATTGCGTTCGTGCTGATCTGCGTGATTCTCTTGGACGCGCTGGCGCGTTATTTAATCGACCGCCACGCGCTCGACCGGCGGCGCATGCAAGCGCTTCGCGTCATCCTTCGATTCGGCATCCAACTGCTCGGCGTTATTGTCATCCTGATTGTGATCTTCGGCGCGCCGAGCCAGGCGCCTACCATCGTTGGGCTCACCACCGCTGGGTTGACCGTGGTCTTGCAGGACTTCATCATCGCTTTCTTCGGCTGGTTTGTACTGATGGGAAAAAACGGCATTCGGATTGGCGATTGGGTGGAAATCAACGGCGTCGGCGGAGAGGTGGTCGAAATCGGCATCTTCCGGACGGCCATGCTCGAGACGGGCAACTGGACGGATAAAGGCCACCCGACCGGCCGCCGCGTGACGTTCATCAACAGTTTCGCCATCAAAGGCCAGTACTTCAATTTCTCCACTACCGGCCAATGGATGTGGGATCAGATCACGCTCACCATTCCCACCGGCGGCGAGACTTATGCCATGATCGAACTCGTCCGCCAGGCGGTACTCGAGGAAACCGCGAAAGACGCCCGGCTCGCCGAGGAGGAGTGGAAACATGTCACGCGGAGAAACGGAATGAGCCAGTTCACGGCGGACCCGGCGGTCGATATGCGCCCGGGCGTATCGGGAATCGACGTGATCATCCGTTACGTCACTCGCGCGTCGGATCGTTTCGAGGTGCGAAACCGGCTTTATCAACGCGTAATCGGCCTGCTGCACAAGCCGCTCGCGCCCCAGGGTGAATTGAAGCGGCTCTAGCCGTTTCCCGGTCCGTGCGTCCGCATGGCGCGCGCAATTTGGCCAAGCCCGCCGACAAGCAGGATCAGCATCGCCATGGTGTCGAACAGGCTTGCCGGTTGGAAATAGATGTGCAAATTGGCAATCACGCCCGCCAGGGAAAGCAGCCAACCACGCTTACCTGGTTAGCCGGAAGATATCCTCCCATGCAGGTCATGACGAAGCCGATCGGGAAGTGTCCGAGTCCGCCGGGCGTGCCGCCCACGTCGCTTATACGACGATCCGTCATGACTTAAACCAGAACGGTGAAGGTAGATTCGGTGCGGGTTACTGGGCGGTACAGAGTGTCGCGCTCCATGGGTTCGCGTCCGGCCTTGCGGATGAGCTGCAGCAGCTCGCCGCGGCGCAGTGACTGGCTGGTCGTGGCCCCGGCGTTGTGGTAAATCTTCTCCTCGACCACCGTGCCATCGATATCGTCCGCGCCAAAACGCAGCGCGATCTGCGCGATTTTCGGCGTCATCATGATCCAGTACGCCTTAATGTGAGGAATGTTGTCGAGCATCAACCGCGCGACGGCGATGTTCTTGAGATCGAGAAACCCGGTGGTCCGCGGAATGTGTTTGAGCGCCGTATTATCGGGGTGAAACGCCAATGGGATGAAGGTGACGAAGCCGCCGGTGTCGTCCTGCAGCTCACGAAGCTTCAGGAGATGATCGACGCGATCTTCGTCGTTTTCGATGTGGCCGTAGAGCATCGTGCAGTTCGATCGCAGCCCAAGCCGGTGAGCCGTGCGCGCGGTTTCAAGCCACTCGTCGCCGGTGAGCTTGTGATCGCAAATCACGCGGCGAACGCGCTCGGAGAATATTTCCGCGCCGCCGCCGGGCATCGAATCCATGCCGGCGTCGCGCAATCGCTCCAACGTTTGACGAATCGAAACTTTGGCGCGCTTGGCGAGATATCCAATCTCGACCATGGTGAAGGCCTTGAGATGCACTTCCGGAAAGCGCTCCTTCAACCCGCGAAGCATCTCGCAAAACCAGTCGAGGCCTAATTCGGGATGCAGCCCGCCGACTATATGGAATTCGGTGACGGCTTCGCTCCAGCCCACGCCCGCCGTTTCCCAAACCTGATCGAGCGACATGGTATACGAGTTGGGATCCTTGGCTTTTTTCCCGAAGGCGCACAAGCGGCAGCTCGCGACGCACACGTCCGTCGGGTTAATGTGGCGGTTTACGTTGAAGTAGGTCCTATCGCCATGCAGTCGCTCGCGCACGACGTTCGCAAGGTACCCAACGGCCAGAATATCCGCGGTCCGGTACAGCGTCAGCCCATCGTCCGAAGATAGCCGGATGCCCGCCGCGACCTTGTCGCGGATGCTTTTCAATCGGGGATCTTCGATTTCAATCTGCGCTTTAAACATGCGGTCTGGAAACGAAAATGTCGGCGGCCCAAAACACAAAGAATAACACGCTGACCCATCCGTTCATGGTGAAGAACGCGGCGTTCACGCGGGAAAGGTCGTTCGGTTTCACCAGGCTGTGCTCGTAAATCAGAAGGGCGCCGACCGCCGCGATTCCGAACAGGCTTAAGGTCCCCAGTCCCATGCTGAAGACCAGCGCGAACAGGCAGGCGATCATGGCGACGTGGAGCACTTTCGCGATCGCGAGCGCTCGCTCGATGCCGACCGCTCGCGGAACGCTGAACAGATTCTCGCGCATGTCGAATTCGTAATCCTGGCACGAGTAAATCACGTCGAAACCCGCCGTCCAGAACATTACGGCGGCGGTGAGGAGAAGAATTCGCGGATCGAGCGAGCCGCGCACCGCGATCCAGGCAGCGGCGGGAGCGATGCCCAGCGCGAATCCAAGCACCAGGTGCGACAGCGACGTGAACCGTTTGGTGAAGGAATAAAAGAACACGATGGCGAGCGCGAGCGGCGCCAGCAGAAAGCAGAGCGAATTCAGTTGCCGCGCCGCGTAGAGGAACAGGAAACTGGAGGCCGCGACAAACCCCCAGCCGAAACCGCGCGACAGCAGGCCCGCCGGGAGGTGCCGCCCGCTGGTGCGCGGATTCAGGCGGTCGCTCTCTGAATCCACCAGGCGGTTGAAGGCCATGGCCGCGGACCGGGCGCCCACCATGGCCGCCACGATCCAAGCCACCTGATGCCACCACGCCGCAACCTGGAAGCCGCTCTGCCGCAATGCCAGCAACGCCCCCGTGAGCGCGAACGGAAGCGCAAATACGGAATGCTCGAACTTGATCATGTCGAGCGTTAATCGTAAGCGTTTCCAGAACATGGAGGGATTACTATTCTAACTGAAGCCTTCACGAGTGCCTGTCTGGACGCAATGGACAGCTTCCGGACTCCCGCTGAAATTCAAAATTCACGGTAGACTCCGATTTATGAGCGGCTGCGGGAAATACTCAATGTCCCTATTGATATTGCTCGCGGCCATCTTGGGCGGATGCGGGGAAAATCCATCGAGTATCGAGAACCTGAACACGCGCGCCGTGACGCTGCCGGACGGCGCCCGTGTTCAAGCCGAAGTAAAACTCACCGCCGGCGAAATGGCGCGTGGAATGATGTTCCGCGACAGCCTCCCCAAGGACCGCGGCATGTTATTTGTACACACCCCCCCCGGCCAGTACGCCTATTGGATGTACCAGTGCAAGTTTCCGCTCGACATTATTTGGATGGACGCGAAACGCAGGATCGTCGAGATTGCAGCCGATGCTCCGGCTGGCCAATCGAAACCCGCGGATTGCCCCAGTTACGGCGGGCATCGGGACGCGCAATTCGTTTTGGAGCTCGGGGGAGGCGAAGCGCGGCGCCACGGATTGCGGGAAGGGCAAACGCTATCGTTCTGATACCCTGAGAGGCAATGAATGCCGAGCAGCTTCGCAGCCTTCTGGAGCAGGTTCGGGAGGGTGCTTTGGACGTAGACGCGGCGTTCGAACGCGTGCGCCACATGCCGTTCGAAGACCTCGGTTTCGCGAAGTTGGATCACCATCGCGCGTTGCGGCACGGAATTCCAGAGGTGGTCTTCGCTTTGGGAAAAACCGCCGAACAGGTGGTTGCGATTGCGGGCCGTTTGCTGGAAAAAGCACCCAACGTGTTGATCACGCGCGCGGATCCGCAAACCGCCGCATGCGTCAAGCAAAAGCTGCCGGGAGGCGAATTTTTTCCATTATCGGGCGCCATTCGTTTCTGGAACGACAAGAAGGTCCACGGTAAAGGACGAATCGCGGTGGTGTGCGCCGGAACCAGCGACATCCCGGTGGCCGAAGAGGTACAAGTTACCGCCGAGGTGATGGGGAATGAAGTGGAAACCATTTACGACATCGGCGTAGCTGGCATCCACCGGCTGATGAGCAATCGCGCCCGCCTGGATGAAGCGCGCGTAATCGTGGTGTGCGCGGGGATGGAAGGCGCGCTGCCGAGCGCGGTGGGCGGCATGGTCTCCTGTCCCGTTATTGCCGTCCCAACCAGCGTCGGGTACGGGGCGAGCTTTCACGGTCTTGCGGCGCTTCTCGGGATGCTCAACAGTTGCGCCAGCAACGTAACCGTCGTGAATATCGATAACGGCTTTGGCGCGGGTTACGTGGCCAGCCTGATCAACCGTCTGTAGCGTTATTTTGTGTCTTTGCGCCTCGGATAGGTCATTCGAGGGGCATCTCCGGCGGAATTGTAATTGCCGGTGCCAAGCTTCGGATCGTGCTCGAACTGGCCCATTGTTTCCCCCGCCGATTTCCGGCCGCCGCTCAGATCGGCAGCCGATTTCTTTTCTTTCTTGCTGTTACCGGTCTTCTTGGTGATATTCTTTAGCGTTCGCTTCTCTGCCATGGTCAGATGCAAAGCACGCCAAGTGCCGGACGCCCCGACTGACCACATTCGTGAACAACGGAAGAAAAGCGCTCATGAGTGGAATGTGAACGAACCTCATGAGTTTTCGCCACTTTCAGCCGAAATTGGATTTCGTGGCTCGGCACTCTGGTCAGGATTACACACTCTTGCAGGGGCGGGGTCGCGAGGTCACAATGCGCCGGTGCCAGCTACGGGGCGCGTGGCACACCGACCGTGAAGTTGTCTTCGAAGGGCGAACCGAAGGAGCGTCGCACGAAGGGTCCTTTGTGCAACGCGACAAAACGCGTTGATTTTATTCTTACACGTACCCGGCAAAACAGAATGGCCCATTCTCGCGTATGATGGCTAGGGACAACGTCCGAGATGAATGACCTTGAGAAGAACAAAGCCACGGTAACAGCTTTTTATGATCTGATGTTCAATGACTGCAAGCCAGCGGAAGCCATCAAGAAATATACTGGCGACGTGTATATTCAGCACAATCCGGCGGTCGCAGACGGCAAAGAAGCATTCATTGAATACTTTATCCGAATGGCAAAGGAATACCCCGGAAAACGTGTTCACTTCAAACGCGTTATTGCCCAAGGGGACTACGTCGTGCTGCATTGTTTCCAACAGTGGCCGGGTGATCATGATTGGGCTGGAATGGACATTTTCCGCCTCGACGAGGACGGCAAGATTGTCGAACATTGGGATGTGCTCCAGATTGTGCCGGAGACGTCGGCCAACAGCAACACTGTGTTCTAACAGTCTGAGACCCGTTGAAACAGGTTCCTCGGGCGTGTTTCAAAAACGGTAAGTTTTGACCCGCAACCAGAACGCCCGTAAACATTGCCTCTTTAATGAGTCAAAGCTCACGGTCGAGATGAAATCGCGCGACCTGATAACCTTGCTCGATGGCCTGAAAAATCGGGGCGTGAACTTCCGGTCACACGCGGAAGTCATCGACACCGAGACCCGACAGGTCGCGCCATGTGGCAGATGATTGGCGTCCTGGCGGAATTCGAGCGCAGTCCGATAAGCGAGCGGCTCCGCGCCGGCGTGAAGGCCGCGAAGCGCCGGGGCGTGATATTTGGACGCGAGCCAAAACTCGACCTTCAGCAGATCGAACACGCCCGGAAGCTGATCGGTAGCGGCGAGGATTGGCAGAAGGTTGCCGCGCTGTTCATGGTCGGAAGAAAGACCCTTTACCGAGCGCTGGCGCTACGTTAGATGAGCAAGAAATTCAAAGGCAAGACTTGCGCCTATTGCGCGAGAGCCACGGCCACCACCGACGACCACGGCTTCGCGCGGGAGTTTTTCTTGCTAGGGGACCGGAACTATTTGCCGAAGGCGCCAGCCTGCAAGTCTTGTAACGAGGCGAAGGCAAAATATGAGCATTACCTCACCGCCGTCCTTCCGTTTGGAGGGCGGCACCCGCAGGCGGTTGTCAACCTTCAGAGCGGCGTGCCTGGGCGGTTATCAAATAATTGGAAGCTTAATAAGACATTGTTGGGTTCGATGCGGCCTGCGTGGTTGCGGGAAGGCACAGGGCTTTACCAGCAGACCGGTATCGTTGATTTCGCTAGCAGCAAGCTGGAAGGACTGATCAAGTTCATCGGGCGGGGCCTCGCTTGGCGCCACTGGAAACTATATCTCCGGCCCGATGCCGACGTAAGCGTGATGTTCATGCCGGATATGATGAGTGCCTGTTTTAAGAGCCTGACCGGTAGCTGGCGTAATGCACAGGAAGGGGTTGGCAATCTCGGCAACGGCACTATTCAATACATGGGGGTACAGGCCCCAGATCCGCCTGAGCTTACCGTTTGGACCATATCGATGTATGGCGGCCTTGTCCTTTCAGATGACAGGCATAAGTCTGATGAGCCTATCGAGTCCTGCAGCATGTGGTGGGTGATCACCGGGCCGCCTGAGCTGAGTGATTCTATCGTGCGGCTGAAAATGACGAGGGACCACCCGTGATCGTAAGACATAAGATCCTTTATGTTTGGCTATCGTTCCTCCCGCCGCCACGCTCCGTCGCGGTTCTTAGCCTATGTGGATAGTCCGGCTAGCCTTACAGCGCCCTTACACGTTTATCGTGATGTCGCTCGCGATCGTCGCCCTCGGCGTTCTCGCCATCTTGCGGATGCCGACCGACATCTTCCCGGAAATTAATATCCCGGTCGCCACCGTCATCTGGTCTTATACCGGAATCTCTCCCGAAGAGATGGCGGAAGTGGTCACCATCCGCTCCGAGCGCGCGTTCACCACGTCGGTGAACGATATCGAGCACATGGAATCGCAGTCGCTCCCCGGCTTGAGCGTTATCAAGCTCTTCTTTCATCCGAACGCGAAGATTGAAGCGGCGGTGGCGCAGCTTGCGGCTAGCTCGCAATCCGTGCTGCATTCACTTCCGACGGGGATGACGCCGCCGACCATCATTCGCTACAACGCATCCAGCGTTCCGATACTGCAGATCGGCATTTCGAGCGACACCATGACGGAACAGGCGCTCTACGATTACGGGTACAATGTGATCCGCACGCAGATGTCCACCGTGCAGGGCGCGAGTTTCCCGCTGCCGTACGGCGGAAAGCCGCGCGAGATCATGGTGGATCTGGACCCCCGCTCGGTTTATGCGCAAGGGCTGTCCGCCACGGACGTGGTGAATGCGATAAACACGCAGAGCCTGATCATTCCGTCCGGCAACGTGAAAATCGGCGCGCACGAATATACCGTGAAGCTCAATAGCGCGCCCGAAGTGGCGGCGGCCTTTAATAATCTGCCGATCAAGCAGGTAAACGGCACAACCATCTACGTTCGCGATGTGGCGCACGTGCGCGATGGCTTCATGGTGCAGCAGAACATCGTGCGGCACAACGGCAGCCGCGGGGCGCTGCTTACCGTTCTGAAAAATGGAGGATCTTCGACGCTTGAAATCGTCAAGCGCTTGAAAGAGATCCTGCCGCGCATTCAATCCACGCTGCCGCCGGCGCTCAAGATCAGCCTCCTCTTCGACCAATCCATCTTCGTTCGCGCGGCAATCAAAGGAGTGCTGCGGGAAGCGATTATCGCGGCGCTGCTCACCGCGATGATGATTCTGCTGTTCCTGGGAAGCTGGCGCAGCACCATAATTGTCTGCGTTTCGATTCCGCTTTCGATTCTGACATCGCTCGCCGTGCTCCACCTGCTAGGTGAAACGATCAATGTGATGACGCTCGGCGGCCTCGCGCTCGCGGTCGGCATTCTGGTGGATGACGCCACGGTCGAGATTGAGAATATTCACCGCAATCTGGCGCAAGGCAAACCGATCGTTCGCGCCATTCTCGATGGGGCGCAGCAAATCGCCGTGCCCGCGTTTGTCTCGACGCTGTGCATCTGCATCGTCTTCGTTCCGGTGGTTTTCCTGACCGGCGCGGCGCGTTATCTGTTCACTCCGCTCGCGCTGGCGGTGGTGCTGGCGATGATGGCGTCTTATTTTCTTTCCCGCACGCTCGTGCCGACGATGATCAAGTACCTGCTTCGCAAGGAGGTCGATCGCTATAGCCACGGAGAAACGGAATCCGACGAGGCGGGCGACAACATCTTCTGGCGCGCGCACCACGCATTCAACCGGCAGTTCCACAAATTACGCGAAGGTTACCGCAATCTGCTGGCCGCCTCGCTCGACCACCGCAAGTTCGTAGCCGCGGGCTTTCTGGCACTAAGCGCGATTAGCGCCGCGCTCATTCCGTTCATCGGAACGGATTTTTTTCCGCAAGTGGACGCGGGCCAGATCCGCCTCCACGTGCGCGCGCCCGCGGGGACCCGTATCGAAGAAACGGAAACCTACTTCGCGCAGGTGGAAGATACCATCCGCAAGGTGATTCCCGCGGACGAACTTACCGACATCCTCGACAACATCGGCTTGCCGTACAGCGGCCTCAACATCGCGTTCAGCGACAGCGCAACCGTCGGGTCGTTCGACGGCGAGATTCTGGTTTCGCTCCGCGCCGGGGAGCACCACTCGACCTGGGGATATGTTCGCGAGTTGCGGACGCGCCTGGGGCATGAATTCCCGAATCTGACTTTCTTTTTTCAGCCCGCCGATATCGTCGGCCAGATTTTAAATTTCGGACTTCCCGCGCCGATCGACTTGCAAGTCATCGGGCCGCTTTCCAACGCGAAGAAGAATTATGCTTTGGCGAAAGAGATCGAGCGGCGCCTCGCCGTGGTGCCGGGCGCGGTGGATGTGCATCTCCATCAGGTCCTCGACGTTCCCGAGATCCGCTTCGCCGTGGATCGCACGCGCGCGGATCAGCTTGGCCTAACGCAACGGGACGTGGCGGACAGCATGCTCGTCTCGCTGAGTTCGAGCACGCAGACCGCGCCGAACTATTGGATTAACCCACAGAACGGCATCGATTATCCGATAGCCGTGCAGACTCCTCAGTACCGCGTCGATACCACCGCCGAACTGCTCAGAACGCCGGTGCGGTCGAGCACGGGAACAACGCAAATGCTCTCTAACGTCGCCCGGCTATCGCGCGGAACGACGGCCTCGGTCGTGAATCACTATAACGTCCAGCCGCTCTACGATATCTACGCCAACGTGCAGGATCGCGATCTCGGCTCGGTGGCCGCAGACGTAAAACGGCTGCTTGACGAGTTCACGCCGAAGCTGCCGAAAGGCAGTTTTTTCGAAACGCGCGGCCAAGTGGAAACCATGCGGGCGTCGTTCATCGGGCTGGGCGTCGGGTTGCTGTTCGCGATCCTGCTGGTCTACTTCGTGATGGTGGTGAATTTCCAATCGTGGCTCGATCCGTTCATCATTTTGATGGCGTTGCCGGGGGCGCTGTCCGGCATTTTGCTGATGCTATTCCTGACGCAAACCACCATCAACGTACCCTCGTTGATGGGCGCGATCATGAGTATCGGCGTGGCGACCGCCAACAGCATTTTGCTCGTGAACTTCGCGAACGACCTGCGTTTGAAAGGCGTCGATGCGAAAACGGCCGCGCTTGAAGCAGGCTTCACGCGGCTGCGCCCGGTGCTGATGACGGCGCTCGCCATGATTGTCGGCATGTTGCCGATGGCGATCGGCTGGGGCGAAGGCGGCGAGCAGAACGCGCCGCTCGGACGCGCGGTGATCGGCGGCCTGGTGATGGCGACGATCGCGACGCTGTGCTTCGTCCCAGTGGTTTACACCGTGCTACGCCATAAGCCGCTCGACGAGGAGGACGCCGCCTCCCTCGCAATTTACGATAATTGAATCAATTTGGAAACGCGCGACAGCACTCTCATAGACAGCCATCCGGAGCGAATCAAGGTTCCTCCGCGCGCGCGCGTGCGTCCGCTATTGACCTTTTTCGCGGTTCTGGGACTGATCGTGATTATGGCCATCGTGGCCGGCGTTCTGCCGCGGCTTCGCCGTGAGAAACTGCTCGCCTCGGAGGTAAAGGCCGGGCAAGCGCTGCTGCCCGTCGTGAATGTCACGGCGGCCCGCCGGGCCCCGGCGAACGCGCCGCTCGAGCTGCCCGGCGATCTCCAGGCGAACGTCGAATCGCCGATCTTCGCCAGGGCCGATGGCTTCCTGGTGAAGCGCAACGTGGATATTGGCGATCGCGTGAAGAAGGGCCAAGTGCTGGCCGAGCTCGAAACGCCCGAGCTCGATCAGCAGATTCAACAGGCGCGCGCGACCATCTCCAATTCACAATCCACGCTTAAGGAATTGCAGGCGGCTCTCGGGCTTGCCAATGCAAATCTGAATCTCGCGCAAGCCACGTACCGGCGCTGGGAGGCCCTCGAAAAGAAGGGCATCATGTCCCATCAAGAGGCGGAAGAAAAACTCGGGATGCTGGAAATTCGCAAGGCCGAAGTGGAAGCCGCCGGCGCCAAAATGGTGAGCGAGCGGGACCTGATCGCCGGGAATGAAGCGAATCTGCGGCGGCTGCAGCAGATGAAAGCGTACTCGCGCGTGACTGCGCCGTTTGACGGAATCATTACGGCGCGAAACGTCGATATCGGAACGCTGATCAACTCAGGCAACGGCGGCGCGGCGAAAGAAATGTTTCGAATTGCCGAGATCGCGACCATGCGGATTTTCGTCAACGTGCCGCAATCGTATGTCGGCGCGATTCACGATGGCGAGAGGGGCGAATTGCGCGTACAGGAACTGCCGGGGTGCGTTTTTCAAGCGGTCGTCTCGCGTTTTACGCATGAGGTGGATACGGGCTCCCGATCCATGCTCGCGATTCTTTTGGTGCCGAATCCGCAAGAGGTTCTGCTGCCCGGCATGTACGCGCAGGTCCGCTTCTCGACCTCGCGCGCGAACTCCGCGCTGCTGATTCCGGGCGACGCGCTGATAACCGGATCGAAGGGCACGCGCGTCGCCGCGGTCGATGCGGAAAACCGCGTTCATTTCCGCGACGTGCGCGTCGGAATCGATTACGGAACCGAGGTGGAAATTCTATCGGGCCTTGCGGCGGGCGATCTGGTGGTCATGAATCCGACGGACTCGGTGCGCGAGGACGCGCGCGTGGAAGTACGGAAGACCAGAGAATCCGGGCGGTAGAAAAGGCAAAACCCTACCTCGCTCCCCACACGGCAAGCAACATCACCCTTTGGCTGATCGGCGACACGTGAATGTAATAGACCGATTCTCCGGCTTCCACTTCGTAGATGCCGCATCGAGCGGGGTCGGAGCGCGCGGAGGTTCCTTCCAGCAGCGCATCGCGCAATCGCTCGATAGTCTCGGACGGGTATCCCCGGCGATTCTCGATGACGGGAGTAACGCCGAACCGGAGCTCGACCGCGTTACTCATTGGCTCCCACCTCCCCGTGGCCGGAGCGTCTAAAACCATAGTGGCGTCACATCGATTCGACATTGAAACTCTTCCTTTCTTACTTAGACGACGGGGTCGCGGAAAAGGTTCGCGCCAAACGCCGGAAGTCGAAATTTAGAACGTGAGGGGTCGTGAGCCGCATCGAACCGGGCTGCCTTCTTAGGGCAGCGGCTTCATCTCAAGATTCTTAAACATCACGACGCTGCCTTTGTTATGCTGCTGCAACGCAAGATAACCTTTCGTATAAGTGTTCTTCTCGTCCACATAATCCACCACGGTCTTATTGTTCACTTTGATGACGATGTGATTCCCCTGCGCGATGATGTGCTGGTTGAACCAAGTGTCGGGAGGAACGAGTTCCTCGTAAATATTCTTGAAATTGTAAAGGCTGCCGGTTCTCTTCGGGTCCTTGTGCGTGCTGTTGACCTGGGCTTCATAACCTTTGGGGAACCCTGGGCCGAACGCGGTGCGGAAATACATGCCGGAGTTGCCGCCGTCGCTGATTTTTACGTCGGCCTTGAACTCGCAGTTTTCGCATTCACGGACCATCCAAAAGAGATGGCTCGCCGGGCCGTCGCCGACAATCATGCCGTCCTTGGCGCTCCACGATTCCGGATTTTCGTTGGCCTTCCACCCGTCCAGATCTTTGCCGTTGAACATGTCGATCCAACCGCGATCGGCGGCGGGAAGTAGCGCCGCGCACGCGAGCGTTGCGGCGAGCAGACAGAATTTTTTCATAGGACGATGTTATCGCGGATTTCAGGCCGTCTCGGGTCGCCCAGCCAAGGCTTCGCGCGTCGTGTCGCCCTCGGCAAGCCCAAAAAGAACCATGATTAGTTGTAAAATTGACACGTGGACGACCGCGCAGCCGCTGAGTGGACCCTATTCATGGGTGGAGCGGTGGGTGTTCAAAACCGCGCCGGTTTGATTCACGACATCAACCTTTTACCCGCCGGCGGCTTCCGAGTCGAAGTGCTCGACTGGGTAGGCATGAACGTCGATCCGCCCGATCTCCAGCGAATTAGCGATCTCACGGAACTGAAAGAACTATACCTGCCGGGGCCCATTTGGAACCGCAACGTGGACGGCAACCGCGATGGCAGCCGGGATATGAAATACATCGCGGGCCTTGCCAAGCTCGAACGGCTTACCTTCAGCTATCATTTCCTGGATCGAATCCGCTTTCACGACGCCGGCCTCGAAGAGATCAAGAACCTGACGAACCTGCGCGAGTTGGTGCTGCGGCAGGCCGCCATCAAAGGCCATTCGCTCGGACCGTTCAAAGCCTTGCGCGCTCTGGACGTGACGTTAACGCCGTTTGACGACGAGGGCTTGCGGAATCTGCAAGGCATGACCGGGCTGCGGCGCCTCTGGGCGGGCGATACGCTGATCACCGATAACGCTTTGAAGGCGATTTCGGGGCTACGTTCGATCGAAGATCTGGATTTGCATGGGACGCGGATCTCGGACAGCGGCCTCGAGTCCATCCGCAACCTGACAAACCTTCGCAAATTGAACTTGATGGGGACGGGGTTGACCGATTCCGGGTTGGTACAACTCGACGGCCTCACCCACCTTGAGGAACTGAATCTTTATCGGACCAAAATAACCAACGCGGGCCTCGACCGCTTGAAACGATTTCGCGGCCTCCAGCAGTTGGATCTGCGCTACACGCGAGCCACGCAGGCAGGCGTGGACGATCTGCGCGCCGCGATTCCGGCGGCGGCGCTGATCTTCGTGGCCGGTACCGCGCGGTCCCCAGTCTCCCGCGCGGCTTTACAGAATGTCGCGGGCAAGGGCGACGCCGCCGTGGCGAACTGGGTAAAAGCCTTGGGCGGCGCGGTACTGCTCGAAGGCGGCCGCATCGTCGAGATTTCTCTCGCTTCCACCGCGATCACCGACGCGCAGCTACACAACCTGGCTGGCCTTTCCATGCTTCGCAGGCTGGACCTGGAGGCCACGGAAACGGGCGACTTGGGCGTGAAACATCTGGCATCGTTGACCGGTTTGACGGATCTGAGCTTCAATAGCACCGCGGTTTCCGATGTTGGGCTGGCGTCCCTGGCGGCCCTTAAGAGGCTGCGCCGGCTCAGTCTGAACAACACTTATATCGAAGGCGCGGGCCTGGCTCAACTGGAAGGCTTGCGTGAACTCCGTGAACTCAGCTTCCTTGGATCGCCGCTGAAAGATGCCGGGATGTCCGCGTTGGCGCGCATCGCCTCGCTCGAACGGCTGAACTTGGGTGAGACCGATCTCACCAACGCCGGACTTGCTTCCCTGCCCTCGTTGACGGGTCTCAAGTATTTGGACCTCGGCGGGTCCGATACCGGCGACAAAGGACTGGCTCATTTAAGTGGAATGCCGTGGCTCACCACGCTTCTGTTGCGCGACACGCGCATCACCGACGATGGTTTAAAGCTGCTGCCCTCGTTGAAGAACCTGCGCACGCTCGATCTGATGCACACGCGGGCGGCCGACCCGGGGATGCCTCCGGTTGGTGAGTTGACGGCGCTGGAAAATTTGAACCTGGATTATACGGAGGTGACCGACAAGGGGCTAGAGGCGTTAAGAGGCCTGACCAAGTTGAAAACTCTCAGCCTCGACAGCAGCCATGTAACGGACCAAGGCATGGCCGAGGTACAGGGCTTTACCGGTCTAGTCCGCCTCAATTTGTATCACACGCTAGTGACGCCGAAGGGCATGGACGGGCTCAAGGCGGCGCTGCCGCACTGCAGCATCGTCTTCGATCCCGAATCCAGCCTTCCGAACCGGAGGAGGAGTTGAGTGGAGCGTAGTTTCCCACTGTGCATAATGCCGTGCATTATGGCGATCGCCGCCGTGGCGAACGCGGCCAATTGGAAGGAAGCGGAACAGGCGGCATGGATCGCCGATCAAGGCGGACGCGCTACCAAGGACGCAGCCGGGCACATCGTTGCTGTCGACCTGACATCGACTTGGATCACCGATGCGGACCTGGCCAGAATCGGGAGTTTAATTCATCTCCAAAAGCTCGACTTGGCACACACTAAGATCTCGGATGCCGGCCTGGAGCATCTTGCCGGCCTTCCGGGTGTAACCGATCTGAACCTTTATTACGCCGAATACATTACCGAGGATGGCATCGCGCACCTGAAGAACTGGACGAAGTTGCAGCGCTTGAACCTGCGCGGCACGAAGGTGACCAGCAAGGTGTTCGATCATCTCGCACATTTGACTGGTTTGCGCTCGCTCGATCTCGCGTTCACGCAGATCGATGATGAAGGCTTCGAGCAACTGGCCACCCTCGCCAAATTGGAAGATTTGGCGATCGGAGGCAACCGGCTGACCGGCGCCTGTTTGCCGCTGTTGAAGCCGGTTACTTCGCTGCGCCGTTTGGACGTCGGAGGGATGCAAAGGGTGGATTCGGGCCTGTGGGGCCTGGCGCTAACCGGTTACAATCTGGGGCGTATCGCCGATCTGGCGCCGCTTGAATATCTGAATCTCGGTTTCGCGAATCTATCGGATCGTGGCGCCGACCGTCCGGGCCAGCCGGAAGCGATTCGCGGCGAATTGCGCGACCTATCGCCACTGCGGAAGCTGATGAATTTGAAGACTCTCGATTTGAGCGGAACGCCCGTTTCGAATGACGCGTTGAACTCGCTAGCCGCGCTCCCGAACCTTCAGGAACTGCGGCTGGGCTTGGCGAATAATATCGGAGACAATGCCGTGCCGGGTTTGCTCGCCTTGAAGCGCCTGAAGATTCTCTATGTCGCCGGCACGAAGATGACGAGTAAAGGTATCGCGCAGCTCCGGGCCGGGGGCCGCTACGAAAAATTGGATGCCGGGAACCCATAAGATGAAGAGAAGTTCGAGCCGCGCGCTCCGGCAAGCGGTATTCTTTGTAATCTTGTTGCTAACGGCGTCCGCCTTGCCGGCGCAATCTCCGGAAGATTTCAACAAGAAGCTCTATCCGGTTCTTGAAAAAGTACAGTGTCCGATGTGCCACAACGACAATGGCGTGGCGTCGCGCACGCGGCTGCAGTTCCCGCCGGATACAGCCACGCCCGCCGAGATCACGGCGTTCGGCCTCCGTCTCGCGGCGTTGGTGGACCGGAACGATCCGGATAAGTCGCTGCTGGTTCGAAAGCCCACGAATCGCACCCCGCATACGGGCGGCGAGCGCATCCACCCCGGAAGCGAGGAAGAGAAGATTCTGCGTGGCTGGGTGGCGTATCTTGCCGGTCTGCCTCCTGACAAGCCGGCCTCGCCGGCCGCCAAGGGCGATGCGGCCAAGTCGCAGCCTGGCGTGGTCCGGCGGCTTACTCTCAGCCAATACAACTCCACTGTCGCCGATCTGTTGAACGACCAGACGAAGCCCGCCGACCGGTTCCCGCAAGAAGATTACATCAACGGATTCACCAACCAGGCCGCCGGACAAAGCATCACGCCGGTGCAGGCCGAAGCGTACAACCATGCGGCCGAGAAACTGGCGCGCAACGCATTTCGCGGCGGCGACCTGCAAGGTTTGATTCCCTGCAAGCCTTCCTCACCGACGGACGCCGCGTGTAGCGAGCGTTTCATCGGTAGGTTTGGACAAAGGGCATTTCGCCGTCCGCTGGCGCCGAATGAAGTATTGCGCTATGAAAAACTGTTCGAGATCGATGCTCGTGAATACCACGATTTCTTGAAAGGAGCGCAGCTCGTCGTCGAGACTATGCTGCAATCGCCGAGCTTCCTATTTCATCTGGAACAAGGTCCGGCGGGACAATTCGAAGAGTATCGTACGGCCAGCCGGCTTTCCTATTTCCTTTGGGACACGATGCCCGACGAGGCTTTATTCCAAGCCGCCCGGGAAGGCCGGCTGCATACGCCGCGGCAGATCGAACAGGCCGCCAAGCGCCTGCTGGACGATCCGCGTGCGCGCCAATCGACCGACGTATTTCTGGCCCAGTGGCTGCGCTTCGACCGGTTAAAGACAGCCGTCCGCGACCATCGCTACTATCCGGATTTCAGCACGGAACTTACGGGCGCAATGATGGAAGAGACCCGCCGCCTGTTCCATCGTCTGGTTTGGGAGGATGGGAACTTCATGGAGCTGTTCACCGCGAACTACTCCTATTTGAATAACGATTTATCAAGGTTGTACGCGTTGCCCGCGCCGAAACAGGAGTTTGCGCGCGTCGACTTCCCGTCCGATTCAAACCGGGCGGGAATTCTTGGCCAGGGAACTTTTTTGACCTTGACGAGCAAGCCTGAAGAGACCTCGCCCACCGAGCGCGGCCTCTTTGTGCGCGAACATTTCTTATGTCAGATCGTGCCGCCGCCTCCGCCCGGCGTGAACGCGAATTTGCCCGTGTCGACCGACTCAAAGCCGCTGTCGAATCGCGATCGTCTCAAGATGCACCTTACCAGCCCGTCCTGCGCCGGGTGCCACGGACTCATCGATCCCATCGGCTTCGGGCTGGAACATTTCGATGCGATCGGACAATTTCGAGAACAGCAGGTGGTGACCATTTTCCCGACATTCGACGAGATGAAGCACCACACCAAGACGAAGCCGGTTGAACACCGGCTGGAGCTTGACACAACGGCATTTGTCAAAGGGATTCCGAATTCCGATTTTGCAACCCCGGCGGCTTTGGGGCAGGTTCTTTCACGCGAGCCAGCCTGCCAGAAGTGCGTTGTGAAGCAATTGTTCCGGTATGCGGTGGGCCGAATGGAAAACGCCGCCGATCAACCCGTAATCGACGGTGCGCTGAAGGAATTCCGGGATTCGAATTTCAGTTTTCAAAAACTTATAATTGCCATAGTGAACTCTCCGCAATTCCTGGGAGGAGGAGCGTAAAGATGTTATTGAAATCCGCGCTATCGCGACGGACATTCTTGCGGGGGGTCGGGCTATCTGGAGCTCTGATCCGTGTCGGGTTACCCGCCCTGGACGCGATGTTCAATCCGAATGGCACCGCCTATGCCGAGCCCAGCCGCATGAGCAGCGCCATCGAGACGCGCTTCGTCTTCTGGTTCAATGGCAACGGCATTCCCGAGAAATATTGGGTCCCGCGGGAAACGGGCGAAGATTTTCAATTCACCCCATGCCTGAACCCGCTCGCGCCATTTCGCAAGGATATTCATCTGATCACGGGGCTGGACAGTCCGGCCGCGCGTCTGCCGGGTCCCGGGAACAGCCATTACCCATCGATGAGCGCGCTGGTCTCCGGACAGGTTTTCACCGGCCGCGGCGCCGGCGGCCCTTCCATCGATCAGGCGATCGCGCAGAACGTGGGCAAGGACTCGCGCTTCCGGTCGCTGCAAGTCGGCGTCTGCCAGGAATCGTTCGGGGAGAGCATTCAGCGCAACCTGAGTTGGGCGGGACGCGACCGCCCGCTGCCTCCCGAAATGATCCCGCACCGGCTTTTCGACCGCCTGTTCGGCTCGAAGGAAGAGCACTGGATCGATCGCGAGAAGAGCATCCTGGACGCGGTCCAGGAAGATACTGGCGCTCTGAAATCGAAGTTGGGCAGCCAGGACAAAACGCGTCTCGACGAGTATCTCACCTCTGTGCGCGAGCTCGAGCGCTCGATAGCAAGTCTACCGCCCGGATATAAGACGGTGGTCGAAGCGCCTCCGGAAGGCGGCGATTTGAAAGATTGGCCGCGCATCGCAAAGCTCCAGAGCGACCTGATCGTTCATGCGCTGGCTTCGCATCAAACTCGCGTGGCCTCGTACATGCTGACGAAGTGCCAAGGGCTGTCGCGGTTCCCCTGGCTCGGCCACACCGCGCAGCGGCACCATGAATACACGCACGGCCAGGTGGAGACTCCCGAGGGCGGGCGAATCCTGCGCGATATCTGCCGTTGGCACGTCGAGGAGTTCGCGTATCTGGTTGGGAAGATGAAAGCCACGCCGGAAGGCGAAGGCACGCTGCTGGATCACACCTGTCTGCTGTTCGTGCA
>JBPCKZ010000068.1:0-13246 GCA_051003795.1 Bryobacteraceae bacterium | reverse complement strand
ACGGAACCGTCAGCGTGACATTTGCCGATGGCAACACTCTGTCCGGAAAGCTGTTCGAAGACGTCTCCAGGACCGCTATGGGAGTGGGCCCTTTCACACAGATATTCACCTTCACCGGCGGAACCGGCGAATTTGCCGGCGCTACCGGATCGTTTTCGGGCTCAACTGTGGGAACAACCACGGGATTTACGACATCGGGGAGTGGAACAATCAACGCTCCGGCGATTCCTGAACCGGCATCGGCGGCGCTACTGCTGGGCGGGTTGGCGGTTATACTGGTCGCGCGTCGGCAGTCGAAGGTGAAGATCTCCAATGAACTCCGCTGTTGAAGACTTTTCGACTTTCGAATGATCGGGTATCCTGCGCCCGTCCGTCGCGATTCAAATGCGGGCGTCAATCGTTCGCACATCGTATGCCGCCATCGCGGGATCGACGGTGACGAGCGTTAAGTTTTCGCACTGTGCCTGCGCCACGAGCATGCGGTCGAAAGGATCGTTGTGATGCGGCGGCAAACGACGCACTGCGGTTGCATGGTCGAACGTAATCGGGAGCGAACGCACACCCCATTCGTTCTCCAGTCGCGGTACCCACGTCTCCGGCGGATCGGCCATGTCGAGCCGCCCAATCGCCGCTTTGATGGAGATCTCCCATATCGATACAGCGCTCACCACCGGCCGAGTCGACGTGCCGAGCAGCGTTTCCCTGGCGCGTATGCCAAGCCGGGGGCTCTTCTCCATCCACCAGATCAGAACGTGGGTGTCCAGCAGGAGATTCATCGGTCGATTCCAAACCCCTGTAGTGCCTCCGGCGGTAAAGAAGCATCGAAGTCGTCGGACGCATGGATGCGGCCTTTCAGCGCCCCCAAGGCACGGCCGAATGCCGGCTTTTCAAGCGCGACAAGCCGGGCCATTGGCTTACCAGCCTTCGCAATAACGATTTCCTCCCCGGCGGCGGCTTCTTCTACGAGGCCGGAAAGATGGGTCTTGGCGGCGTGAATATTAATTGTTTTCATAAACTGGACTAAGTTTAGCTTACCAGGGTAATGTTCGAAGGAGTATATCGAACATCGAGGTTTTTTCTTCAAATTTTAGGGTGCGAAAAGCTAGGGCAAATTCACCAGGATGATCCTGCGAATCACGACTCCTTGCCCAACGGAGCCGGCACCATGACGTTTGCCTATAGCAACACTCTATTCGGAATTCGGAATTCGGAATTCGTAGACCTCTCCAAGGCACTCGCGATGAACACGGGACCTGTCGCGGGGGATACTCACCGGCGGAACCGGCGAATTTGCCGGCACCACTGGATCATTTTCGGTTCTGTTAGGAACCAGCGTTATGGTTCAAGTCACAGGCCGCCTCGCCGCGCGATTCTGAAACAGGCGGCTAGAATAGGAGCAAGTGCCGGCCCGGGGATACTCAAGACGATCGTTCGCCGGACAGTTGTTGTCCGCGGGCACGGCGTTCGCTCAATCCCAGGGATCGCAGGCCCGCGATCTTTTGCG
This sequence comes from Bryobacteraceae bacterium, assembly GCA_051003795.1. Lineage (GTDB taxonomy): Bacteria > Acidobacteriota > Terriglobia > Bryobacterales > Bryobacteraceae > JALYXS01. The sequence continues at coordinate 11,742 of JBPCKZ010000068.1, read as the reverse complement.
GACGTTGAAGCCGGAGCACCCCCGCCTGATCGCTCTCGACCGCGAGATCGATCGCATCCGGCTCCTCGCGCGTGAGAACGCGCCCGCCCGCGCGATTCTCGGCGAATTGGAAAGAGAGGCCGACCGGCTGCAGGCGGCTCCGGTTGTCGAATACAAGCTCAATGGTCCGCGGCTACTCACGGTAAGCCGCGAGGTGCTCGACCGCGTGCATACACTGGCGTTGCTTTACCGGCTCGATGGCAAGCGCCGGCATCTGGAACGCGCGGTTCGCGAACTGCATTCGGCGGCATCTTTCCGCAACTGGAATCCGTCGTATTTCCTCGATACCGCCGAGATGACGCACGCGTTCGCCATTGGATACGACTGGCTTCATGGATCGCTCGATCGATATGAGAAAGTCTGGATGCGCGAAGCGATTCTCGAGAAGGGGCTTAACCAGGCGCTGCCGCTGTATGAGCGGCAGGAAGGCTGGGTGACGAGCCGTAATAGCTGGAACATGGTCTGCAATGGGGGGATGACGCTCGGCGCCCTCGCCATCGCGGACGAGGAACCGGAAAAGTGCCGGGCGATTTTGCAATACGCTCTGGAATCGATACCGCGAGCGATTTCCTCTTACGCGCCGGAGGGAGGCTGGGCGGAAGGTCCGGCGTATTGGCATGACGCAACACGCTACACGGTTTACATGTTGGCGGCGCTCGATTCGTCGTTGGGAACGGATTTCGGACTTTCCAATATCAAGGGGTTCGATAAGGCCGGACGCTTCCGCGTATACTTCAGCGGCCCGTCCGGCAAGACGTTCAACTTCGCGGACGCGCGCGATGAAGTTACGGAAGCTCCCGAGATGTTCTGGCTGGCGCGGCGTTTCAATCAGCCGGTTTTTTCGTGGCAGGAACAGAAGGCGATCGAAAAATCGAATGGCGCGGATCGCTTGAATCGCGAGGCGGCGGCGCCGCTCGATCTGATTTGGTATCAGCGCGACGCCCGGCCGCCCGGCGGAATTGCCTGGCCGCTGGACGCCATCTTCGCGGGCGTGCAGTGCGCCTTTTTCCGGAGCTCCTGGGAAGATCCGAACGGGCTTTTCCTCGCGGCAAAGGGCGGCGACAACAAAGCCGCGCATGCGCATCTCGATCTCGGAAGTTTTGTTTTCGACGCGGGCGGCGTGCGTTGGGCTATCGATCCCGGTCCCGAAGATTACAACTTGCCCGGTTATTTCGGGAAGCGCCGATGGTCCTATTACCGCGCGCGCACCGAATCGCACAACACGATGCTCATCGACGGAGAAAATCAGGACCCTAAGGCCGAGGCGCGCATTACGCACCATGAATTCGCTCCGGATTTCGCTTGGGTCCAGATCGATCTTTCGCGCGCCTATCCCGGCAAAGTGAAAACCTTGCAGCGGCGCATCGGTATGGCGCAGCGGCAGGCGGTGCTGATTCAGGATCAGTTGAAGGCGGATCAGCCGGTGGAAGCGCTTTGGAGCATGCTGACCGACGCGGATATCTCGTTCGACGGGCAGAGCGCGGTCCTGCAAAAAGAGGGATGGACGCTTGCGGCCGATATTCGTACGCCGCGGCATGCGGTGTTCGACACGATGCCGTCGCGGAATTCGCGGGAACGGAAGCTGGTGGTGCGCCTCGAAGAGAAGGTGAGCGATTTGGATTTGAATATTGTGCTGACGCCGTACCGGACCGGCCAGCCGAAGCCAAAAATTAGCGCGCTCGCCGCGAAATTTCCGGCATAAAAACATGACGCGGAGGTCCTTCGCCGGAGCGTTCATGCTGGCGGCCGCAACGAAGCCGGCGGATTTGCCCGCGATGGAAAAGCGCGTTTTCGATGCCGTCGATAACCAGCGCGGACATATCGGCGCGGCGAACCTGATCTGGAGCGACGAACTCGCCGCCGCGGCGCGCGCCCAAAGCGTCAACATGATGGAGCGCGATTTCTTCGCGCACGTGGACCCGGTTCGAGGCGATCTGGCGGCGCGTTTAAACGGCGCCGGAATCAAATGGGTGCGATGCGGAGAGAATCTATTAACCGAAATGGGTTATATCGAGCCAGTTTGGACCGCCATTGTCGAGTGGATGCACAGCCCGGGGCACAAGCAGACGCTGCTCGATCCGGGCTACACGCATTCAGGCGTGGGGATCGCGCGAAATGACGAAGGTAGATATTGGATAACTCAGATCTTCATCGTGCCGCCGCCCGGAGCGCCCAAGGACGACAGCGGACAGCGGCCGATGTGGAGGAAGAAGAAACGAATTACTCGGAAGGCTGGATGAAACTGCCGATAAAGGCGCTGCGCTTATCGGGGCTGCTCCATTTGGTTCCGAGGCCTTCGCCTTGATAGCTGTTGGCCAGCGCAAACGCGGGCATGGCATGGCTCAGGTTCGTGAGAGGCCGGTACCAGACTTCTTCGTTGTGGCAGATCTGGTCGGTTTCGCTCATCCCGCGAGTCTCGATCTTAGCCAGATTGCCGGCCGTGAGATTGGCCTTCATGCTATGCATATTGTTGCCGGCGAATGTCAGATCGATCGGCTGATATTCGACGCGCACGATTTCCTGGAACAGATCGCCGCCCATTTTCTTCGCGAAACCCTGGAGAGCAAGGCGCTGTTCCGGGGTGGCTTTGTTATCGACGATCAGAACCGATTTGATCGGGTAGGCCGTGTGGTAGACGTCGCCCAAAGTCGAACTCGCGCGAACCACGCCGACAACGGAAAGTCCGTCCAGATCGACGCCGTTCCACGCGCCTTTTGAAACCTTCCAGCCAAACACGGCAAGCTGTCCGGTAAGGCCAACTTCCGCGTTGGCGAAGCAAGGTCCGGTATACACGTCGGCGGTGCGGGCTTCGACGTAATCGCCGTAAATGCTGTGGGCAGGGATGCCGGACGCGAATGTGAGCCCAGCGCAAAGCAGGAACGAACCGATAAATTTCATGAAAAGCTCCTTCGACAACAGACGAAACTATTATATGCCGATCATGGCAACCGTTCAACCCCCGGCGGGTTCGCTTTCTTTTGCAATCCGGTACCGCGTTAACGGATGCGCGCCTTTCTTCGGCTTCCACTCATTCGCCAGCCTACGCGCCTCTTCCATCTGCTCGGGCGTCAATTTTTCCGCCAAGGCCTTTGCCACGTTCCCGCCCAGGCCGGATAAATCGATCCACGCGTAAGCCTGCACGGGATCTTGCGCCACGCCGCGCCCGTTCAAAAACAGCTCACCCAGATTCAGTTGGGCTTTGGGGTTCCCCTGTTCCGCTGAAAGCCGGTACCACTTCGCCGCCGCTTCCCAATCCTGCCGGACACCCTGGCCGGCGGCGTACATCCCGCCCAGGGCCGCTTGCGCCAACGCGTGCCCCTGTTCCGCGGCGAATCGATACCACTTCGCCGCTTCCTTGAAATCGCGCGGCAATCCCGCCTGCCCGCGCGCATGGATGCCGCCCAGTTTGTACTGCGCTTCGGCAAACCCCTGGGCCGCCGAGAGCCGGTACCACTTCAGCGCCTCGGCCTGATCGGCCTTCATTCCCTGCCCGCGCGCATACATGCCGGCCAGGATGAACTGCGCCGAAGGATCTTCCGCGTCCGCCGCGCGCCGATACCACTTCAACGCCTCCGCATCGCTTTGCGGGACGCCTTGCCCGTAGTCGTACAGAATACCCAGATGCACTTGGGCCAGCGTGTTCCCCTGCTCGGCGGCCATCCGGTACCACTTCATGGCGTGGCTGTAATCAAGCTCGACGCCTTGACCGTGATCGTACATCAGCCCCAAATGGACTTGCGCCAGCGGATCGCCCTTCGCCGCCGCGCGCCGGTACCACTTCAGCGCCTCCCGGTCGTCGCGCGGAACGCCTTGCCCATAGTCGTACATGGCGCCCAGATGCGCCTCGGCCAGCGGGTCGCCCTTTTGCGCGGCCATCCGGTACCACTTCATCGCTTCCCGATAATCCTGCGGAACGCCGAGGCCCTGCGAATAGATCAACCCCAGGCGGATCTGCGAACGCGTGAAGCCCTGTTCCGCCGCCATCCGGTGCCACTGGATGGCTTCCGCATAATTTCGCGGAACGCCCTGGCCTTTCTGGTAACTGAAACCCAGATACCACTGCGCCTTGGCGTTGCCCTGCTCCGCCGCGCGACGGTACCACTTCACCGCTTCCGCGTGGTCCTGGGAAACGCCGCGCCCGTTGGCGTACATGTAGCCCAGGCCGATCTGCGCGGTGGCATCGCCCTTCACGGCAATGGCCAGCCACTCTTTGCGCGCGGTCGCGTAGTCGCCGTTTTCATATGCGCGCGCGCCCGCCGCAAAATCCGCAAGAGCCGGATTTACGGCGAGCGTCAGGAAGAATAGTGTCAGCAGAAACGGCATGATTGCGAAAGAAGACGGGTTACAGCCGGTCGCGAAGTTGCTGCAATAGCCCGACGCCCATTCGCAGATCCTCGATCCGCTGGGCTGGGTCCTCGGCTTCGCGCTCGATCGTCAGCTGCCCCTTGTAGCCGACGTGTTTCAACTGCCGCAGAAACCGATCCATGCCCACGGCGCCTTGCCCTAGAGCCTTCTCCGAGCCAAGCGCGCCCGCAACATTCCCGGGCGGCCAATCGCCATCTTTACAGTGAACGGAAAGCACATGCGGCCCTAAAATTCCGAGAGCTTCGATGGGATCGCCCGTGCCGTAAAGGATCATGTTCGCCGGATCGAAATTGATACCGAGATTCGGACGGTTCACGTCGTGAATGAAATCGAGCAGCGTGGCGGCGCTTTCCTGGCCGGTTTCGAGAGCGAACGTCCGATCATGCCGCGCGGCATGGTCGCATATGCGGCGCACGACTTCGCGAACCGCGATGTAGTCGGGATCGCCGTCGTCTTCCGGAACGAAGCCCACATGGGTTGCGATGCCAGGTACGTCAAGCTCCGCCGCGAAATCGCTTACTTCGAGAGTCCGCTGTTCCCGCTCGTGCCGGGTCGCCCGAGGGATGAACCCGACGGTTTCCTTTACTTTTGGGATATCGGCGTAGCTCTCGCCCGTATAGGCCGCGAAGACCGTGTTGACGGTGAAGTTGGCGTTGTCGAGAGCGCGTTTCCAGGCCGCGCTTGCTCCCCGCAAATCCATGCCGCCGGGAACGCCAAGCTGCCCGCAAACGACGCCAAGCGATTTCAACTCGCGCAACGTTTCCACGGGGTCTTTGTTGCCCCAGAACATCACGCCAATTTCAAAATCTTTCAAAAGTCGCATCTCAGTTTTTCGCCATGCCGGTCTCTTGATTGCAGCATATATCGGGCCAATCGGACGGCTTGGGAGGATTCTTCGGGCGGACAAAGATCGGGTTGGCGGTTGCGCGCCGCGCAATCGACGAAGTAGGCCAGCTCGCTCTCGAACGGATCTTTGTCATTCACCACAACGGTCTCTTCCGTGCCCTCGGCTTTGTAGAGAGTGAGCGGCCGGCCCGCGGAGCTAAACTCGAGCGTGCCGCCATCGGACACCACGGTGAATTCCATGGAGAATGGATAAGCTTTCGGATGATGCCAGCCGCCGGTCACGATTACCGGGCCGGCGTTTTGATAATGGAAATTCGCCAGGATCCAGTCGATTCCCCGATCCAGGTCGACGTAACCGGTCGCGGACGCCGATTCGGGTTTTCCGAAGATGTGGATGCAGTAATCGATGTCGTGGATCAGGAGATCGAAGACGCCCCCGCCGCTTTTCCGGGGGTCCGCGAGCCAATTGCTCCAGGCGGGAGCGGCGCAGCGGCGGCGGAAGAAAGCGGAACGTACTTCGCCCAAGCGCCGCGAGCGAAGGATCTCCGCGGCACCCCGATAGCTGCCGATAAAACGGAGCACCTGACCCGTCATCAGGACGCGATTGGATTTTTTCGCTTCCGCCAGCATCTCGTCGGCGATGATGCCTTCGAGGGCCATTGGCTTCTCGACAAGCACATGCTTTCCAGCGCGCAAGGCGTCAATCGCAACGGAAGCGTGCTGGTCGGTGGGCAGGCAGATGTCGACCGCTTCGATTTCCGGATCGCGCAGTGCTTCAGGGACGGTTTTGTATTTGCGAACCGCCGAAAAATCCATCCGCTCGCCGGGACCGCCCAGGTTTCCTTGAATGGCGCGAAGGTCTCCCGAAAGCTTGGTTTCATCGCCGCTGACGACTGCAACTAATTCAGCTTCCGGAACGTTTTTAAGGGCTTTTAGATGCGTGCTGCCCATGAAACCCAAACCGAGGACGGCGATTCTCATATTCCTGTGGCGCACGCACTCTTGCGTGCGCCACAACTACTCAGCGACAACCGGATTGCGCAACTCGCCCAACCCTTCCACTCGAACCACAACTTCGTCCCCCGCCCTTAACCAGCGCGGCGGATTGTGCGAGAATCCGACACCCGATGGCGTCCCCGTCGAAACCACGTCGCCTGGTTCCAGCGTGAATACGCTCGACAAATATTCGATCAAATCGGGAATCCGGAAAATTAGTTCTTTCGTGTTCGAGTGCTGCAGCGTTTCGCCATTGATGGTCAGGCTGATATCCAGATTGTGCGGGTCCGCCACTTCATCCGCCGTCACTAAATAAGGCCCCATCGGCGCGAACGTGTCGAAAGTCTTGCCCATCATCCACTGGCTTGTCGCCATCTGAAAATCGCGCGCGCTTACGTCATTCAAATTCATGTAGCCGAAGACATACGGCCGCCAATCGTCCTTCCTTACATGCCGGCCGCCCTTTCCAATCACAAAGGCGAACTCCGCCTCGTAATCCGGCTTCTCGGAATTCTTCGGCAGCACGATGTTATCGCCCGTTCCAATCGCCGATGTCGTGTACTTCGAGAAAATCGTCGGCACTTTCGGAATCTCCATCTTCGATTCGATGGCATGATCGCGATAGTTTAAACCAACGCAGATTATCTTCGTTGGTTTAGGAATGGGCGCGAGCAACCTGACCGCGGCTAAGGGGAAAATGGATTCCGCCGGAGGTTGGGCGAGAAAAACCTCCACTCGTTTAAGCGCGTCGGGACCCGCCTCGATCAACGTGAGAATGTCTCGAAAGCCGGCTTCTTTGAGACTGACTACTTCATTGCCAAGCAGCGCGCCGGGATGCGCATGGCCATGGTGCTGGAAGGTTACGAGTCGCATGAATGGGAAGTTCACTAGTGTATCATTGCCATTGGAATGAATTTTTTCTGGACGGCGGCGATCGCGCTGCTTATCCTGCAAGCCTCCGTGTTCTGCACCACCATCTTTTTGCACCGCGCAAAAACACATCGCGGCTTGGAATTGCATCCGGTTGCCGGTTTCCTGATGCATCTCGAATTGACGCTCTTCACGGGAATCGTTCCGCGGCAATGGGTAGCCGTTCATCGCAAGCATCACCATTTTTCGGACCAGGAGGGCGATCCGCATAGCCCGCTGCTACGAGGCTTGTGGACCGTGCTTTTCGGAAACTTCTTTCTCTATCGCAACGAGATCCGGAACCAGGCGACAATTCAAAAGTACACCCCCGATTGGAAGAACGACCCGCTCGATAAGATCCCTCACATGAATTTCGGCAGCCTCGGCGGCCTCGCGATTTTTATCGCGATGTTCGGCTGGACGTGGGGCGCGGCGGCGTGGGGCTTTCACGCGATTGCCTACATTTTGTTGAACTCCATGATCAATAGCCTGGGGCACACCATCGGGTATCGCAACTACGGAAATCAAGCCACGAATCTGCAATGGGTGGCGCTATTAACGGGCGGAGAGGGATTGCACAATAACCATCATGAGTATCCGACCTCGGCCCGTTTCGCCCTCCGGCGCCGCGAGATCGATCCGGCGTGGCCGGCCATTTACTTACTCGAACGTTGCGGTTTGGCGAAGGTGAATAAGTTATCGATCTCAAAGGCGGCGTAGCCGTGGCGCGCGCCGCGTTGCTCCTCGCATTCCATCTACCCGCGCTCCTTTCGGCCGCGCTCACGGCCGATCTCGATCCCGCCGAATGCTACCGCGTACGTGAAATCAATCTCGCCAAAGACGAGGCCCGTTTCTACCTCACCGACGGATACCTGATCTTCGCCAAAGCTTCCGGCGGTAAACGCATCGCGGCCGTGTTTTCCGCCGACGTGGAGGGCGGCGACGCCGAAATCCTGCTACTCCCCCCGAATCGGGCCGAACGCCGGTCGCTCGCTTCTTACACCGGCTCTCCCAATCTCGACGAACACTTCACCGCGGCCGTCATGTTGTTCACCGACGATTCGGATCGCGAGCTCACGGAGCAAGTCGCCGCTCAGATCCAGTCCGGTTCGGCCAAGAAGAGCCCGGAAATGGGCGTTCTCCTGGCCGAAAAATGGTCGCCGGTTGCGCGCAACATCTCCTCCAGTTTCGAGACCCGCTTGGAGCTCGATATGCTGTCCACGCATCACGAACGCCGCGGGTTCTTCGGCGCGGCGATCATGGGCAAACAGCTTGGGAATTTCGATTTGATTTTCGACCGCCGTGCGCCGGAACAGCTCTTCGCGGGCCAGCTTACAACCCGCGGGAATGCAGCGGCGTTCGAGATCTGGACCAGTTTCACGTCGCGATCTTTCCGATCCAAGGGCTTGGCAACGAATTCGCAACCTTCTTTCACGCCCGAATTTTCCGTGACGGAATACCGGATCGACGCGACGCTCGATCCCGATCTGCGATTGCGATGCATCACACGCATCAAACTTAAGCTCTCAGGCGGGGCCGAGCGCGTGCTGCCATTCGATATTTCGAGCCGCATGAACGTCAGCTCGGTCCAGGTGGATGGCGAACCCGCCGAACTGATTCAACGCGACTCGGTGCGCTCGAACCTGATGCACAATACCGGAAACGAATTATTTCTCGTACTTGCGAAACAGCCGTTGGAGGCTGGGATCGAGCATGAAATCGAGGTCCGCCACGACGGTGCGATCGTGTCCGATGCGGGCCATCATGTCTACTTTGTCGGTTCCCGCGGAAGCTGGTACCCGGGGCGTGGGCTGCAGTTCTCGCATTACGATTTGACGTTTCGTTACCCCAAGGAACTCGACTTGGTCGCGGCCGGCGCGGTTCTCGAAGACACGGTCGCCGGCGCGCAACGCATCACGCGCCGCAAGACCTCCGCGCCGGTCCGCATGGCCGGCTTCAATCTCGGGAATTTCGAGCGAACCACGTTTACGCACGGGGATTTTTCGATAGAAGTTTGCGCCAACCGGAACGCCGAGCGGGCGTTGCAACCGAAGGTCCGCGATACGGTTGTCATGCCTCCGGCTCCGGCGCTGGGATGGCCGCGGCAGCCGCGCCGCGGCCTCGACACGATGGAGATTCCCGAGCCGCCTCCGAATCCAGTGAACCGGCTACAGGCGCTGGCATCCGAAATCGATGGAGCGATGGAGTTCTTCGCCGCGCGCTTCGGGCCGCCGCCGCTGCACTCGATCACGGTGTCGCCCATCCCGGGACGCTTCGGCCAGGGTTTCGCGGGAATGATCTACCTCTCCACGCTCTCCTACCTCAATCCTTCCGACAAAGCCCTGGCTGCGCTTCCGGAACGCGAGCGCGTCTTTTTCCTGGAACTTTTGCACGCGCATGAGGCGGCGCATCAATGGTGGGGCAATGTGGTCACATCGGCGGGTTATCACGACGATTGGATGATGGAAGCGCTCGCCAATTATTCCGCGCTGCTGTATATCGAAATGCATAAGGGACCGAAGGCCGCCGACACGATCCTGGCCGAATACAAGCGCGATCTCCTCGCCAAGTTCGACGACGGACGGATCACTGAATCCGCCGGACCCGTGGTGCAGGGCTCGCGGCTTGAAAGTTTGCAGAATCCGAAGGCCTGGACGGCCATCGTTTATGGCAAAGGCACGTGGATTCTGCATATGATGCGGCGCCGCATGGGCGACGACCAGTTTTTGCGGATGCTGGCCGAGTTGCGCAAGCGTTACGAATGGAAGACGCTTTCGACGGAGCAGTTCCGGGCGATCTGCGCCGAGTTTCCGCCGCCGAAATCACCCGACCCGAAGCTGGAGAATTTCTTCGATCAGTGGGTTTATGGAACGGGAATTCCCTCTCTAAAATTGACCTACTCGCTGAAAGGGAGAGCGCCATCCTGGCGCGTGACGGGCACCGTCGCGCAGACCGGAGTGGACGAGGATTTCAGCGTGCTGGTTCCCGTCGAGATTCAGGCGGGACGCGGCAGATCCGTCACGCAATGGGTACGGACGAGCTCGGAGCCCGCATCGTTCTCCGTGGCCGTTCGGGGAGCGGTGGGTAAGGTGGTTTTAGATCCGGCGGAAAGCGTTCTGCGGCGATAACCATGGCCACGCCCGACCATCAACTTCCTCCATCGCTGGACGATCTCAAGACACGGGTTGTTCCTTTCTGCGAACGCCACGGCGTCGCCAGGTTGGAAGTGTTCGGCTCATTTGCGCGTGGCGAGCCCCGACGTGGCAGCGATATCGACCTGCTGATCACCTTTCGACCCGAAGTGCACCTTGGATGGGACTTCTTTGAACTTCACCAGGAGCTTGAAGACGTGCTCGGCTGCGAGGTCGATTTGCTGACACGTCGTTCGGACGAACAGGACCCAAATACCATCCGGCGCCGGTCAATCCTCGAATCGACTCGTGAAATCTATGCCGCCTAGGCAGGTCGCGTACCTGCTCGATATTCTCCAGATTTTTATGCCAGTAAATCTTCAAGGCTCTTCGCGTCCAGCAGGCGCACGCCGAGCGTCTCGAGATCCGCTGGCCGGCTGCTCAGCCGTTCTTCGGCCCAAGCGGGAACCGCGCCAAAACGCTTCTCGATCTGTCGGCGTAATAATGTCAGTTCGCCTTGCTGTACGCCCTGCCGCATAGCTTTCCGCGCGCCTCGCTGCATACCTTCCTGCACGCCTTCCCGCAAACCTCTCTTGTACGCGGGCCCGAGCACCTGATTATCCATGATGTCTTCAAGTAGTGGCACTTTCCTCGCCTCCCGTTCCGTAAATTTTTCCAACCGCCGAAGCCCGCACACCATAATGAGCTGCCGGAGTGCAAGCTCCCGTTCAGGTCTACGAGTTCCGAAATCCTGCGGACGATCCCTCGAATCACGCCTTCCCGGTCGCGCAAGCGCGTCAAGATCGCGATTACATTATCGTCCACCTGTTCGCTCCCCAACAGCTTCTCCCCGTCCAGATCGCGGATATCGACGACGCGATAGCGAAACGAAACGTCCGGACCTTCCAATTGGGGCGCCATGCGAAGGGGCGCTCTGCCAACGTAGAGCACGATTTGCCGGGGGAATTTGCCGAATAGCCGGTATACTCCCAACGCATACTCGGCCATGCGAAGGGGCATCTTCGGATCGTTGCCGCTCTGCAGCTCAAGATGGATGAGGGATTGATCGGCCGTCTGCCCCAGAAGATCGAGCAGCAGCGTTTGAACTTTGGGAAGCTCGATATCGAGCCACTTCTCGACGGAATCGCCGGTCAGCTCCCGGAACGTCCTTTCGGCGGACCCGCGCAGCAACATTTTCAACGTGGCGTCGTATTCGCGCATCGCTCGCCTCCATTGTCACCGTTCCGGGAAGTAGTTGACGCCGGAGGATTTCGGGGTACCGAAAAAGCGGCTACGGCATTTTCCGTAGACCTAGCCCGCATTTCTCATGTGCTATTGGCAAAAGGCCGCCCTTCGTGGCATAACTGAGTTTCCACACAGCAGTTAAAGCCAAAGAGAGGACGGCCTTCGCTATGACAGAGTGTAACCAATCCCGATTCGGATTTGAAGCCTGCGG
>JBPCKZ010000067.1:0-8212 GCA_051003795.1 Bryobacteraceae bacterium | reverse complement strand
CTCGGAAAGGCGATTGGAACCCTATTGCAGCGCGGCGGCTCGCGAAAAATCACGCTGGCCAGGGACTGCCGGTTGAGCTCCGACCGCCTCCGCAACGCGCTGGCAAAGGGGCTCAAATCCACCGGCTGCGACGTAACGGACGTGGGCGTGGTTCCAACTCCCCTCCTCTACTATTCCGTTTTTCATTTTGAAGCGGGCGGCGGGATCATGATTACCGGCAGCCACAATCCGGCGGAATATAACGGGTTCAAGATTGTTATGGGCAATTCCACCATCCATGGCGAGCGAATCCGGCAATTGCGCGAAATGATCGAGCGCAAGGATTTCCTCGAGGGGCAGGGCTCCGAAACCGTCGCCGACGTCATCACGCCGTATGTAGACCAGATTAGCTCTCAGTTCGTGTTCGACCGGCGGATAAAGGTGGTGGTGGATGCGGGCAACGGAACGGGCGGACCCGCATTTCATCGCATTCTCGAAAGTTTGAACGTGGACGCGACGCCCCTGTTCTTCGACATGGACGGGCGCTTTCCGAATCACCATCCCGATCCCACCGTTCCCGCCAACCTCGATCAACTTATCGCGGCGGTGAAAGAAAAGGGCGCGGACCTCGGAATCGCTTTCGACGGGGATGCCGACCGCATCGGGGCCGTGGACGAGAAAGGCACCGTGATCTACGGAGATCAATTGATGATCGTTTACTCGCGCGAGATCCTCGCGCGCAAGCCTGGCGCGACGGTGATTGGCGAGGTCAAATGCTCGCAGCAGTTGTATGACGATATCCGCGATCGCGGCGGCAACGGGATCATGTGGAAAACCGGGCATTCCCTCATCAAGGCCAAGATGAAGGAGACCGGCGCGGAGCTTGCCGGCGAAATGAGCGGCCACATGTTCTTCGCCGACCGTTATTTCGGCTTCGACGACGCGCTTTACGCCGCCTGCCGCTTGATGGAAATTGTTTCGAAATCGGGCAAGCCGCTTTCCGCGCAGTTGGCGGATCTGGCGAAAACCGTGACGACGCCCGAAATTCGGGTGGATTGCGCGGACGAGCTGAAATTTCCGGTGGTGGCGCGCGTCACGAACCATTTCAAGGGGATTTACGACGTTTTGGATGTGGACGGGGCGCGGATAAACTTTCCGCGCGGATGGGGGCTGGTGCGCGCGTCGAATACGCAGCCCGTTTTGGTGCTGCGATTTGAGGCGGAGACACAGGAGCTGCTGGACGGATACCGGAAGGAAGTGGAAGACGCGGTGCATGCGGCACGGTAGAGAATTCGCGGGACTTTTTCTCTCACCCCGCGTCCAACACGCATGAAACTCACGTTATATCTGATGTGCTTGGCCGCGCTTCCTTTAGCCGCGCAAGACAAACAATTGAACTGCGACGAGCATTCCCACGGTGGAAGCCGCGCGCGCTTCTGCGAAATCCGGGAACAGACAATCCCTTCCACTGGCCGGCTCACCATCGATGGGCGCACCAACGGGGGCATGTCGGTGAAGGCATGGGATCGCGCCGATGTGCTGGTGCGGTCGAAGGTTGAATCGCAAGGTGAAAACGACGGCGACGCCAAGGCGCTCGCGGCGCAAGTGATTATCCACGCAACCGGCGGCCAAGTCGCGTCGGATGGCCCATCTGGAAAGCCGTGGAGTGTCTCTTACGAGGTGTTTGTCCCGCGGCAGACGGACTTGAACCTCACGGCGCACAATGGAGGAATCAAGATCGACCATGTGCGCGGGAATATCGAATTCGCGACTCAGAATGGAGGCGTGCATCTCACGCAAGTCGCCGGTAACGTGAAGGGCCAGACGCAAAATGGCGGGGTGCACGTAGAGTTAGCGGGCAATCGGTGGGACGGCGCGGGACTGGACGTCAAGACGCAGAATGGCGGCGTTCATGTGGAGATGCCGGCCGGCTATGCGGCGCACTTGGATGCGAGCACGGTGAACGGCGGTGTCCATGGCGATTTCGCGGAATTGATCACGGAGAAGCGGCAGCGCCAGGTCAGCAGGGATTTGAACGGCGGCGGAGCGCCTCTGCGGCTGACCACCGTGAACGGGGGCGTGCACCTCCAGAAGTCTTCTTGATGATTGCAAATCCAACGATTGAGTATGCGGAAGCGAAACGCGCGATCGATTTGATCGCGGCGGAAGCCGTTCGGCGGAATCGGGCCGCGGTAATCGCCGTCGCGGATTCTCACGGCGAGCTTATTTGCTTTGCCAGGATGGATGGCGCGCCGCTTTCGTCGATCCGCATCGCAATGAATAAAGCCTACACGGCCGCGCGGGAGCGCAAGCCAACCAAAGAGATCGGCGAGAAAGCGCGCGACCCGGAGAAGGGTTTCGACATCGCCTACTTCGGCGATTCGCGGTTCGTCGGTTGGGGCGGCGGCGTGCCGGTTTGGAAGGAAGGCAAAGTCGTGGGTGCCGTCGCGGTGAGCGGATTGCCGCAGGTCGGTGACATCGAGCTCGCCACTCTCGGCGCGCAGGTTATCTCGGGCTGACTCGCCGCCTCGCTGTGATAACATTCCGGCGATGCGAATTCATTTTCTAGCTCTCGCCATTTCGCTCCCCGCGCTGTTCGGCGCCGACGGCGTCAAGCGATTGTTATACGTCGCCGATAAATCCGGCTACAGCGTTTACGACATCGACGATTCGCACAAGCTCCTGCGAAAAGTTCCGGTTCCGGACACCGCCGATTACAAAGGCATCTCCGCAAGCGTGCAACTCGGTAAACTGTATCTCACTTCCAATCTGAAAGACGAGCTGCTGTGCATCGATCTCGCCACCGACAAGATCGACTGGCGCCGCCACTACAGCGACGGCTACGCCGACAGCCAGGCCATGACTCCCGACGGAAAAACCATCTACCTGCCATTACGCGATGGCGAAAGTTGGTGGGTGCTCGACGCCGCCACCGGCGACCCGAAAGCAAAGATCCCCGTTACGCACGGAAAGGAATATAAGGAACATCCGATCCTCGGAATTGGGCCTCACAACACCTGGATGAATCCCGACGGAACACGCGTCTACGTGGCCGTCCTGACCGTTCCATACCTCTACATCGCCGCTACGCAAACCAATAAATTGATCGGCAAAATCGGCCCGTTCACGAAAGGATTGCGGCCCTTTGCCGTTACGAACGACGAAAAACTCGCGTTCGCGAATATCGATTGGCTGCTCGGATTCGAAGTGGGCGCCGTGCGCACCGGTAATCAATGGGGCGGGAAGATGCTCTACCGGGTGGAGGCGCACACCCCGGAATCGCGGCTCGCGCAGATTCCGAATCCACCGGCGAAAAAGCCGCATAGCACGATGAGCCACGGCATCAATTTGCGCCCCGATCAGAAGGAAATTTGGATGGTGGATGGCGTTTACGGTTACGTGTACGTTTACGATGTCACGTCGATGCCGCCCAAGCACGTGGTCGATATCCCGCTGTTCAAGGATCCCAGCGAGCGGCCCCATCCGGGCTGGATTTCGTTCGGCCTCGATGGACACTACGCGTATCCCGATGGCGGCGCCGTGATCGACAGCAACACGAAACAGGTGGTGGCGCGCATTCCGACGAGCGAAAAACTGATCGAGATCGATTTCCGCGATGGCAAGCCGGTCCGGGCCGGGCACCGTTAATGAAATTTACCTTGATTTGCTTGTTAGCGTGCGCGCCCGCGTGGTCGCAGTTCGAGCTTGGGACAATCTCAGGGTTAATTACCGATCCGCAAAAAGCTCCCGTGTCGGGCGCAACGGTCGAGATCCGCAGCGCTTCGACGAACGTAACGCGCGAGGTAACGACTTCGGCAAGCGGCGAATACAATTCTTTGCCGCTTCAACCTGGGCGCTACACGGTCACGATTCGCCAACCCGGCTTCCGCGAGAAGAGCGCCGACGTGACCGTGGGCGTGAGTCAGCGCGTGCAAGCGGATTTTCCGCTCGAGCTCGGCTCGGTCAACGAACAAGTCAGTGTTTCCGCGACACCGGCCACGATTGAGACCGAAACATCCGAGATCGGCCAGGTTCGCGCGGCGAAAGAAATTACGGACCTGCCCTTGAACACACGCAATTTCACGCAGCTCGTGCAGCTTGCTCCTGGCGTGCTGACGGGAGTGGGAGGCGCGTCGGGGCTGCTCGGCTACACCAGCGGGCGGGGGACGAACGGCGCGGTGATCAACGGCGCTCCCGTGGAAGACGTGACGTATCTCATCGACGGCATCAACAGCGTGGATACCGATGCCGGAGTTTTGATTTTCTTCCCGCCCGTCGATTCGATCTACGAATTCAAGGTGCAGACCAGTTCCGCGCCGGCCGCGTACGGAGGCGGACAGGGCATTATCAACGTGACGTATAAGTCCGGCACAAACGAGCTGCACGGCACCGCTTACGAATTCCTGCGCAATTCGGCATTCGACGCCAAGAATTTTTTCGATTCCCCGTCGCAAGCGATCCCGCCGTTCAAACTGAACCAATTCGGATTCAATCTTGGCGGCCCGGTAGTTGTGCCGCATGTGTTCAACGGCAAAGACAAGCTGTTTTTTTTCGCGGATTACGAAGGCAAGCGCGTCCGGCAAGCGCAGACGTTCCTGAGCAGCGTTCCCATTCCGGCCTTTCGCAATGGCGACTTCTCCTCGCTGCTTCCGAAAACGGTGCTCAAGGACCCTCGCACTAATGCACTGTTTCCGGGAAACGTTATCCCGCCTTCCGCGATCGATCCGACGGCCGCGCGCCTGCTCGCGTTGTATCCGCAGCCGAATCTGCCCGGATCGATCAATAATTTTCTATACAATCCAGTCCAGACCAATCAGGTGGACCAGTTCGACACCCGCGTGGATTATAGAACCAACAACTCTGCGATCTTTGGACGGTATAGCTGGGAGAGCGCCGACACGTTTAATCCGGGGAACTTGCCGGAGCCCGCGGTGGGGACGGGTCCGGGCCGTCCGGGGCGCGTGCTGATCCCGAGCAAGCAGGCGGTACTGGGTTACGGCCGCTCCATTGGCCCCGCGAAATACTATGAGCTTCGCCTCGGATACTCACGATTGATTCAGGGCATTTACGATTCCGATACAAAATTTCCGACGCTCGCGGAAGATCTCGGAATTCCCAACGCGAATGCGCACGGCGCCACTCCCGGGTTGAGCACCACCACCATCAGCGGCTTGACGGGCCTCGGCGATGGGGCCGGTAGTTTGCAAAAAATCAACAACAACTGGGAGATCGATAACGCTTTCAGCTGGGTGCACGACCGGCACGAGCTGAAGTTCGGTTTCGATTACATGTCGCGGCGTTTCGCGTTCTTCTCGCCCGGCGCGCCGAACGGCAGTTTCAATTTTAGCGGCAATTACACGGGTTTCGGCTTGGCGGATTTTCTGCTGGGACGTCCGATCGGCTCACGGCTGGACGTGACCAAATTTTTCAGCTTGCAGCGGTTTTACTATAGCTGGTACGTGCAGGATAACTGGCGCGTGAATGCGAAACTTTCGGTGAACTTGGGGCTGCGAAACGATTCCATTACGGCGTGGAAAGAGCGGCATAATCGGCTCTCCGGATTCGTCCCGGATAATGGCGGAACGCTGGTCCCCGTAGGCACGGCTCCGTTTCAAGGCGACTCGGTTTTGGAAGGATGCCCGCTGCAGTTCGGGCCGCGCCTCGGTCTGGCGTACACGCTGACTCCGAAGACGGTGATTCGCGCGGGCGGCGGAATTTTCTATAGCTTCAAGACCGTAACGTCGGGGAATTCGCTCGCGAAAAACGCGCCCTTCAGCGGCACCCTGGTTACGACGAACGATTCGGCGAACTTTGCGGCCGCCGTTCCCATTTCCGCCGGATTTCCGGCCGCCCGGCCCCAAGTGTGGCCCGTGCGGGGCAGTGGATTTTATTATTGGCCGCAAGATGGAAAGACCTCGACCATGTACGAATGGAACGTCAATATTCAACACGAGTTCGGAGCGAACATGGTGGCCTCGGTCGCCTACGTGGGCGGCAAAGGGACGTACGTGGATGTTGTCGGACTCAATATCAATCAGGCTGCTCCCGGCCCCGGCCCCGTCGTGAACCGCCGGCCGTATCCGAATTTGAGCGACTCGACGGGCGTGGTGCCGTGGGGCAATTCGATCTACAATTCGTTGCAATCGACATTCGAGCGGCGCGTCGGCAGCGTCCGCTTTTCCGCGTCCTGGACGTGGGCGCACAGCATCGACGACACCAGCGGCGAATCGAGCAACAGCCCGATTCAGAACTCCCGCGATCTGGCGGCGCAGCGCGGCAGTTCCACCTTCGACGTGCGGCACAAAGTTACCGTTAGCGGTACTTATGAGTTGCCCGTCGGCAAGGGGAAACTCTTATTGAACGACGCACCGAGGGCGGTCGATTGGATCGCGGGCGGATGGCAGTTGAACAATATCGCGATATTTCAAACGGGCTTGCCATTCACGCCGGTCATGCAGACCAGCAACTTGAATACGGGCAGCGGCACGCAGTTTCCGAACCGCATCGCATCGGGCGAACTGCCCTCGGGCCAGCGGTCGATCGACCATTGGTTCGACGCTTCGGCGTTCGTCGCGCCGCCGCCGTTCACGTTTGGAAACTCGGGCCGCAACATTCTCTACGGACCGGGAACGAAGCAGATCGATTTATCGCTGTTCAAGAGCTTCCGGTTCGGCGAAAAGCGGCGGATCGAATTGCGGGCGGAAGCGTTCAACGCCTTGAACACGCCGCAGTTCAATAACCCGAATGCGAGCATCGGATTTATTGGGGTTGGGAAGATCACCAGCGCGGGAAGCCCGACGGTGTACCAGCGGACTTCGCGGCAGATTCAATTGGCGCTGAAGATTTACTTTTGATGTTATGCGCCCACGACCATGCCGCCGTCGAACATTGGTCTGGATTTGCACAGTGCGCATTCCGCGCCCGGCCACTCCCAACGTCATGAACGGCGCGGGCCGGGCGGGTAGATTTTGATACTGAGATTGTGAAACACGGGCGCCTTGATTTTACTGGCTCGGTGAGCGTTTTAAATCTTACCCAACTTGAGACTCGGCCCGACAAAAGGATTCTTGTCGAGACAAGCACGGGGGCGCAGCCTGGGGCCCCACTTGTACCGCTCGGAGGACATTCATGAACCCCTACGGCAAGTTCAGTCTGTGGTACGGGTCCCCCGGATCGCGAGCGGCGTCGCAGCGCGGTACCGATATGGTGCTCGTCAGCGGTGCGAGCGAGGAGAATCTGCTAATGGCAGCCTCATTCGTCGCGCGAGGAAGCAGCGTCGCTATCACGAGTGGCACCACCGGACACCGAATTCTCTTGCAGGGCGCTGCCTGACTGCACCTTGCGCCGCAGTTGATCGCAACGGCGTTAGGCGGCAACTCGACGAACGTGAGCCCGAGAGTTCGCGATGAAAGGAAAGCCTCCAAGCAGAGTCAATCGCCGACTCTCGAGCCGCAGGAGAGCGCTCAACCAGCTTCTGCGCTCGTTGCACAAAGGACCCTTTGTGAAACGGACCTTGACGTCGTGTTCAAACGTTTGAGCCATCCGCTGTCCCTGACACCCGCCCACTGCTGCGGGCGCGCCGGTCGCGGCGATACGCGCGAAAATGATTCGGCGCGTGTTCTTACACCAATTCGAGCCGCTTGAGTTTGAGCCGGTCGCGTGGGACGCGGGCAAGGTCGTACTGGGCCTTTTGCCCAAGCCAGCCTTGTTCCGTGCCTCCGAAAGCCTTGGATATCCTGACGGCCATTTCGGGAGATATGCCGCGCTTCCCGTTTACGAGTTCCGAAAGCGTGTTGCGCGTCCCGCCGAGGGCTTGGGCGGCGTCCGTGATCGTCAAGCCCATAGGCTCAATGCACTCCCGCAATACGACAACGCCGGGATGCGGCGGATTTTCATGTTCACGGGCTGGTTCCTTTCAGTGGTAATCGACATAATCAACGTCCTCAGCGCCGTCTTCAAAACGAAAAATCACCCGCCAGTTGGCGCGTACTGTAACGGCCCAAAAGCCTTTCATTCTCGCCCTTGAGCGGATGCAATCGAAACCCCGGGAAATCCATGTGGGCAATGGTGGGGGGCGGCGTGAAGCGTTGCCGGAAGATTCCGCAGCTGTTGTTAACAAGTCAAGTTGTCCGGTTCTATTAACACGTGATCTGTCCGGTTTTCGTTTTAGGCGGCGCGAGCCGCCCGCTTTTTTGGTTTGAGAACACAATCCACCGCGCTCTTTGATGTTTTT
>JBPCKZ010000066.1:0-28531 GCA_051003795.1 Bryobacteraceae bacterium | reverse complement strand
TACAACGTTCTGGTGCAGGACGGCTATTCGCCCAAACACGAAATTAGTTTTACTCCGCTCGATTACCGGCTGAATATGGGGTTTATCAGTCAAAGCTTGGGGTTAGCCGGTTTTCAGCAATGGAAAGTCGACCAATGGACTTCGGACCCGTGGAATTCCCTGCCGGTGTATGGAGGCGTTTACAGCGATGGCCTGTTGGTGTATCCCGGTCGGCAGGCGGGCCTCACCGGCTATGCGCCATCGATGCGGCTCAAGTGGACCCGGGATGGAGTCGACGATTTCGAGTATGTGGAGATATTGAAGAAGCTCGGCGATAGTGAGTGGGCATTGTGGCAGGCTCGGAGCGTGGGGCCCGATTGGCGCAACTGGACCCGGGACACTACGCAAGTAGAGGCCGTGCGCCTCGCGCTCGGCAACCGGATCGAGTGGCTGGTAAGCGGACAGGCCTCGAATATCCCGGTCGTCAACAGCCAAGGCGCCGTGCAGGCGACGGCCGGAACCGCGCTGAGTTATCAGGTCGCGGCAAGCAATAATCCAGTGAGCTTCGACGCGGTTGGTCTACCCGCGGGAATCGCGATTGACCGGAGCAGCGGGCTGATTTCCGGAACGCCCGCCTTCGCGGGCAACACTCAGGTTTTGATCCGCGCAACAAATGCCGCGGGAAGTGGGAGCGCAATCCTCGATCTCAAAGTTGACCCGCCCGCGTCTCCCATTGCGCTGGTTCAATCCAATTCCGTCGAAGGCTCGGCCGTGCAGTCGGTTTCGGCGGCGTTCCAGACCGGCAACACGGGGGGCAATCTCGTCATCGCCTTCGTGCGCATGTCGACAACGACGCAGACCGTTACCGTTAGCGACACCGCGGGCAACTCGTATTCAGAGGCAATCGCGCAGGCGCAGGATGCGGACGGCCATCAGGTCCACATCTTCTATGCCAGGAAAATCGCCCGCGGACCAAACCGCGTGACAGCGGCGTTTTCTTCCGCCAACAACCACCCGTGGCTCGCGATTTACGAGTACAGAGGGTTAAACACGACCGATCCGCTGGACCAAACCGCCGCCGCTCAGGGCAGCGGCGCGACGCCAGCCACCGGCGCGGCGGCTTTGGCGGCAACCGCCGGCGAACTGGTGTTTACCGGCACCGGTCTCCCGGCCAGTTTCACGGGGTCGGTCGTCAATACGGGCTATTACACGTTGACGCAGCAGGACACCGGGTCGGCGCGGGCAGCCAATGCGGGCGCCTTGGCGTTCTCAATTGCGCCGTACACCGGCAAGTTCACGCTGAATACCAGCGCCGACTGGACCGCGGTCCTGGCCACGTTCAAGCCGTAGCGCGCCAACATGGAACGCCTGGCCGTTTCAACTACAGCCGGAATCGTTCTCCTTGTCCTCTACATGATCTTCGCGTTCCGCCCCAACTGATTACGGGGACACATGAACCTGACAGGAATTGGGGACCGTCCGGTGGAAATTGCCTTTGTTGAAGATTGCCCCGAAAGGCGTGGGATACGCCAGCGTCAGCAGATCGCCATATTGCGCCGCGGGAGTTCCCCCGAATGTGTTCGTCGTGCCGGGGATGTTGGCCCCGCCCAACTGCCACCAGCACTGGTGGAACGGCTCCGTCCCGGTCGAAAAAATGGGATAAAACGCGGCTTGCGCGGGCGGATTTACGCAGCCTGCCCCGGTCCTCGAATTGCAGCCCGATTCAAAGGCGGGCACGTCGGTTTCAAATGCGACCCTGTCGAAATTCCGCGCAACGCCATTGAACATGAATATCGGGCTCGTGAACTGAATGGGAGCCGGACGAAGAAGCGGGTCCCGCAATATATTGGACGCGTTATCGTCCGAGCCCGGCCAGTTCTTACCATACGGCGTGCCATTGAAATCGAGATCCTCGCCAATGCATCCCGTAATGGGAATGAATGAAGGCGGGAAGCCGAAGAACGCCGGATTAATACAGGGAAAATCGTCGGCATCCAGCTTGGCGGAGCCGAAACCAGGCGACGTGCATTTGAGGAAATCGGCGCTGTTCGGATCGCCGTTAAACGCGCCGCAGAATTCGAAATGGCCAATTTCGTCCGAGAATGCAACGTTATAGGAGTGAACCGCCCAGGGAACGCGCGTACTTTCGCTGGATGTGCCGTACATCGGATGAAAGGTGTATGGCGAAACCGTGCACGTAGTAGCCGCCGGGTTCCAGTCCACCTGGGCGAAACCGGCCGCTGGTCCGCCCGTCATGGTTCCGGATTGGCCCGTCGTAAGGTCCTGGATCATGGCGAGAACGCCTCCTGGAGAGTCTTGGAGGGTAACCCGTAACACGTCGCCCGGCCTCATCAAAAGCACATTGTTCAGATCGTTTTTCGATGTGCCGATGGGCGCGCCCAGGGGGTTGGCTGGAGACAACGGAACGCCATTCTTCGTGATAATCGCGAAGTTGACCGGCTCCTGGCCCACCTGATTCAAGCAGTCGCGGTTGTTGTTGCGACCCGTGTTCTGGTTAACGGATAAGCTATCGATATTCAGCGCGGCAAAATACGCGTTGGGAGACACGATTCCCGGCGAGTCGATCCAGCCCGGCGGGTAGAACTGCAATTCCAGGAATGCCGTTCCCGGATGATTTCCAATATAATTCGGGGAAGCTTTGTTTGTACTCTCGAAGATGTTGCTATCGCTATCCGGCACGCAGGTTCCGTTTTTATCGGGGTTCGGGGCGGATTGCGTATCGCAGATCGCCATCCCGAACCAGAACGCCACATGAAGCTGGAAGTTGTAAGTGCCGCCAGTGCCATCCTGCTTAGGCCGGGTCGGGGGATCCTTCGGAAGAATTAAGTTGTAGATACTCTGAT
The DNA here is from genome assembly GCA_051003795.1 of Bryobacteraceae bacterium. Taxonomy (GTDB): domain Bacteria; phylum Acidobacteriota; class Terriglobia; order Bryobacterales; family Bryobacteraceae; genus JALYXS01. The sequence goes on along the minus strand of JBPCKZ010000066.1, from coordinate 25,688 downwards.
TCCCGGAGCCCGGCGTGTTGCTGTAGAAGATCAAGGCCGGCTCGTCGTGGCCGACGTATTCTCCCTCGTAGTTCGTGCGCGTGTAACGGTCCGCGCAAAAGACGCTGCCCGGCTTCTCGTCGCAATTAATGCGTTGATTCAGAAGTTGCGGGCTGATCGTAATGCCGGATTGGCCGAATGCAATCGGCCCAAACGCCATTACACCTCCGGCGATGGCCATCAAAAGTTGGCGAGTCATCGAACCCTTCCCTAGAGTCATCGAACCTTCCTTATATGTACGTGAAAGAAAGATAGCCTAGGTGAACGCCGTTGTCAATAAAGTTCTTGACGCACATCACCGCACAGATTGACATCCTCTTCTGCTCGTTATAAAGTGGGACCCGTTCGTTCAGGAAGCGCCCCGGGGTGGGGCGGAATGCAAGAGATCGAAGGGGGTGTTCGGTATGACAAGGGCAACGCGGGGTCTCTGGGTAGCGATGTTCTGCCCAGTGCTGCTGTTCGGCCAAGCGGATCAGGGCGTAATTACTGGAATTGTCTCCGACCCGCAAGGGACGGAAGTGCCAAACGCTACGGTCGTAATTACAAATTCCGCCACTGGTGTAGCCACAACTGTAAAAACGTCAAGTGCGGGCAACTACAGCACGCCGCCCCTGATTATTGGGAATTACGAAGTCCGTGTAGAGGTGCCGGGGTTCAAAGTTTTCAGCGCGAAAGGGATCCGCCTCGATTCCGGACAGACTTTCCGGCAGGACGTTCACTTGGAAATCGGCTCGGTTTCCGAATCGGTGGAGGTGAACGCAAACAGCGAGTTGTTGAACACGGAGAACCCGCAAGTCTCAGCCTCGATCAGCCAAAAATATTATGAGGATCTGCCCGCGATCATCACTGGCAACATTCGTGTTCCCGAGGCTCTGTTGTACACGGTGCCGGGCTTTACGCCGAGAAGCGGGGGCAACGATCAATTCTTCTCCCGCATTAACGGAGGCCAAGCTGCCGCTTTCGAGAATTTTCTCGACGGGGCGTCATATGGCGAAGTGGTTGGGCACAATTTCACGGCGGAGCGCTCTGCTCCGTTTGAATCGATTCAGGAGGCCCGCGTTATCCAGAATACCTTCAGCGCGCAATATGGGCATACCAGCGGCGGCTTCGTGGAGTATACAACCAAATCCGGTACCTCCCACTACCACGGCGTCCTCTACGAATACTTTCAGAACAACGTATTGAACGCGCGGGGGGAAATTGCGCGCACGCCGCCCGTTCTCCGGCAGAACAATTATGGCGCGGCGGTCGGCGGTCCGATCTGGATTCCTAAGCTTTACAACGGCAAGAACAAGAGTTTCTTTTTCTATAACTATGATGGCTACAAGTTCCGCAACTCGGGGGATGCCGGGTTCTTGACGGTCGCTCCGGGCGATTTCCGGTCCGGCAATTTCAGCGCGCTTCTCGGCGCGAACACGGGAAAATCCGACGCCTGCGGACGGCCGGTTTTCGCGGGACAGATTTTCGATCCCTTAACGACGCGCGATGCCGCCACGTGCGGCGGTCCCGCTGGCGCGATCGTTCGCGACCCCTTTCCAGGCAACATCGTTCCGTTGCGCAGCACCGTTGCGAAGAATATAACGGCGCTCTTGCCCGGTACGACCCGGCCTGGCTTCATCCAGAATTTGCAGGCTACAAGCGATCAGCGTTACTTAAATGTAGTCACTCAACTTGTGCGGCTGGACCACAATTTTACGGATAACCTGAAAGCCTCGCTTACCTTTAACTACAACGACCGTCCGCGACTCATCGGCTGCGCGAGCGTGGGGTCCTGCGACCTGCCCGAGGGCGGCACGCGGTTCCAGGATATTAGCACGCAGACTGCACACCTCCAATTGACGGACGTGATCCGTCCCAATCTGTTCACGCACGGTGTTTTTAGTTATGACCGCTGGGTGCTTCCCGACGGCTATCATGGCGGGCTCGGGTATGTGAGTAAACTGGGGCTAAAAGGTATTCCATTTCCGGAAACAGCTGGCTTCCCCGCAATCAGCTTCCCGAACAGTCCTTATAGCAGCTTCGGGCAGCGAGTCTACGATCGGTTCGAAGCGTCGGACCGTTATCAGTTTCTGAATGATACGACCTATATCTTCGGCAAGCACACCCTCAAGGTCGGCATCGAGTTCCGGCACGAGCGCTGGACCATCGGCCAGAGCACGGGAGACGCCGGCACGTGGAGATTCAACACTGTGAACACGGCCGCCTTCGATGCCTCGGGTAATCCGATCGCCGGCACCGGAGACGCATTCGCAACCTTTGTGCTCGGGCAAGTAAGCAATGCCAACATCGAAATCCGGCCCCTTCCGGCTTACTCCCGCAACTACTTCGCCCCCTGGATCAACGACGATATCAAATTGACCAGCCAGCTCACGTTGAGCTTCGGATATCGCATGGACTTTCAACTCGGGCGGCACGAAAAACACGATATCTTCACGAGCTTCAATCCGACTCGGCCCAATCCGGCAGCGGGAAATCGTCCGGGAGCTATCGACTTTGCGAATGTGAACGGCGTCGGACGTCAGTTCGAGAAGACGGATACCAGCACCTACGGGCCGCGCTTTGGATTCGCTTACCGGCTCAAAGATAAGACAACGATCCGCGGGGGATACGGTATCTACTATGCGGGCGTTACGATGAACCAGTTCGCCGCTCAGGCGTCGTTGGGCTTTGCTACCAACCCAACGGTGACGGACACCACCAACGGCCGGCAGGCGGCATTCCTGTTCGATGATGGATTTCCGCAAAGTGCCCTCACCTTCCCTCCGAACAAGAATCCTGGCGTGGGTGTGAACTCGAGCGTGCTCTATATGAATCCGAACGCCGCGACCCTGCCGCGGTATCAGAACTGGACGCTTTCGATCCAGCATCAGCTTACGAATAATATGCTGCTCGATGTCGCGTATGTCGCCAACCACGGCACCCGCCTGATCTCTCCCCCGCAGATTAGCGGTCTCAATCAGAACAACCCCAATATTCTCCAAAAATATCCGGTCAGCCTGCTCACCAGCAACATAAATTCTACGGGTGCAGTTGCGGCCGGCATTCCACTGCCTTATCCGGGGTTCGACGGATCGGTTGCCCAGGCGTTGCGGCCTTTTCCCCAGTATCAGGATGTGAATCCGCAGAATGGCGCGGACGGGATGAGCACATACAATGGGCTTCAGGTAAAGCTCGAAAAGAATTTCAGCAGCGGTCTGTTAGCCCGAATGTCCTATACCTGGTCCAAGCTTCTGAACAACGGCGCCGATAACGGTCTTTCGGCCACCACCCAGGATTTCGCAGGTAATTTCACGAGCGTTTACCGGAGAGAAAAGGGTCTCTCCGACGGCGACGTCCCGCACACGCTAATTGTGTCCTACGATTACGAGTTGCCGGTTGGGCGAGGCAAACGCTTTCTAAACAATGGCGGCGTCGCAAACCTCGTACTCGGCGGCTGGCACCTGGCAGGAGTTCACCGGTACGAGTCTGGCCGTCCGATTGGGATTGTCGTTGATAATCTTTACAGCGGTGTGCTCTTCAACAGCGGTTTACGACCGGATCGTGTGCTCGGGATTTCGGGATTCAAGGACCACGACAACTCACATTTCGATATCGTCACCGGCCGATACCTGGACCCGGCGGCATTTACGTTGCCGTCCCCGGGTACATTGGGCACGGAGGGGCGGACCGATCCCATTCTGAGAGGTTGGGCGACATACAACGAGAACGTTTCGCTCTTCAAAGATTTCAAGCTTCGGGAAAGTATTGCTTTGCGGTTTGGCAGCAACTTTTCAAACATCCTGAATCGGCACGTATGGAGCAATCCGGACACAAACTTCAGCCACGGTTCGAACTTCGGGCTCATCAGCGGCCAGAACAACGAACCACGGCACATCGAGTTTTATCTCCGCCTAAACTTCTAAGATTTGGCGCGCGGTTAGCTCGGGAACTGGCCCTTGCGGCTTGCTTGGCTGTTTGCATGGATGCTCAGGACACTTCCCTGAACGAAGCCGTTCTGTTGTTTCAGAAGGGCGAACTGGACAGCGCTAAACGGGTAGCAGCCCAAGCGGCTCGGCAGACTGCTCCCAATCCGCTCGCTTTCGTGGTGCTCGGAACCATAGCGGTCCAGCAATCGGAGTTCGATGCGGGTAAACGGCATCTGCGACGGGCTCTTTCGCTCAATCCAAATCTCATCGGCGCGCGCCTCACGTTAGCGGCGGCTTTGGTGACGACCGAAGAGTTGAATCTGGCGGAGGAGCAGTATTGGACGGTCCTGAAGCTCGATCCTAACAACGAGCAGGCTTCCTCCAGTCTGATGGAGATCGCGGGGCGTCAGCGGGACCTGACAACGGCCGCGCGGACGTTAGACCGATTGTCCGGCTTGCAGCCATTGAACACAGCGATTCTGGTGAAAGCCGCTCGAATCGCAAATTTACAAGGAAACACGGAGAAGGCGCTAGCGTTTTTGATTCGATCGCGGAAGATCGCCCCGGACGACTATCCGGTTCTGTACGCTTTCGGCGTTTTATGTCTCCAGATGGACCTGATCAAAGATGCCACGAGCGCACTCGAGCGGGCGGCGCGGATCCGGCCCGATAGCGTGAGCGCCGCCTACGCACTCGCTTCAGCCAAGGTGGCGGGCAGTGATTTGCAGTCCGCGCTGGAGATCTATAAGCGTCTCATTGAAGCCGACGCCGGAGACGCGCGGTTGCAGTACGCCATGGGAACCGTCTTGTTCCTGCTTGGAGAAAGTGAGCCTGCGGCGAAATACTTCCTTCGGAGCGCCGAACTCGACCCACAGCAGGTTGAACCTCTTTACTATTTGGGATTGATCGCGGACCAGATGGAAAATCGCAAAGAAGCCATCGCCAAGTTAGAAGAAGTCTTGAAGCGCATTCCCGATCACGGCCGCGCGCATCTAGCTTTGGCGCAAATCTATGGGGCGCAAGACGACCCGGATCGGGCTCGCCGGGAGTTCGAGCAAGCCGTGCGGCTGATGCCCGAGTCTCAGAAAGCCCACTATCAATTCGGGCTCTTGCTCAATCGCCTGAAAGAAGAGGCGGCAGCCCGGGAACAAATGGGCCTGGCAAAACGCCTTCGAGAAGATCGGAATGCAAGAGTAAGTTGGGAACTGGCCGGCCCGGAGCGGGAGAAATGAACCGGCTCTTGTCCAGCTGCTTGCTGGTTAGCGGGCTGCAATGGGCCGCCGCCCCGGTTTTCGCGCAAGTCGATCCTGAGATCGGCGATTTCGACCGCATGATCGCCAGCGGACGCTATACCGAAGCCGAGGCTCCACTTGAAGCGTATGTCGCGAGCCACCCGGATTCCTGGCAAGCGCTCTATCAGATCGGGTACGTTGATTTCCGGAGCCACAAGATTCTACTGTCGGTCGAGGCGCTATCGCGATCTCTGGTTCTGCGAGTGGATCAACCCGAAGCCCACAAGATTCTGGGTTTCGATCTTACAATCTTAGGGAAACTGGATTTGGCGGAGGTGGAGATGCGGCAAGCCATTCGCCTGGACCCGAATTCGGCGGAGAGCCGTTATGAGTTGGGCAAGATCTGTTACGAGCGTGGTCAACAAGGTTGCGCTGTGCAAGAACTGCAAACGGCAATTTGGATCGCGCCGGCATACGTGAAAGCTCACCACAATCTTGGTCTGGCCTATGAAGCTTCGAACGACTTCGCACGTGCCCGGCGGAGCTTCGAGAGAGCGATTGAGTTGAACCGGGAGCAGTCGCGGCCCTCTTCCTGGCCGTATACGGATTACGCCGGGTTCCTCAATCGCCGTTACGACTTCGCCGGTGCGCTCGCATTGTGCCGTTTGGCGGTGGAAGCGGATCCCCGCGCCGATCAAGCTTGGTTTGAAATGGCGAAAGCTTACCGCGGATTGGCCGATATAGCTCGATCCGTTACCGCGCTGGAACGAGCGATCGAACTGCAACGAAAGCCCGATTATCTCTACGTCCTGTCGCAGGCTTACCGGAAGCAGGGCCGGGAAGCAGAGGCGCGCAAGGTGCTATCGGAATTCGAAATAGCAAAAGCAAAGCTGGAAGAGCACTAAACAGGTGAGACCACCGCTGTCGGCGCCGACTTTATTCCGAAAGAGTTCACGCGTGACGCGGCCTTGGTCGCGCTCGCGGCGGTGGGCGAGACAATGAGCCCCGGATGCGACCCGATCGAACGGTTGACACTGAACGGAATACTGATTGAGAAGCAGGGCGGAATGTACGTTCGGCTCCGCTTCGCCCTCGATCCGATAGCGGAATTTCCGGCGGCGGCAGTAACCTGACGTGTGGATCAACGGGCATCGGCTTTGCAAGTCGAAAACTACGCGGAGCCCGGAGAGCGCACCAGCCTGGTTAATCGAGACATAAAGTTCTCGGACCGGGTTATTTTTCGCCGCCTTCCGCGCCTAACCAAGCCACGATCTGCCGGAGCGCCTCATACGCGCGCAGCTTAGCCGCATCGCTCCCGTCCGCCTCTGCGCGCGCAATCCGCTCCCGCATCTGCTGGAACACGATCGGACGCATCGCCAACAGCGCTTCCGACCCAGACGCCGCCCACTTCACCAAAACGTACCGGATCAAAGTATCGACCGGAATGCCTGTAAGAGAACTTAGTTTCCGCAACGCCGGCGCGGGGTCCGCTTTGGTGTAGGCTTCCACCTCCGACCTGAAGTTCGCGTGCTCATCCATTTGATTGCCACCTTTCCCGAACCAGCTCCAGCGCCTCTTCGCGCGTATGGATGCGGAATTCGAGCTGCGCATCCTCCACGGCGGCCAGCATCTTCGAAAATTGCGGCCCCGGACGGTATCCCGCGGCGATGAGATCGTCGCCCGTCAACAGCGCCGGAGGCTTCAAGACCTCGGCCGGCATTTCGTCCCGCTTCGCCCGCGCCAATTCGTAATTGTCCAACTTGCCGTGGCTCGAGAGGCAATCGAGGCGGTGCAGTTCCAGGTGTTCGTCAAAATCGGGAATCCGCAGGAACCGTTTCAGCGTGCTTTCGCGCATGCGGGGAAGGTCTTTGAATCGCATGTGGTTGGCGACCAGCGCCTCCACTTGCGCGATTTCCCGCTGCGGAAACCGCAAGCGGCTCAGGATCTCGCGCGCGAGCTTCACGCCCGCTTCCACGTGGCCATCGAACCGGATTCGCCCGGCAATCCGGAACGTGGGCGGCTTGCCCACATCGTGCAGTAGCACCCCCAGCGCCAGCGCGGCGCTCGGCTTTCGAAGCGCGTTCATCATGATCAAGGTGTGCGTCCACACGTCGCCTTCGGGATGAAACTGCGGAGGCTGCTCGACGCCCTTCATCGCCGCTACCTCGGGAAGAATCTCGCGCAGCAGGCCGCTCGAATCGAGCAGTTCCAGACCCCGCCGCACTCCTCCTTCGGTCAGGATGCGAACCAATTCACCGCGCACCCTTTCCGCGGAAACTTCATGGATCGACGCCGCCAGCCGCTGGATGGCGGCGAACGTTCCCGGTTCGATTTCGAACCCGAGCCGCGCCGCGAACCGGATCGCGCGCAATAGGCGCAAATGGTCTTCGCGGAAGCGCACTTCGGGATCTCCGATCGCGCGGATCAGCCCGGCTCTCAGATCGTCGCGTCCCCCCACGAAATCGAGAACCTCGCCGCTTTCCGGGTCGAGCAGCAGCGCGTTGATGGTGAAATCCCGCCGCAGGACGTCCTGGCGCGGATCGCTCTCGAATTGCACGCTCGTGGGCCGTCGCCCATCCTCATATGCGCGGTCGCTGCGAAATGCCGCCACCTCCACTTGGGCGCCGCCTTCCCGCACCAACACCACGCCGAAGTGCGCGCCAACGCGATCGGAGTTGGGAAACAGCTCGATAACGCGGTCCGGCGCCGCGTCGGTCGCGATGTCGTAGTCCTTCGGCGTCCTGCCTAGCAGCAGATCGCGCACGCAACCGCCGACAAACCAGGCTTGATGCCCCCGCGAGCGGAGCTCTCCCACAATCCGCCGGGCCAGGATCTCCGGGGCTAAAGGTTCAATTCGCACAATTTCCATGCTAATCTTTGGGGCGAAGTCCGCTATGGAGATTACAAAAGGCCCTACCGCCACCAAGGTCGTTGTCGCCACTACCGTGATGCTGTCGTTTATCTCCTTCTGGAGAGCGGCGGCGATCGTTCTCAGCGATCTCGCATCCTCGGCTTATTACGCGGGCGGGATGTCGGAAGGGGCTATCGGCAAATCCGCGCCGTGGTTCATTCTCGCAATCATGCTCTTCTCGTACGCGGTCCGCGCGCTCTATATCGAAAGCTGCAGCATGTTCGTCCGCGGGGGCGTGTACAAAGTCGTCCATGAAGCCATGGGCGGCACCCTGGCCAAATTTTCCGTTTCCGCGCTGATGTTCGATTACGTGCTTACCGGGCCGATTAGCGGGGTCAGCGCCGGTCTTTATTTCGCGGGCCTGCTCAACGAATCCGCGGATTATTTTCATATTTCCTGGATGCACGTGAATCCGCCGTTGTGCGCATCGATCTTCGCCATTGCGGTTACGGCTTATTTCTGGCACAAGAACCTGATCGGCATTCACGAATCGAGCGAAAAGGCGCTGCGGATCATGCAGATTACCACGGTAATGGTGGTCATCCTCATCGCATGGTGCCTATTCACGATTTTCCATAAAGGCTATCAGCCGGTGCCGCTGCCCACCAAGCAGAACATCCAATTCGGTCCGGACGCTTTGGGCTGGTTGAAGGGCACTTTCGCCCCTCAAATTACGCTGATTGTAATCATGGTGGGCCTGGGGCACTCATTGCTGGCAATGAGCGGATTCGAAACTCTCGCTCAGGTGTATCGCGAAATCGCATCTCCCAAGCTCAAGAATTTAGAGCGCGCGGGCACGGTGATTTTCCTATACAGCATGTTGTTCACGTCGCTTGTATCGTTCTTCGCCGTGATGCTCATTCCGGATTCGGAGCGCGGAAAATATCTTGACAACCTCATCGGCGGCCTCTCGATGTTCCTGTCCGGCCCCGTCGCCGTCAAGCTGATTTTCCATGCATTCGTCGTGCTGGTGGGCACGCTGATTCTTGCGGGCGCGGTGAACACGGCCATCATCGGTTCGAACGGAGTTCTGAACCGCGTCGCCGAAGACGGCGTTCTCCCCGACTGGTTCCGCCAACCGCATGGAAAATACGGAACCACGCACCGGCTGATCAACATGGTCGTCATTTTGCAGGTCGCAGCCATCGTGATTACCCGGGGCAACATGGTTATGTTGGGCGAAGCGTACGCTTTTGGCGTGGTGTGGAGTTTCGCGATGAAGGCCCTCTCGGTCCTGGTGCTGCGTTTCAAACAACCGGACGATCGCGAGTGGAAAGTGCCATTCAACATCCGCATCGGCAAGACGGAGCTGCCGGTGGGGTTGGCGTTGATCACGATTTTTCTTTTCTCCCTGGCATGCATCAACGTGCTTACCAAGAAGGTCGCCACCATTTCGGGGGTCTCTTTCACGATCGTCTTCTTCGTGCTCTTTGAAGTATCGGAAAAGCGTAATCAGCGGAAGCAGGTCAGGGAACAGCATGAGATGGAGAAATTCCGGCTGGTCTCGAACGACGACGTGTCCGACGGGGCCGTCCACGTGCGGCCAGGCAACATTCTGGTCGCGGCTCGAAATCCGAATCACCTGGAGCATCTGCAAGCTACCTTGGCCAAGACGGACACTCGCAAGATCGATATCGTCGTGCTCTCGGTTCACAATGTTACCCAGGCCGCGTCCGGCGAGTTCGGCTTGAACGCCGACCAGATTTTCGCCAATGCGGAAACGGAGTTGTTTACCAAAGTGGTAACCGTCGCGGAAAAGGCGGGCAAACACGTCGAGTTGCTGGCGGTGGCGGGGACGAATCCCTGGATCGCGATGGTGCAAACCGCGCAGAAGCTGCAATCCGCGCGAATCGTGACCGGGCTTTCGCCGAAATACACGCCGGCGCAGCAGGGCAAGATCGTGGGAGAGGCATGGGAGCAGCTTTCGGCTCCGCGGCCTTCGCTTTCACTTGAAGTGGTGTTGCCGGACCCGAACCAGTCGGAGTATTTTAACCTGGGTCCGCATCCGCCGCGGCTCTGGCCGGAAGACGTGGATCTGCTTCACCGGTTGTGGCTCGATTTAAGCGAGCGAGGGCCGGGTTTCAAGCTGCGGCATCGCGACGTAGTCGGCGTGGCGCTGCGCCGCATGGAGCGGGAACTGAAATCCGATCAAGTTCGGGACGTGATGGTCGATATTGGCCGCGAGGTGGAAGAGCATCCCGAGGCGCCGGTCGTGGTTCCGGTGAAGAAAGGAGTCAAGACTCATTAATCAACGTTCCAATCCAGTCAAGAACTCCCGCGCGATGTCGCGGATAGGCCGGTGCTTTCCATCCAGTTGATAATTCATCTTACGCATCACTTCCGTGGAAATTTTTCCGTCCAACTCGCGCAGCGCTCCCCGCAGCCCGGGATATCGCGACAATGCCTGCGATCGCGCAACCAACGCCCCCTGGTAGGGCGGGAAATAATGCCGGTCGTCTTCCAGCACTTTCACCGGAAGAACCGATAACAGGCCGTCGGTCGCGCTTCCCGCGACCATATCCACCTGCCGCTGCTGCAATCCCTGATACAGCAGGCCCAGATCCATGGTCTTTACCGAGCCTTTCACATGCAGCCCATAGGTCTTCAGCAGGCCGGCCAAACCATCCGCCCGCTGCACGAATTCGTAGCCGACCCCGAGTTTCCAACCGGGCGGGTACCGCGCCGCTTCCGACAATGTCGCGGCATGGCGCTCGTCGGCATCTTCGTTGCGTATAACCATGGCGAACGTGTTGTCGAAGCCGAGCGGGTTCATCCATTCCAAATTCCACTGCCGGTATCCCTTCCGAACCTTGTCGAGCACGGCGGCGGGATCGGACAGCGGCGGCTCCTTCAGAATCGACGCCAGCGCCGTGCCGGTGTACTCGGGGTAGAGGTCGATCTCGCCATTCACGATAGCCTGATGCGCGACCAGCGTGCCGCCCAAATCGAGCTTGCGCGCGATCTTTTCGTGCAGGCGGTTCTCGAGATGCTGCGCGACAATCTCCCCAAGGATCAGTTGTTCGCTGAAATTCTTCGAGCCCACGGTAAGATGCCGGGCCCGCGTGCAGCCGCCCAGCGCGACGAAGAATATCAGCCCCGCGAGAATTTTCGTTCGATCCATCCCAACCCCTCATCCGCAAGTATCGCCATTAACGCGGCGGGAATGGCACCGGACAAGATCTGCGCGGTATCGACCGACGCGATGCCTCGAAAAATAAACACGCCGAGGCCGCCGCCCCCGATCGCCGCGGCAATGGTCGCGGTACCGATCGTCGTTACCGTCGCGACGCGCAAGCCCGCGAGAATCGTCGGCGCGGCCAGCGGGATTTCGACCTGCCAAAGCACCTGCGATCGAGTCATGCCCATGGCAATCGCGGACTCGCGCACCGCCGCGTCCACGCCCCTGATTCCAATCAATGTATTGCGCAAAATCGGCAGCAACGCGTATACGACAAGCGCGACGATGGCGGTCCGCTTCCCAATACCGCCAATCAACGGAATCGGGATCAGAAATCCGAAAAGCGCCAGGCTGGGAATCGTTTGCAGAATGTTCACGAGGCCCAGCACCCATCTACGCGCGGCCGCCCGGCGAGTGAGGGCGATTGCCGCCGGCATCGCGATGGCGGCGGAGATGGCGATCGAAATCACGACTAAGATCAGATGCTCGAGCGAGAGATCGGCGACCTCGCTCAACATATCCACATTCAACGCGCTCATCGGGGATGCCAGTCGAGACACTCCAAAAAAGCCCGCGCTTCCGGATTCCGGCTTTGCAGAAATGCGTGCGGATCTTCGAGCGCTTCAAGCCGCCCGTCGCGCAGCAGGGCGATGCGCGTCCCCAGCATCAGAGCTTCGCGAACGTCGTGCGTTACGAAAATCGCCGTCTTTCGCAAGCTGTCGCGCAATTTCAGAAATTGCCGCTGGATATCGAGGCGCGTAACGGGGTCCAGAGCGCCGAACGGCTCGTCGAGCAGCAGCAGCGGCGGGTCGGCGGCCAGCGCGCGCGCGACGCCCACGCGTTGCCGCTGTCCGCCGGAAAGCTCGCGCGGATATCGCTCGCCATAGTCGCGGCTCGGCAGCCCGACCTGGTCGAGAAGCTCACTCACGCGGGCGTTAATTTTATCCGGCGTCCAACCGTCCAGCTTGGGGACCAGGCCCACATTCGCCGAAACGCGGAAATGCGGAAACAGCCCGGCTTCCTGAATCACATAACCGATCCGCCGCCGCAGTTTAACGGGATCCCATTCGCCGGTGGGTTTTCCCTCCACCAACACGCGGCCGCTGGTTGGGGCGAGGAGCGCGTTGACTAACTTCAGAGCGCTGGTTTTGCCGGAGCCGCTTCTGCCGAGCAGCACGAGCGTTTCGCCGGCTTCCACTTTCAGGCTGAAGTCTTGCAGGATCGCGCGGCCTCCGATGGCGAACCCAGCCCCCGCGAACTCTACAACGGCGCTCATGCGCCCGCGATCAACAGGTTCTCCGCGAACGGCCACTCGTCGTCAATCCATTGCGAGCGGCATTCAAAACCGGCGCGGTGAGCCATCGCGCGAACTTCTTCCGGACGGAATTTCTGAGACGCTTCCGTCCAGATTGTTTCTCCCTCGCGCATATGGATCCGCAAGCCGATCGCTTCGATCACGACGCTTTGTGGAACGGAACACCGCAGATGCATTTCAATCCGGGATTCCCGCTCGTCAAAGCGGACTTCGTGCTCGAAATTACGGATATGGAAATCGCCGCCGAGCTCCCGATTCATGCGCGAAAGCAAGTTCAGGTTAAACGCGGCGGTCACCCCGATCGGGTCGTCGTAAGCAATCAGCATTTGTTCGATCGGCTTCAACAAATCGGTTCCGAGCAGAAGCGCATCGCCCGGCAGCAGCGCATTGCGAATCTGCCGTAAGAACGATTCGGCCGCGTCCAAATAGAAATTGCCGATCGTGCTCCCAAGAAATAGCACTAGCAGCTTCTGGCCGGGCCTCCGCTTTTCCACCGCCGCATAAAGGCCGTTCAGATAGGAATCGGTCAATGGCGTGACATCCACATTCAAAATCCGCTGCGACGCATCGCGGCACTTCTCGAGGGCGGCTGGCGATATATCGACGGGAATGTAATGCACCGGGCCTCGATGCCCGGCCGCTTCGAGCATGTAATGGGTTTTCGATCCGTTTCCGCTGCCGAGTTCCACCACCAGCGGATTTCGCGGAAAATGCTCTATAACCTCCGCGCCGTGCCGGGCGAGAAGACGCGCATCGGCGCGCGTCAAGCCGTATTCGGGAAGAAGCGTGATCGTATCGAAAAGTGCGGAGCCAAGATCGTCATATAGGTACTGCGAGGGCAGTTCCTTCTGGCCGTCGCGGCCCAACCCCTTCAGCACGTCTCGCGCGAACTCGGTGATTTCGATAATCTCAACCGCCGGAGGCGGCATTCAGTTATCGACCAAGCGGAAAGTTGTATAGGTGTACGGATACTCGGGACGGAACCAGTTCCGGAACGATGGGCGAACCAAACACGCCGATGTGCGCGGCGATGCGCCCTTCACCACGTAATGCTGGTTATCGAAAAAGTTCGCCGAGTAGCCCGGATAAGTCGGCTGAGGCGCAAAACCGTCGAATGGCGCGAAGGCCGTGGAGGTCAATTCCCAGCCGTTGCCAACCAATTGCGAAACGCTGAATGCGCTGTCGCTTTCAGGCGAAGCATTCACCGGAATAGGTTCCCAACGCCGGTAATCGAAATTTCCACGCGCGCCATCCGGTATTCCATGCGCCGCACGATGAAATTGCGCTTCCGTTGGAAGCGACTTTCCCTTCCATTCGGCGTACGCCGCCGCCTCTTGCCGCGACACGTACACCGGCCAGTCAAGCGGTAGCGGAATGTCTTCGAACATCCCATGATAGAACCAGCGGCCGTTCCGCCGCACCCAATAATGCGGGGCCGCCGCGCCTTCGTTTACGAAATCCAAATACTCGCCATTCGTGATCTTGTGCTTGCCGATGGCGAATGCCGGAACGGTTTGGGTGACTTGCTGAAATTCGTTATCCCATCCAAAGCCGTCGCCCGTTCGCTTCCCCAACGTCGCTTTTCCCGGCGGAATCGAAATCGTCTCCGGTTTATGTTCCCGGACCGCCGGCAATTCCTCAGAACCGCGCGCGGCCTTTTTCTCATGCTCCAGATTGTGCAACATGTATGTGAAAGTTTCCGCGTGCATTTCTCGATGCTCGATCGACATTTGCCGCACATCCGGCGAAACGTTGTCCCAGAGGCGATCCACGGTCTCGCGAATGCGGTTCTTGTAATCCAACACTTCCCCTAATTTGGGCCAGTCGGAAGGTCGATCGCTCGGAGCCTTGCCCGGCTCGGGATCGATCCCGGCTTCGAACAGAAGGTCGAATTCGGGATGAAAAGATGGCGTATTCAGATGCCGGCGGGCGATTTGATTCCAGTCGAAGGCTTCCAAATGCCCTAAATAGAAGACAATTCGATGGCGTTCCGGAATCGGACGGTCATACATCGCCGCCGGGTCGAGTAATCGAAACAATTCATCGGTATGCCCGCGGGAAAGCGCGAGGTCTTGGCGTGATTCGTTCACCTGACACACAGAAGCAATTCGCGTGCCGTTAACGAATCGAACAATGCGCCAGGCCGCGCTTCGCCAGGTACTGCTGGTGGTAATCTTCCGCCGGATAGTAATCGGGAGCGGGTTTGATTTCAGTGACGATTGGCCGCCGGAATTTGCCTTCGTTCCGCAACTTTTCTTTCGACGCCTTTGCCGCCCGCTCTTGCTCCGCATTGTGGAAGAAGATCGCGGACCGGTACTGTTCACCGACATCCGGTCCCTGTCGATTCAGCGTCGTCGGATCGTGATTTTCCCAGAACACTTTGAGCAGATCTTCGTAGGTCGCTTTCGACGGATCGTAAGTGACTTCCACCGCTTCGGCATGTCCCGTGCGGCCGGAGCACACCTCTTTGTAAGTCGGATTTTTTTTCGTGCCGCCGATGTAACCCACCGAAGTAGATTCGACGCCCGGAAGCTGCCGGAACGCCTCTTCCACTCCCCAAAAACAACCTGCCGCGAACGTAGCTTTCTCCATGCCTCAATTATCGCGCGCTTTCCGAAAGATCAGAATATGCTGGCGCGGCAGAGATTCGATGGCCCGATCGAAGCGAAACCCTTCCGGTTCCACTTCCGCGCGCACTCCCGCGACGGACATCTTATGCTCCGGGCGGATCGGCACATCGGGATCCTCCTTCCGGTACTCAATCAATACCAGCCGCCGGTCCGGTTTCAAGGAAGCGCGCAGATGCCGCAGCATGTTTTGCGGCTGCGAGAATTCGTGGTAAACGTCGACCAGCAGAGCCAAGTCGATTTTGCCGTCCGGCAGCTTCGGGTCGTCTTCCGCGCCCAGAACCGGTTCCACATTCGACAGTTTTCTTTCCGCGATGTTCTTGCGAAGCATCTCCAGCATGCGCGGCTGGATATCGTTGGCGTAAACCTTGCCTTCGGGACCGACTCGCTCCGCCAGCCGCCACGTGAAGTATCCGACTCCGGCGCCGATATCCGCCACCGTGGAACCTTTCGCAATTCCGATGGCATCGAGCGCCCGATCCGGCGCCTCTTCGCGCGCGCGTTCGGAACGAGTCAGCCAGTCCGCGCCGTTAATGCCCATCACCGGAGCGATTTCGCGCTTGGTAACCGGATGAACGTCCTGCGCGCAACCGGCGAACGTGAACCCGATTACAGTGAAGACGATTTTGAGGGTGTTCATCGGCGACGCGGCTAAGCTGGCCGTGGAAGCGTGAGGCCGGAAATCAAGTTGGAGACCTGCGCGTATGGGTCCCACTCTTCAGGTTGGGGATCGACCGGGCTCCACCAATTCAACCCTCCCTTCAGCCAAATGTCCCTTAACTCTTCGTAAGTTCTTCCTGCGTCATCATAGCCAAACTCCGTGCCGCACGAGGAGCAGATGTGATAATCGGTAGGAGGATACGGCATGAAATAGCCGCAAACTGGACAACGATTTACCATTGCCGGCACATCGCTTGGAAGTATTGGATGTTGTCTGGATAGTTGTGACACCGGACCCTTGGAACGCCAAAGGGCAAAGAGGTGCAAGGTTTCGCTTTAAAGTAAGTGCGTATTATTCCGCCGGTAGACAGGACGCCGTACTCTCTGGTAGCCACATCGTACCTCACCGTGTGGGCTTGCATCCTTTTGCACTGCCTCACATTCGGGCTTGGTGCGGCCGATAAAAAATGATCCGCGAGCATTTGATATCCCCTTTCGGTTACGGCCGAAAATCGGTGCCGTGCCTGGCATAGTGAATCGGTAAGTCGGTCGCATCGAAACTCGGCACGTCAGGCGGTAACGTACATCAACACACGGTCTGTCTGTCCTTTCGGTCATTATAGCGGAACGCCCGCTCGTAACGTCCCGCGCTCGCTCTTATATGTCGCGATTGGGATAGAATGCTTTGCAAGGAGGGAGCTCGATGACCAAGCTCTCCTTTCTACTGATTTTGGCGGCCCCGGTGGTTTGCCACGCCCAGCCTTGCGAGGCATCTAGTCAGGTTCGCGACGCCCTGAAGGACATCCCGAAAACTTCGGCACGCGCCGTTTTGGATAAATTCCCGGACGACGTTTGGGCCCACCGCGCCTACCAGAACACGTTCCGGCAAGGTCCCGTGTACCGCCAGACGGTGATCGACGAGTACAAGACACTCATCGAGAAACGTTCCGGCAGTCCCGAATACCTGTACCTGTATGGACGCACGCTCGTGGGGACGAAGACTCCGGATGCGATTGAGACTTTCGATCAAGCTCTCGCGAAGGAGCCCCGCTACGCGCCGGCGCATTTATCTCTGACGGAGATTTATCGCGCTCCCAACTTCAAGGACGCCGGGAAGGCCCAGGCACATCTGGAGGCGTGGATGAGTGCGTGCCCGGCCCAATTCGAAGGCTTTCACGATCTGGAGCGCATGGAGAATTCGGAGTTTGTGCGACGTAGCGTGGCGCGCATGCGGACGCTGATCGAGAATCGGACCGATGCCGTCGCCCTCGGGCATTACCGCATCTTGTGGACCCTCGAATTCCAGACGCATCCCGCGCCTGAATACGCGCGGGTCCGAGAAGGTATCCGCAACGACCTGACTAAACTGCGCGGAATGGACCCTGCCGATAAGCCGTTCCTGGCCGCCACGCTTCGGGAAGGGTACAAGCTCATCGACGATAAAGACGGATTGAAGTGGGTGGACGAGAAATTCTCGGCTGCATCGGCGAACGTCGCGATGGAGGCTTTTCAGGATTGGCAGAAAGCCCATCCGTATCCGCAGCCCAAAGACGGCAAATTCGATCCGAACGCTTACCGCGACCGCAACAAGGCTCTGCTGGATGTAACGGCCGAATGGATACGGAAGTGGCCCGATGACACTTTTGTTTGGACGCAGCGGTTGATGGCATTGCAGATGAACCGGGAGACTGCCGACGCCGAAGTGGAGCGCGTGGCGGAAGGACTGCGCAAGACAGGCACGTCTGCGGGTGGCGGTTCTACATCCATGTTTCAGATAGCGTCGCTGTACCTGCAGCGCAACATGCATTTGAATGAGATTCCGGACATGGTGAAAAAGGGCATGGAGGAACTGAGTAAGGCGCCTCCTCCGGCGATGGCTTCGGATCTGTATCCCCCGCCATCCGGCATGAGCATGCAGAGCTTGCAGTTGATGAATCGGATGACGGGTTACAACACGCTGGCGGATGCCTATCTCAAGACCGATCGTCTGGACCAGGCTTTGGCGGCTCTCGCGGACATGCGCAAGAGTCTGGATGAAAACAAGCCGCCCGACTCCGGCAAGGACTTCGAACGGCGGAGCTGGGCTCAAAACGATTCGACCTACTGGAGCAAAATGGGGCAGGTTGCGGAAAAGCAAGGCCGCAAACTGGACGCACTGACCTTCTATCGGAACGAATTACGCGGCGCGCCTTACCCGGCGACCCAGGACTTTGTCAAGAGCAAAGCGAAGGTCCTCTGGACCGACCTGGGCGGCACGGATTCCGCTTGGGATGCGTGGCTCGCGCGCGTTGAACCCGTCAAGCCGATCGTCGCCACCGGTCCCCGCACGGAATGGGAAAAGATGAACAAGCCGCTGCCCGCGTTCGAGTTGACGGATATGACGGGCAAGACTTGGCGTCTCGCCGACATCAAGGGCAAGACGACCTTAATCAACTTGTGGGCGACCTGGTGCGAACCCTGCCGCCAAGAGCTTCCGCATTTGCAGAAACTCTACGAGAAGTTGAAGGACCGTCCGGACATCCGGATAGTTACTCTGAACACGGACGACAATCCTGGCATGATCGAGCCGTTCCTCAAAGAGAATAAGTACACTTTCCCGGTAATGCCCGCGCGTGCCTATGTCGATACGATGGTGCCCTCGTTGAGCATCCCGCGCAATTGGATTGTCGATAAGGACGCGGTGCTAAGGCTTGAAAGCGTCGGCTTCGATAGCGGTGATAAGTGGATCGACCGGATGACCGGGACGATTGAGACGCTTGAGAAGGGGAAGTGATTTTTCAGGACGAGCTCCTTCGATTCGATCGTTGATTTGCTTCAATACCGCGCGAAACGGGATTCACCGCTGCCGCTGGGGCCCGGAAGGACCAGAACTTCGTCCTCCCAGCGCAGGTTGCCCTCGACTACGGGGTACCCGTCGATTTCGATCCGAATCCGGTCGTCCCTGATGGTATACCGGCCCTTGTCGGTCCGAAACGGCGCGGTCAGCAGGTCCGTTCCGTTCGCTCGGAACTGCCGCCGCATGGGCATTCCGTCACTGGTTGGCTGCCACTGCCAAGTTCCAAGAATCAGGTTCTTCGGATCGATAACTTTGCCTTCACGCGTCATTCTCATGACAGACACGAGCCGCAGCTCATTCTCCGTTAACGATACGACCGCCATCACTGGTTCCGGACCGTTTACAGTTGCCGGCGGCAAGATCAGCCGATTTCCTTCCAACCGATATTTGCCTCGTACCGCGCCCGGATTGGACAGCATTTGCGTACCATCCGCTCGGAACTGCCACTTCACGGAATCCTTATTACCGCTCTTAATCTGCCATGTTCCCCAAATCAGGTTCTTCGGATCGACAACGCCACCTTCACGCGTCATTCCCATGACAGACGCGAGCAGCCGAAGTTCATTCTGCGTCAAAGTTTCGATCACAGTCACATCCTCCGGCCCATTTATCGTTCCCGGCGGCGTGATCAGCCTGTTTCCTTCCACTCGATATTTGCTCTCCACCACCGCGCCGGGACTGAACTGAAGTGTCCCGTCATCACGGAACACAAACATCGCGCCAATTCCGCCCTTGGAAGTTTCAAGTGACCGCCATCGTCCGATCAGAGTACGGTCTGCCGCCGTAACGGCAGTACACGCGAATGCAATCGGGATGATCAGCTTTCGAACAGATGATCTCATTACCCTATATTTCGATTTTGTCCACATAGATATTCTCCAAGGAGATTTTCGGGCCGACTTCGTGCCTGCCTACTTGTAAGTCTTTAACAGGATGTGATTCCGCCAGAGATATCGTTTCATTCCCCGCGCCATTCAAACGCCGCGGCGAACCGCGAAATACAAAGCGGTCGAATCCGCTCAACGTTCCGTGTTGCGAAGACGCATGTGCCGGGCATCCCGGAATACGGGATAGGGACTTCTTTGGTGGATTGACCGTCGCGGTTGTGTACACGGTGCATCCCACCGCGCCCGGAGTTCCGCCCAACACGGATCACGGCAACGAAACTGCCTCTTTAACGCGTTTCCCAAACCACGCTACCATCGGAATTACGGCCATGAAGATCGCCCTCTCACTCTGTGTCCTGGCCGCCATCGCCGCCGCGCTCTGGATCGTCCCCAGCCTCCAGGCCAAAAAGAAAAAGGAAGAAATCACGCAAGTCCTGGAGCTTCCGAAAGATCCTCCTTCGGGCGTGGTCGCCGAAACCGGGCGCCTGGTCTTCCAGGTTTCTCCGCTCTCCGCGAAAGGTTTGCTCTCCGCGCAAACGCGCGACGCGCTGAAAGCGCTGCTTCGCGCCGGCAACGGCGCGGCAATTGTCAAAATCCGCGCCTTTGTGGCGGGGAGCGGCGATCTGCGGCGCGTTCCCGCCATCGTGAGCGAGGTGTTCACGGAAAAGCATCTCGCCCTGCCAACCGTCAGCGTGGTTCAGGCCGGAGGCTTGCCCCTCGAGGGCGCGCAGGTCGTACTCGAATCCACCGCCGCCGCAAAGAGGGAAATGAATCCGAACGGTCTTCTGTTCGTCTCCGGACAGGCTGCGTCTTCGGATGAGCCGCTCGGTCCAACCGCTCCGCTCGCCGAAAAGTCATTGTCCAACCTCGGCACGGCCGTTGCCGGAACCGAGGTGTTGCGCGTGACGTGTTTCGCCACCTCTCTCGACGATGCGGCGAAGATCCACGCCATGATCTCCGCCAGGTTTCCGCAGGCCGCCGTCGATATTGTGAAGTCCCAACGCGCCCCGGCGCGCACGCTGATCGAATGCGAAGCGGTCGCGCGCTTAAATAGCCCTTCCCGCGGCGCCGTCGAATACCGCTCTCCCGATGGCCTGGCCAGCTCGCCCTATTTTTCGCAGGCTGCCGCCGTGTCCGCTCCGCGCCTCGCGCTCACCGGCACGCAAGTGGCTTTTGGATTCCAGGAATCGGACGCGAAACTCGCCTTTGAACGCTTGCGCAAGGCTCTCGATCAACTCGGCTCCTCCCCGAAACAAGTCGTTATGGCTAGCGTGTATCCGCTTTCGCCATCCATCGCGGAACAGATTCGCAAGATTCGCTTCGACTTCTTCGATCCGAAGAACCCGCCGGCCAGCACCCTGCTCGTGTTTGAGGGCCTTCCGGCGATGGACGCGAGCTTCGCCATCGATGTCGCCGCCGTGGTAAACCAGTAAATCCATGCCCAAGAAAGTTGTTACTTTCGGCGAAATCATGCTTCGGCTCGCGCCGCCCGGATTCGAACGGTTTCTCCAGACGTCCCAGTTCGTGGCCACCTTTGGCGGAGGCGAGGCGAACGTGGCCGTGACCGTGGCCGGTTTCGGTTTGCCCGCGGCTTACGTAACGGTGCTGCCTCCGAATCATCCGATCGCCGATTCCGTCGTCGCCGAAATGCGGCGCTTCAACGTGGACACCTCGAGTATCGTGCGCGCGCCGGGACGCATGGGGATTTATTTCGTCGAGGCCGGGGCGAATCAGCGGCCGTCGAAGGTCGTTTACGATCGCGATTACACCTCGATGGCGCTCGCCAAGCCCGGCGATATTGTCTGGAGCGAAGTCTTCGCGGGAGCGGGCTGGTTCCACATCACCGGGATCACGCCGGCGCTCAGCGCGTCCGCCGCCGGGCTGGCGCTCGAATCCGTGCGCGCCGCTCGCGAGAATGGGCTGACCGTTTCTTGCGATCTCAACTATCGCAAGAATCTTTGGAAATACGGAAAACCCGCGGCCGAAGTGATGCGCGAACTGGTGAAGTACGTGGACGTGGCGATCGCTAACGAGGAAGACTGCCAGATGGCGCTCGGCATTCAGGCGGATGTGGACGTGCATTCGGCGAAGCTCGATTCGGCGCAATACCGCAAGCTCGCGGAAAAGGCGCTCGACGAATTCTCGAATCTGCAATCGATCGCGATCACGCTACGGGAATCGCGCAGTGCGTCTCACAACGGCTGGTCGGCATGCCTGCACGACCGCAAGGAGTTTGTGATGAGCCGTCACTATGAGATCACCCACATCGTCGACCGCGTGGGCGGCGGCGATTCCTTCGCGGGCGGGCTAATTTACGGATTGCTTACGCTCGGTTCACATCAAGACGCGCTCGAATTCGCGGTGGCCGCTTCGTGCCTCAAGCATTCGATCCCCGGAGATTTCAACCGCTTCACCGCGGATGAAGTGCAGGCGCTCGTGGAGGGCGGGGGTTCCGGCCGCGTGCAGCGATAGGCCCATGCGCTATTTTATTAAAGAAGGAGTC
Source organism: Bryobacteraceae bacterium (assembly GCA_051003795.1). Taxonomy (GTDB): domain Bacteria; phylum Acidobacteriota; class Terriglobia; order Bryobacterales; family Bryobacteraceae; genus JALYXS01. The sequence continues at coordinate 3,595 of JBPCKZ010000066.1, read as the reverse complement.
GCCATGCGCCGCGCCCGCATCTGCGGTTTGATCGCCATCTTGCCGCTCGCCTGTTACGGCGAGGACAAGAAGCCGGATAAGAAGAAGGACCCCGCCGAGATCGGCAACCGGAAAATCGCGGGCGGTCCGAACTTCTTCAGCCTCGAGAAAGAAATGGCTCTCGGCAGGCTGCTCGCTATCGAAGTTACGCGACAGGCGCGAATCCTGGAAGACCCGATTGTTTCCGAATACGTTAGTCGCATCGGCCAGAATCTCGTTCGAAATTCGGATGTCGCCTTCCCGGTCGCCATCAAGATCGTCGACTCCGAAGATCTCAACGCCTTCGCTCTTCCGGGCGGGTACGTTTTCGTCAATACGGGCTTGATCCGGCTATCTGAAACGGAGGCGGAACTGGCTTCCGCGATGGCGCATGAAATCGCTCACGTAGCGGCGCGTCATGCCACGCGGCAAGCGACTCGCGACCAACTGGCGAGCATGGCAGCAATCCCCGTAATAATTGGGACGGGCGGATGGGGCGGCCTCGCCGCCCGGCAGGCCATGGGAATCGGCGTTCCACTGGGCTTTCTGAAATTCTCGCGCGTTTACGAAACCGAAGCGGACATGCTCGGGCTGCAGTATTTGTATGCGGCGGGATACGATCCAACCGCGGCGATCGACATCCTGGAGCGCGTCGAATCGGCGGAACACAAAAGGCCCGGAGCGATTTCGAGGTTGTTCGATACGCATCCCATGACGGCCGATAGGATTCGGAAGACGCAGAAGAACATCGACGAATTGCTGCCGGGAAAGCCCGAGTATGTGGTGACGACTTCGGAATACGAGGACGTGCGCGCGCGCCTGATCGGGCTGCACGCGAAACGCGTGGAGGCGGCGAAGCCGTCGCTGCTGAAGAAACCGCGCCACGATTAGTGAACCTCAGTCGTAAACAAAGTGCAGGACCTTCTTCAAATCCTCCCAAGCCTCGCGCTTGGCTTCCTGGTTGTAAGCGCGCAGCAAGTACGACGGATGGTAAGTCACCATCAATGGAAAATCCCGCCACTTATGCCATTTACCGCGCATTCGCGTGACGCCGTCCTTGCCCCCGATTAGCGTTTTCGCGGCCGTCGAGCCCAAGGCGCAAATCGCGCGCGGCCGGATCGCCGAGATCTGCCGGAACAGAAACTGGCCGCACGTCGCAATCTCATCCGGCTCGGGCGCGCGGTTCTCGGGCGGCCGGCATTTCACGACATTGCAGATGTAAACGTCATTGCGCTGGATCGGAATTCCTTCCTTCTTCGCCGTGCCTTCGATCATCTGCGTGAGCAACTGTCCGGCGCGCCCGACGAACGGAATTCCCTGAGAGTCTTCGTCCGCTCCAGGCCCCTCCCCCACGAAAACGAGCTTTGCCTCTGGAATTCCCACTCCATACACGATCTTGTTGCGCGCCGCGTGCAGCTTGCAACGGGTGCAGTCGCCGATATCCTCGCGAATCCGCAGCAGAGTTTCGACCGGCGGCCCAGGCGCGGGCAGCCGGCGGATCTGCTTCACGCCGAGATCCCGGTAGAATTCCAGATACTGGCGAATCCGGTCAACGTGCATGGTGAGTTGTGAGCGCCAGGCGCAACTTCAAAGCGGCATCCAATATCCGGCCCGCGATTTCTTTCTTCGAAGCCAACGCGATCGGGATAGATTCGCCCGTGCGCAGCGCCAGCAGAACTTCATTGCGGTCCGATTCGAAGCCGCTGCCGCTTTCGCCGACCAGGTTCGCCACGATCATGTCGCAATTCTTGGCTTCGAGCTTGCGGCGCGCTTCCCGATGCAAGTTCTCGGTCTCGGCGGCGAAGCCGATAAGAAGCCGCTCGCCTTTATTGCGTCCGAGTTCGGCGAGAATATCGGGCGTGGGGTCGAGTTCCAGCGAAAACCGCGCGGCGGTTTTCTTGATTTTGTGCCGGGGAACCTGAGCGACGTGGAAATCGGCAACGGCGGCGCACATGACGACCATATCCGCGCCGTCCAGATTCTCAAAAACTCGCGAACGCATCTCTTCGGCGGTAACGACCGAAAGGCGCCGGACGCCGCGCGGAGCGGCTAGTGCAACCGGCCCGGAGATCAGAATCACTTCCGCTCCGCGCTCGGCGGCGGCCTCGGCCAGCGCGTAGCCCATCTTCCCGCTCGACCGGTTCGAAATATACCGCACCGGATCGATCGGCTCGCGCGTCGGGCCGGCTGTAATCAAGACCGTCTCGCCGGCGAAATCGCGAACCGGGTGCAAGGCGGCCATCGCGGCATCGGCAATCTTTTCGGGTTCCGCCAAACGCCCCGGTCCCACCGTGCCGCACGCGAGAAAACCCTCTTCCGGCTCGACGACGATGTGGCCGCGCAGCCGTAGCGTTTCGATATTCGCCTGAGTCGCCGGATGCGCCCACATGTTGTCGTTCATCGCCGGGGCGAGGACCACGGGTCCGGTGAAAGCCAGGTAAAGGGTAGAAAGAAAATCGTCCGCCAGGCCGTGCGCGAATTTCGCCAATACATCGGCCGTGGCTGGAGCGACCACCAGCAGATCGTTTTCCCGAGCGACCCCGATGTGCTCGACCGCGCTCGAAAGAGTGCCTTCCGGACTGGCGGCGTCGAACATGCCGGCGATCACTTTGCGGCCCGTGAGGGCGGCGAAGGTGAGCGGGCGAATGAACTCCTGAGCGCCGCCGGTGAGCACCGCCTGCACCCGGCAACCGCGCTGGATGAGAGCGCGGGCGAGCTCCGCGCTTTTGTAAGCCGCGATGCCGCCGCTAACTCCAAGAACGACGTTCATGTACCTGGGACCAAGCCGATTATAGCGGGCGCATGAATTCGCGCGAAGAGAGAGGCCTTGCGCGCTTGGCGTCAACGCGGTCCTGCAACCGGGCGTGATTATCGATTACATTACGAGAGAGCCTTCCGCATCCGTGGTTCTCTTGCGATGACCAAAGAATTGAATATCGAAACAGGCCGCGCGCATGTCTTTCTGCTTACTTCGAACTTGGTACAGCTCCGCATCGAGTGGCCCGTGCACTTGGTGGATCGGCTGCCCGATGACTTCACGCTCATTCTGTCCGGCCCGCAACTCCCAAAGCAGGAGCGCACCAAATCGTCGGCGTCACGCGATGACGATCTGGTGCGCTTCGAGTTCGAGTGGGAAGACAAGTCGAAGGCCGTCCAGCTCGCGGCGTCGGGCAACGGCCGGACAGTCGTGCTCTGGCGCCCGCAGGTCGCCGGGAACCTCGATTTGCCGCTAGATTGGGACGAGCGCCTCCACCCGCTGCTCGCCGAACACCCCGGTGTCGAAGTCGCGGGACAATCCACCGAAGCCGCAACCATGCCCGCCGATCTGCGGAGCCAGGATCTCCGCGCCCTGCTCGAGGACCTGTTCTGATGGACCACGCGTTCCCGGTGACCGTCGTCAATGACGCCGCGGCAGCCGTCGCGGGTGCGCGCGTGTGCCTGGTCGATGAGGCAACGCTCGGTGTCGGGCATCCTTACCCGGGCCTCGCCGCCACGCATGACGACAAGGGAAGCGGGAAATACGCCGAGAAGGCCGCCATCGCCCCGACCGAAGGGAAATGGGCGCTGGTCGTCACGC
>JBPCKZ010000065.1:0-43515 GCA_051003795.1 Bryobacteraceae bacterium | reverse complement strand
GGATGTTGATCGACCGCCCGGCCTATCTCGTCAGTTCGACCGGCACCGGTGTAATGGCGTCGCGATAAGAAGGAAAACGCCCCAGGATCGCTCCGTATAAGAAATGCCCAGCCAGCATCGGCCTGTTCGGCACATACAACGCGACTAAGGGATTCAACGCTTTCCAAATCGCGCCGAATAACACGTAATACCACAACACGCCATATAGCAACCCGAACACCAGCACGGCCAAACGGCTTCTACTGCCCCGAACGATTAATCCGAACAGCACCCCCAGGACACTGTAAAGAAATAGGTGAAGGGCGATTCCGGCGTAGGTCGTTTTGCCAAATCCGGCGCGAAATGCCGCTTCGCCGAAAAACGTGGAGGAGAGCAGATTTGGCACCGACCAAATGGATCGCTTGTACCAAATCGACGTCAACGCGAGCCAAACCAGCATCGTCAAACTAGCCAGCATGCCCGCCTGCAAACCTGCCAGCGAGAAGCGCAAATTTTGATTTCGCCCCGTAGGCTGCATGAAATCAGCCTATACTGGCGAGAAGGGAAAGGCAAAGTTTCGCTGACCTCGGAATGAAACGCCGCGTGGTGGTAACTGGCATTGGAGCGGTCAGCCCCAATGGCATTGGAAGGGAGAACTTTTGGGACACAACGCGCCGGGGGGTGAGCGGCGTGCGCCGTCTTACGCGGTTCGACCCGTCGGAATTCGCGGTTCAGGTTGCGGGCGAGGTCGCCGGCTTCGATGAGAACCGGTACATCGCGCCGAAAGACCGTCCGCACGTTTCGAGGGTGGCCCCCTTGGCGATTGCGGCGGCCCAGGAAGCGCTTGCGGATTCCGGAATCGAGCCTCGATTCATGAACCGCGACGAGCTTCGCTCGGTCGGGATCATGGTGGGTTCCGGCGGAGGCAGCCAGGAGTTCACCGAGGAGCAGTACCGCCTGTTCTACTCAGGCAACCAGAAGCAGTGCAGCGTCTATACCATTCCGACCTCCACCATCGGAACTCTGGCGAGCGAAGTTTCCATGCGGTTCGGATTCCGGGGGATGAGCCACATCGTTTCGACGGGCTGCACGTCGTCGACCGATGCGATCGGTTATGCCTGCCGGAACATTCAGGCGGGCGTTCTCGATTGGATGGTCGCCGGAGGGGCCGATGCGCCGATCGCGCCGCTCATCCTGCGCGGCTTCATCCTGATGCGCATCATGACCACGAGTTGGAATCGCGAGCCGGAGCGAGCTTCCCGCCCGTTTTCACGGGATCGCGATGGGTTTGTTTTGGCGGAAGGCGCGTGGTTTTTCGTGCTGGAGGAACTGGAACATGCGCGCGCTCGCGGGGTGCGTATTTACGGTGAGATCGCCGGGTATGCTTCGACGTGCGAGGCCTACCACCGCGTGCGCCTCGAAGAATGCGGCGAGGAGCCGGCCCGAACGATCGGAATGGCCTTGGACGAGGCGGGGATTCCCGCCGAAGCCGTGCAGTACGTGAACTATCACGGCACGTCGACCGAGTTGAACGACCGCATCGAAACGCGCGCCATGAAACTCGCGTTCAACGGGCACGCCTATAAACTAGCCGGATCGTCGTTGAAGAGCCTGATCGGGCATCCGCAAGGCGCGTGCGGCGCGGCTGGAATCGCCGCAACTTTTCTCGCCATGCGCGATGGCGTGGTCCCACCGACGATCAATCTGGAGGACGCCGATCCCGAATGCGATCTCGATTATGTTCCCGCGACCGCGCGAAAGTTGGATGTGGAATACGCCGTGGCAAACTGCATCGCGTTTGGAAGCAAAAATTCGGCCATGGTGTTGCGGCGCATTTGACGAGCGGGATTGTGAAGTGTCCCTCTGTTCGGAAGCCGCAAGTTGGACGCCGCTTGGAAGCGCGGTGAATGCATCGGCTCCGGCATAGGACACTATCGCATTTCCACTACAAGTAGTGGTCGGCTCAGTTCCGTCCGCCAGTCGGTCGAGTTAGAACTTGATTCCGGTCCCGTCAAATAGCATTCGTAGAAATCCGGACCGGTGACATGCCCGTTCGCAGCGATCCATTCACCAAATTTGCTCCACGCGGCGGCGAGCCCGTCCGGCCCGTCGTATGGGCCGTGGTGGATTGTGCGGGCTGCCATGGCGGCAGGGATTTCGCCGCACACGACACGGCCCACGGCAGCGGCTGGAGTAGACACCGGGACGCAGACCTGAAAATCGAAAGTCGCCGGGTCCATCTTCAGATGATGGGTGAACCATGGCCCGGTTGGTTTGATGCCTTGTGCCTTGACAGCAGCCATCACTTCGCCGATGGCCGGACCCATTACGGTTCGCATCTCGCTTCGCGGAACTGTGAGGTGGATGATCGCAGCCAACCGGGCCGCAGTCTGAATCACTTGAGGCGTATCGATCATTTGTGTTCTGCTCCTTCGCTCAATAGTTACGACAGTAATTCTTCCAGCCGGTTGAAGCCTGCCGCCATACCGTGCTCCATACCGGACCTGCGGGCAACGTCGCGAGCCTCCAGAGACCGGTAGAGTACGGTGATTTTGATTGCCGTGACGTCGCCCTTTGCGATGAACTCCGTGGCGGTCAACGCTTCGCCGGGGTACCAGGAGTCGTCGAACTTCTCCGTGGCCACTAACAGGTGTCGAAACTTCAAAGCTGTCGGGATAGAACATAGTCTCCTTTAACGTTTTCTGCGATTTGGCGCCCTGGCCTGTTTCGTGGATGGCTGCAATTCGCCAAGCAAGTCATCCAAACGCGAGAACGAAGCATCCCAGAATTGGCGATAGTGCTCCAGCCATTTGGCTGGCTTCCGCCAGGGGCTTTGCCTCAAGCCGACTGGGGCGCCGCTGTGCGCTTCTTTCGCGCGAGATCAGTCCCGCTCGCTCCAAGACCCTAAGGTGTTTGGAGACTGCGGGTTGAGTCATCGCAAATGGTTCGGCTAGCTCGGTCACGGAGGCCTCACCAGACGCTAGTCTCGATAGAATGGCCCGGCGAGTGGGGTCGGCAAGGACCGCAAAGGTGGCGTCCAGACCGCTGGTCGCCGCCATAGTATAACCACTTGGTTGCATAACCAAATGGTATTTTACGGACGAAAGTGTTGTCGAACCTCTCCTTGCACCGTCTGCGTGCCTGGAGAGATCCTATTCGGACAAGTCGGCTTGTCAAAAAATCCGGCCGATATACTCGGTTGGACCCATACTGGTTCCCCGGGTGATGCTCTTTTGTGGCGCGCCGGCCCGCAGTGCTGCGGCGGGACCGGAACAGCGCTTGCTGGAGACGGGATGCAGTTCGTAACTCGGGGGGTTTGGGCTCATTGGTAGCGCAGCTTGGTCCCAGGCTATCGACGGCCTCACGATCGGAAAGAACTATATTGTCAATTTTCTCCTGGCCGCCGAAGGTGAGACTGCGGCTTTTATTGGGTCGTGTATTCGTGGGGCGCGGGTATCGAATCCAGCGAACGTCGTACCGGGTGCCGTCGGGAAACACGTCTCGAAGATTCAGTGCGCGCTCATCCTGCTCGACGAAGCGACGCGTCGACAACATCGTCGGGGTGATGACGATGGCGGCGCTCGATGTGGAGATTGTGAAGCGCGAGTCGCGCGTGGCGGTGGGCCAAAGGTGCGGGGATCTTCGCCCGGCGAGGTAACAAGTAATATTTTGGTTAACCCCAGCAATAAGTCCGACATTTGGAGCGTGCGTAAGGAAGTGCAGACAGTCATGCCGGGCCGACCAGAGGCGCTGCGATCATAGCGTGTGCGTTCGAACGAACCGATCCGCCGTATTTCGCGCAGACCGAGAGCGGCTCGTCGGCGGCGCGACCTTCGTCGATTTTATTTTGCTCAACGCGCGGTCGATGCGGGTAGATCAGTGCGTGCATGAAATGCTGCATGCCTCGAGCCGGGCGCACGGTCGCCCAACGACGCCGATCGAGCGCTGGAATCACGACATTCAGGCGGTGTTGCGGCGCATTTGCCGAGCGGGATTTCTAATTGCGCGCAATTCTCTCGAATTCAAGGTTTAATTTATGTTGACTATTTCTAGAGAACCTTTATACTACTGAAATCTCTAACAAAACATCTCAAAAAAATCTGGGGACCGATTCGCATTAACAAGGAGGAATAAGTGAAAATTCCGAGAGCATTATCAGTAATTCCCTGTGCCATTATGCTGGTACAGGGTGCCGTTCATGCGCAAGACGCGAAGCCGCTCCCATTGAATCCGGCCGACCACGCCGCCGCGACAACGGCGGTTGGAACCTTGCAGGTACACCACAACGTCCGTCAGGGCGTGAACCGGGCGGATGTTTGGGCCAGCGAGCATTTCCATCCCGCCAGCCTGACAATCCTGGGGGCTAGTCCGGATATTGCGGTTACAAGCAGGTATGGCGGCTATGACGGTCTTGGCCCCGGTTTCCCGTCCGGCTTCAATCTAGTCGTCTTTCCCGGCTATTTGAGCAAGCCGAACAACAACCCTACACTCCAATTCGCGCAACAGCACCCCCTGTATGTTAATCCTCCGGTCTCACCGGTGCCTGCCCACTGGGGCTTTCCGGACGTTTTTCTGAATGAACTTGCGGGGAGCAACTTTATTCACGTCACCGACGAATACGCGGGCCTGATCGCAAATAGGCGTTACCCTCTGGGCACTCAGTTATATGGCACTATAGCGGAGCCGCATCTCATGCAGGACTCCGACATCCTGGCCCTCGTCCATGCGGCCGCATTAGCCGTCGGCGGCGGTTACGGCCACGTCTACCATATATTCCTGGCTAAAGGCCAGGACGTGTGCAGCGGAACCGGAAACACTAGCTGCTACTCGCCGGATATACCGAGCTCGTTCCAATTCTGCGCATACCACGCGTCCACGACGTTTGCGGATGTTGGACACGTGATCTTCTCGGTGGAGCCGTTTCAAAATGTGCCGGGCTGCCGCATAACAGGCCTGCCGAGCCCCAACGGGCAACTCGCGGATTCCACCGCCAGCGTGCTTTCGCACGAGTTGTTCGAAGCCATTACGGATCCCGATGGCAATGCATGGTGGAACCGCGACTCGCTCGATCTGGGCGGAGCCGAGATTGGCGATGAGTGCCAGAGCAGGACCTTCAATTACGGAAACGTATTTCTGACTACGAGGTCGTACGAGCTTCAGTCGGAATACTCGAATCTGTATAACGGCTGCACTTACAATCCTTAGAGGGTCGCTCGAAAATAACACGTTCAACCGCTCCCTTGCGGTCACGGTATGCGAGCACCCGTGCTACAGAAGGTTCGCGCGGGATTTCCTGTTAACCTTTCCGCACTCCGTCCACGTACGTCGCTTGGACGTCGATCCTCTTTGCTTCCTCGTCGTATTTGAAGACGACAAAATCGGCGCGATCGCCCGCCACCAGACCGTTTTGCCGGCCGGCAATCCTGCCGATGCGCGCGGGATTCGTGGTCGCCATCCGCACTGCATCGCGCAAGGTAAGCCGCGCGATGCGGATCAAGTTCTCGACGCCCTGGCGCATCCGTAGCGCCGATCCCGCCAAGCGGTCTTGCCCAGCCAAAACAACGCGCCCATCTTCGGTCAAATCCACGTCCTGCTCGCCCAGGCGGTACCGTCCCGGCGCGGCGCCGGCTGGAGCGCTCGCGTCCGTAACTAATACTGAGCGCTCCACTCCCTTCGCGCGCAACGCGACGCGCAGGAACGATGCCGGCAGATGTATGCCGTCCACGATGAACCCGGCCGTCAAACGATCGTCCGCAAGTTGCTCCCAGATGTAATTCGGATGGCGGCGAAGCATCTGGTGGGCGCCGTTGCCAAGGTGCGTGGACATGGTCGCGCCCGCGCCGGCCGCCTCGGAAATCTGCCTTTCGGTGGCGTTCGTGTGTCCGATGCTCACCGTGACGCCGTCGTTTGCGACCGCTTCGATATAGCGCGGCGCATCGGGCCAGTGCGGGGAAATCGTCACCAGCCGGATTCGCCCTTGCGTCGCATCCTGCCAGCGGCGGTATTCGTCGATATCCGGCGGACGAACCCAACGCAACGGATGAGCGCCCCGCGGACCGTCCTCCGGGCATATGTGCGGTCCTTCGACGTGGAATCCCTCGATCGCGACGCCTTCCGCCAGTTCGTCCTTCGCGCGCGAGAGATTCGCGAGCGCGCCTAGCATTTCGAGAGGAGGCCCGGTAATCACGGTGGGATAAAACCGCGTCATTCCCGAAGCGAATTGAACGCGAATCGAACGCCCGATCTCCTCGAGCGGAGTGAACGGGGAATTGTAGTCCACGCCGGCGAAACCGTTCACCTGAAGATCGATGAAGCCGGGCGCGATGTAAACTTCCGTGCCGCCGTATTCGCGCTTAGTTACCGATGTAATCGCGCGATCGAACGAAATGTCGATAACCGAACCGGTGGCCGCGTCGATGCCGGAACAGATCATGAATCCTCCGGTTTATTCACAGCTTTGCAACACCGAGGGAACCGCAAACTCAAGAGGATACGGGCCTAAAAACCTGTTGAAAAGCGCGATGGCAACAAAATTACAGCTAGTCTCCGCGGGCCGTTCACGATACAACAGGGAAGTCGATTGGCTGTGGCGCGGCTCGAGGCGGTAAATCTCGGGGGAGGTGGCCAAATCGGGTGCGCCACGGTCCTCCTCCTTCATCCCAACAATCCCTACCCCACCCCGACAGGTTGCCGCGTTTCAACTGGCGAGAGCCAGCCGTGCCGATCCGCCTTCGTACCGTTCACCAGCGCGAAGAATTCCTTCTGGAGTCTTTCGGCAACCGGTCCTCTCCGGCCTTTGCCGACCATAATGCGGTCAACGGAGCGAATGGGAGTAATCTCGGCGGCGGTGCCCGAGAAAAATACCTCGTCGGCGATGTAAAGCATTTCTCGCGGAACGATGCTTTCGATAACCGGAATATCCAGATCGCGCGCGAGCTGCAGCACCGTGTCGCGCGTAATTCCGGGGAGCACCGAAGCGCCGAGCGCGGGCGTAAATATTTTTCCGTCGCGCACCACGAAGATGTTTTCACCCGAGCCTTCACTCACGTAGCCGGAGGCATCGAGCGCGATGCCTTCGCTGTAGCCGTTCGCAAGCGCTTCCATCTTGATCAACTGCGAGTTCATGTAATTCGCGCCGGCTTTGGCCAGCGCCGGGAGAGTGTTGGGCGCGATTCGCGTCCAACTCGAAACGCAAACATCCACGCCCTCGGCGATCGCTTCGTCGCCCAGATACTTGCCCCACTCCCAGCACGCGACGTACACGTCGATCGGATTTTTTAGTCCATTTACACCGATTTCGCCATATCCGCGCAACACGATCGGGCGGATGTAGCAGGAAGGCAGCCCGTTGATCCGGACCACTTCGACAATCGCTTCGGCCAACTGTTCGCGGCTGAATCCCAGATTCTCGATGCGGTAGATTTTAGCGGAGTCCACCATGCGTCGCACATGTTCGGGTAGCCGGAAGATGGCGGGACCGGCCGGGGTAGCGTAGCAGCGGATACCTTCAAAAACCGAACTGCCGTAACTCACCACATGCGAAAGCACATGAATTTTGGCATCGTCCCAAGCGATGAACTTGCCGTTGTGCCAGATCTTCTGTGTAGGCTTCAACATGTGCTTAGTATAACTTAGCGGCGGAACCAAAATTGCTACGTTATATTAGGTTGAGGAATATTCGGATGGTTCGAGCGGCATTCCGCGGTTTTTGTTTGACGATTGCGATTGCCTGGATGCCGTGTGAGGGGCGGACGCCAGGCGCCCCTTTGAGGCCCGGGTTCAACACATTTAACAAGCAGCAGGACATTCAGCTTGGGCAGGAGGCCGCGCAGAAAGTTCTGCAGCAGGCTCAAGTGGTTCAGAACCCGTTCCTGCAGGATTATGTCAACCGGATTGGACAGCGTCTAGCCGCCGCGCCCGAAGCGCGCGACAGCGGTTTCCATTTCACTTTCACGGTGATCAACGACCCAAGCATCAATGCGTTCGCGCTGCCGGGCGGCCCAATGTTCATTAACACCGGCCTCCTGAAAGACGTCGAAAACGAAGCGCAGTTGGCCGGCGTGATGGGGCATGAAATGTCGCACGTGATTCTCCGGCATGGCACGAACCAGGCATCTAAAGCGAATTTGATTCAAATCCCCGCCGTGCTCGCGGGACTGGTGGGGGGCCATTCCATGCTGGGGTCGCTCGCGGGACTTATCGGCGGACTCGGCGCGAACTCTCTGTTGCTGAAATTCTCCCGGACCGACGAGAGCGAAGCGGATGCGCTCGGTTCCCACTTGATGTCGGAAGCTGGATATAACCCCATCGAAATGGCGCGATTTTTCGAGAAGCTCGCTGCCTCCGGCGGCGCGCGCGGACCCCAATTTCTCTCCGACCACCCGAATCCCGGCAACCGTGAAAAGGCCATCGACGAAGAAGTCCGCACTCTTCCGCGCCGCCAGTACGGGTATGAGACGGGCGATTTCCAGAAGATGAAGCAGGAACTGGCAACCGTTCCGGCCGCGCGTTCCGGGCAGAACCAACTCCGAGGCGCCACCGCCGCGCCCGTGGATGGCCAGCCAACCGGTGGGGTGAAAGAGCTGCGCGGGAAGAGCTTTTCGCTTTCCTATCCGGCGAATTGGCAGGCTTACGGCGGGAACAATACGGATTCCGTAACCATCGCCCCGCAAAACGGAATTGTGCAGGGTGCGAATCAAACGGCCGCGGTCGGTTATGGCGCCATAGTGAGTTACTTTGTTCCAGATAGTTCTCACGGATCGGATTTGGCGGGTGCGACCGAGGATCTGGTGCATCATTTGACGGCCCAGAATACCGGGATGCAGATCGCTGGAAATTCAAGGCATGTGCGAGTGGCGAACCACGATGGATTGGTCACCATGCTGCAGAGCGGTTCGCCATACGGCGGTCCGGAATCGGATGCGCTGCTTACCGTTCAGACGCCCCAAGGCTTGTTTTACATGGTCTTCATCGCGCCGCAAAAGCAGTTCGGCCAATTGCAGGGAACGTTCGACCAGATAGTGCAATCGATTCGATTCGCCTCATAATACGCACGGCGCAATTTACAACTTATTTACCTTTCCGTTGCGACCGCAATGAGCTCCCAGCCATAGGATTGGCACAGGAGAAAAAACATGAAGCATTTAGTCGGCGGAGCAACGAGCCCGGCAAACCGGCGCTCGTTCATCAAGAAAGCACTGGCGGCGACTGGGACCGCGGGCCTCGGAGCCGGGATGTTGACAAGCGGTTCATCCGTCTTCGGTCAAGATGCGGAAGAAGGCGGCGGCGCACTCACCAAAGGAGACGCTGCAATTCTGAGATTTCTCGCCGCGGCCGAGATCCTCGAAAGCGATCTCTGGTTGCAGTACAACGAGCTGGGAGGAGTTCAAGACAGCGAACTGCCGGGACTGTCCGGTGGGAGTGGAGGAAGTGCCCCGTATATCGCCGCGCTTTCAGTCCTCGATGGGGATATGTCCCAATACATCCACGACAACACCGAGGATGAGATCAGCCATTTCCAATTCCTCAACGCTTACCTGGCTTCGAAGCGCGCGGATATCGTGAATCTGGATCGCTTCCGCACGCTACCGAGCAGCCGGGCCACCGGGGCACGTCAAGTCGGACGGCTAACCAACCTCATGCAGCTCGCCGTCGATACCAGTTGGTGGACCCGGTATCGCAGCCGCACGAAGAATCCCGATCTTGATCCCACGTTCAAGTTCCCGCAGGCGGTCCCTAGCCTAAGCGTCGGCCAGCATCCCGCAATTCCCAGATCCGATGACGACCTCACTCCCAAAGACCACATCCAAGCCATCGCCAACACGGCGGGGTTTCACTTTGCGTTCATCGAGCAAGGTGGCACCAGTTTGTACCCTTCTCTGGCTCAGAGGGTCACCAATCCGGAAGTTCTGCGGATCTTGCTGAGTATCGGTCCAACGGAGACGGCCCATTTTCAGACTTGGCATGATAAGGCGGGTAACGCACCTGCCCTTATCGACCCCAAAAATTCTGCTTTGGTGTTTCCGGACCTCAATGCCGCTCCCTTTGGCGGCGAGGACTTCCAGACGAATTTGATCATGCCCGAGCCAGTCCCATTCCTCAGCCGGAAGTTTCCGGTATGTTCCATCATTCGGCCTACCGAGACAGAGGGCGCCGCCGTGGGGGCCGTGAATGCCCTGACCAAGGACGGGTTGTTCATTGGTCAATCGCCGGCATTCTTTGAACTCTTGCGGGATCTGGCCGAGGCGGCGGATAGCGCCAGACGCGACCAGTAGGTTTACCGGCCGAAGTAAGCCGATCGCGCGGGCAATCCCAATTCCCTCACGCGCAGGCCGAAGATGCTCACCTGATCGAAGGCCCAAAGGTTGGTGATTGGGATTCCCTCGCCAATGGCGATTGCCCATTCCTTCTCCCAGGGAGTGGCGGGCCCGAAGACGGGAATCAGGTAGCGCACGGAATCGAGCGGCCAACCGAGATCGATTGGAAAGCGAATGGCCGTTCGAGCCAGATCCAGATCGCGGAACGTGCCCCCGAATGCCAGGGCCTCCATTTTCAAGACATCGAACCCGGCCGATGGCTTGGATTCCCATTCGACTGGAAAATTGATGAACCGGTTCAATCTGCCGCCGAGCTTGCCATCGGGACCGGTGGGCGCCGGGTGGTTCACGTCATAGGCGAAAAGCATTTCGAATCGCGCGTTCGGATGAACGGCGCGCACGTGCGCAATCAGATCGTCCACGTGATCCCGGAGGCGGTTCCGCAGGAACGTGGCGTCCGCGCCGTCGTTCACATTTGGATCGTCGTTGGGACTGGTAAAAATATGCATCGGCCGTCCCAGCGCGGTTTCCGCGGCTGCGGCGGTGGCGTCGTCGTAATATGCCATGCTCACCGCGCCCGTTTTGTCCACGTAGGGAAAAAACCACCACAAGAATTCACCGCATTGCAGCGAAGGCGTCAAGCCCGCGGCCGCCTGCAGGTCCGCGATGTTGGTTAAGACCGCCTGCTGGTACGCCAGCATCGGCGGGCTTTGCGCGCAATGCGTGGAATGTAGCGATCCAAACCCTTCATCTGTGGAGACCGGCGTGCCATCGTGAAACTTGGCCGCGAATCCGTCGGGCGGATTGACCAGTTCCATCGATTCAGAGGTTACAATCTCGCGCCCGCGCGCGTGGCATTCCGAATAGAGATCCGCATGCCATTCCCGCGCCCCGCGGTTCAGGGCGGGGGATTGCGACGGGTCGACCACCCACGTTCCCAAATTTCCGTTCCGGAGCGAACCCGATGCTGGGGAGAGCGTCGCCGTTCCACTTGCGCTCGATGTCGCCGTTGAGGTTACGGTAAAGGAATATACGGGCGAACGTACTGAAATCGTGAGGACATTCGCGGCCGCCTGCGCCCAAAGCCCGACAAACACGGCATTGATGTAATACGCGAAATGCGACGCGATGGTGCTGCTCGTGTCGGCGGGAAACACCGTCTTCCCGATTGAGCTGCCACTGATGTCGATCACTATCGTGTCGGGAGGGCCCTGGATGGCCCAAGTCCCATCGAAAGTTACGGTCAGGCTCGGTATCGCCGCGCCCGTGCGCTTCCGCTGATTCCACCAGAAGATCCCGATGTACTCGTTCATCGGCCCCTGGAACCCGAGCCGGTCGAAGTTCCACATGAGCCGCGCGGGGGAAAGTTTATAACTATGATCGGTGCTGTAGTCGAGCGCCGGCGAGATATTGGTGCGCGCGGGAGGCGGTTCCGGCACGTCCGACGGCACGGCAGCTTCCAGGAAATCGAAGTAAAGATGGCCCGCCGCCTTGAGCCGGATCACAACCGTGTGCGATCCCGCGGCGACTCCGGAACGAAGCTTTCGCCGTGTATTCACAGCGGGGTCACTGGATAGGTGACAGTTGAGATCCGTCTCCGTGTCTCCATCCAGGCGAATCCCCGCCGTCCCCCGGTCGGTATAAAGCGAAGTACCCAAGTAGAGATCGTGCACGAAGCCGCAAGAGTACCGCACCGTTACCGAGTCGTTGAGGGTCGATGCCACTTTGGCGAAGCTGTTGGAGAAAAACCCTTGTTCGGATTTCCAAGACGCGCCCGAATACCGGCACGCGGAATCGGTTTCTTCAATACGAACGCTGCCGGGCCCCGCGACCTGCAAAGGGAGCGGCGCATTTGCCGGATCTTGACCTACGCCGGTTAGCCCCCAGTTGGTGAACTGGGCCTGCCATTCCGTGTCCAAGAAGGCAGCGCCGTTCGCGAGCGGCGGAGCGAACGTCAGCCAGCACTGCCGCAATTGATCGATTCCTTGCGCGCTGAAGTCCATCGTGCAGCGCCAGGTCACATCGCTGACTCCGCCCGAGAACTGCACGCTCGCCTGGGTGCATTTCAGCGTGTCCGTCTTGTTCAGTGAGTACATCTGGATCATGTTGCCGTCCACGCCGCCGCGCTCGGCGAGGTAGGGAACGTTAGTTTGCGTTCCGGCGCTGGTAGTCAGTGCGATCGCTTTCGGCCCGTCGACCGACGCAATCGTGTACTCCGTTCCATTGATGCGCAACGGAAGACCGGCGGACAGTCCCACGAAGGGCGTTCCCGAGACCCATGTCACGGCGGTTCCGACGCTCGAAACTTTCCCGTAGCGCCCTGCCTTGACGGTCAGTGAAGTTGACGAACTCGACGCAATCAGGGAGTGCGTCATGTTAGTGGAAATCCAATCGGTCGCGTTGATCTGATCGCGAAGATTGGCGATCACCAACGGAAGAGTCGTCAGATTCAGAACCGCCCCCGCATTTCCGTCCGACCCGCTGATTGCGACGCCTTGGCCGGCGGCGCTCGGATTCACCGTCAGCTTCACCGCGTAAGCGACGCTACCAATTGCCGCGGTAACTTGTACGTCCCCGGAACCGGCATTGATCGCCGCAACCAGCGCCGCCGCCTGATCGCCGCTACTTTCGCCGGCCGGATTCGACTCGGTGTGCGTGTAATTCCGGCCATTCACTGTAATGCCGTGCGCCGTTCCAGTCCCGTGCGCGAAAAACTGATACTCGACCGAGCTAATCGACGGAGAAACGATAAAGTCATACGCAAGGTTCTGAAACCAGAGACTCACGCGATCGTACGGCTGTGGGCCGGAACCGGTTTCGAAATCGAACACTCCGGCCGCCGCGGCGAAATTTCCCGCCTGTAACGTGGCGAAATCCCAGAGACGCACCTGGGCCGTGGTTCCATCCGCGCGGATAACGTCGAGGGTCGCCCAATCGATCCAGTTATATTTCGGAGAGTCAAGCGGCTGCAAGCCGGTGCCGTATGCCGCCTCGAAGGTTAAAACCGTGCGGGCGAAATTGAAATCGGGAAGATACTTGATACTTGGATGTTCGTAGAAATCGTCCGCGTCCCACAGGATCAACACGGCGAAATCGGCGGGATCGCGAAAGACGCCACTTACCTTGAAGCTGTTGGCGGTGGCGGCATGGAGAGCGGCGGAGGCGCCGAGTTGGTCGAAGCCGCGCAGGGCGAGAGTACGGTCAGGTTGTAGCTTATAAATTCGCTCTGTCATCCCGAGCCAATGCTAACAGCACGGCTCGGAAGGTCCCATGGCAGGATTTGACTCAGGCAGCGCGACGGTTAGCGACGCGGGAACGACAAGCCGTGAGACTGCACCATCCTGCCACCTGTAAGCGGGCTAGATGAAAATAATTCTCCCGGCTTGTGACGGACTTGGTCCAATCAGTCCTCCGGGATGACTCTATTGCGCCGGCGAACGGCATTTTCCGGAATAACTCGGCCTTCCGCGTCCACTCGTTCGACTGTCGCCCGTTCGCGGCTCACCGTAACATCCCGCGTGGCGCGCGTTTGCGTGCGCCTGTGGACCAAATGATATTCCTCTTTAAGAATTAATCGTTTAGTAACAACGATTTCCTCTTCGACCACCGGTACCACAATCGTGTCGCCCTCGCGGCGAACGCGGGGGGCGGTGTCCACAACGCGGTTCAACACGACTCGACGCACATCGACAGTGTCGTGAACCACCGGCATGTCGATGTGCTCGACTCGTTCTTCTACCCGCTTGTGGACTCGTACCGCGCCCGTTTTGACGCCCTTCGCCCCAACTTCGATTTCCTCGGCGATCACTGGAATCACGGTCACGGGCTCCGCAGTCCGTTGGGTCAAATCCTCCGCGGGTTGCTCTCCTTCCACATTGTGTCTTTCAAGCCGTTCGTTCATTGGAGTACTCGAATGCGGAAGTATTCCCGTGCCTAGCCTGCCGCCGACCGCTTCCCCGTCACCTTCTCCCAACCGTAGCGCACGGCACCTTTCATTTCATCCCAAGTGCTGTTCGGATTGCTGCGGAGGTAGTCGGTCTTCAGGTCGGACTCCACCTGATCCCAAGACTTGCCTTGGTACCGGGGATCGCTTGCGGTCGAGTAGCCGTATCGATAGGCTGGCGCGTAACTCTCGTAGTCGAAGCCGCCTCCCGCGTACCGGGTATCGAAGTCCTGGCGAAACTCCGAATCGTAGTCGTAATCGCCAGTCGCGCGCCCCGTCTCCTTCGTCCCGAGCTTCTCAACCCTGACATCGGTACGACGCACTTTATCGCGGATCGTTTCGGTGCGTTCCGTCGTTTCCTTGCCGATTGAGACCTCTTCGACGACGCGGGCGCGCTTGGTGACGACAGGCTCTTCGGAAGTTTCCGTAACCTCAATGGTTTGATCGCGGAGGTTGGCGGTATCGGCCGCCGAGATCGGACGATCGACCGCGTGCCGTTCGACGCGCACATGCTCGTCGCGTAGCGTTACCTTCTCCTCCACGGGACTTTCCGTAACGCGGCTGTAAATGCGAACGCCCCCTCTTTGGACGGCTAGCTTTCCAATCTGAAGCTCCTCCTCCACCACGGGAATCGATTGCCGTTCCGCTTTGCCCCGGGCAGGAGTTTCCCGATCCAGAGCTTCTTCGCGTACGTCGCCACCACGTTCCACATTAATCGCGCCGTTGCGGTTCATAATCTCCACGGCCTTCTCTGTCATGCCTTGGTCCGCGTCCACCGTGACGACGGCGTTTCCGCGGCCCACCGCCTCTTCGTAGTACCCGGTCTCGCGTTCATCCACATCGGATCCAAATAGATGGCGGAAAAAATGCCCGATGCCGCTTTCCTCGCCTTTGCCCGCGTCCGTTGTAGAATAATCCCGGCCGGTTATTCTTACATCCTCGGAGGAGAACCCGCTATTCTCCAGTTCCCGAGCTACTGCTTGTGCTGTCTGATGGTCGTTGAAGACTCCGGCCACGGTAGTCGCCATTGCATTTTCCATGATTCCTTTCTCCTTGAATTGAGTGCCACGGTCCGCGACACGCATGATTTCGGTGACTAATGAGCACGATGAATTCCATACCCCGTGGCGCGACAAAGTTACGTTACCGAAATTGTCTCTTGTAGAAAAATTCGATGCTGAATAACCCGTTCTGATCCCGCTGTGAGATAACGGACCATTGCGGGTCGAGCGACCACTCAATCCGAATGATCTGAGTATTGGGATCGTTGAGGGCCGTGACGTATGTGAAAGTTATGTTGTTCGAAATCTGCTGTTGCAGAGTCAGGCGCGCTTGCGGAAGTTCCGAACCGCTAGTGAATGTCGGATCTATCTTCAATTGGCTCACCCCAAAAACCCGCTGTAGCCTGCTAGCCACGGGATCGACTAGCGCCTTGCTCACCAGCGCCGATTCGCCCATCTGCTGAAAACTCTGCGGCGGCTCCGATGGCTGATTCGCAAGAATCGTCGGATCGGACGTCGGTGTCTTGCCCGACGCCAGCAAGCTGACAATCTCTTCGAACTGCAGCGGCGGGTCCGACGTGTAACTCAGTTTCATGTTGTCGATGGGACCCGTAACGCGGAGCACCACATCCACTCCCTTGGCCTGAGTTTCCAGGCTGATGTTGAGCACCGGCTCGATCCGCACCGGATTGTAAAACGAGATGGTTCCCGAATCGACGGTGTAAGTGGAGCCAAAGAAAACGAGCTGGCCTTCGTTGATCGACACTCGCCCGAGCACGCCCGGCTCCGACGCGGTTCCGCGGATGCGCAGATCCGCATCGGCTTGTAAATTTTGCGCGAGCGACGCTTGAACCGCCAGGGAGGAGGATGTTCGCACCCGAATATCCAGCTTCATGCTATCGAGCAGCGGCGAAGGCGCGGTCGGCGCTTGCACCGGCGGCCCGGCGCGCGACAGGATCGAGCCGAAATCGCTTTGCGGCGAATAAGTTATTTGATTGACCGTGACCGTCCCGGAGAATATGCTCCTCTTCGTGGTTCCCGTTAAATTAAGGCTCGCGTCCGCCACCAGGCTCACGCCTTGTTGGACGCGCACCCGCACGTTCGAGGCATTCGCGCGCAGCCCAAAACGCAGCGCTTCGGCGAAAGTAGCGAACCCGCCCACGGTAATTTTTCCGCCTCCCGATTCCGCCGTCAAATTCCGCACTGTCGCGCTATCCCCGTTGAAAAGCACGACGCCGTTCGCGTTGGAAATTCCGTTCGGAAAGTTTACGTCGTTGACCGACGCATTGTGCAACTCCAGACTGCCATTCACCAGCGGCTTGGTCATGGAGCCGCGCACGGTCGCGGCAAGGGCGATACTTCCGGACGAAACGAAATCGCGGTCGAACTGCTGCAGCAGACCCAAATTTGTATTCGCATTCAGGTTCACGTTCACAATTTGCGAGGTCGTCGAGACCGTGCCGGTTGCCTGAATATCGGTTTGCGGCCCGGTCAGATGCAAGCTGTCGATGCGCGCCGTGCCGCGGTCGAGCGAGGCCGCGATCGGCCCTTGATTTTGAATTACGATTGGCCGCGCGGGGCCGCCCGGCCGCGGAATCGTGTTTGCCTGAAGCCGCGTGACCTGTAGGGAGCCGCGCAGATTATCGGTCTTCAGTGCCGGCCCGTTCACGGTCACTTGCCCGTCCGCCACCGCTTCAAAAGCGGGGGGTTCGCCCGTACCCGGCCCCAACAGCGCTTGAACGTGGGTCCACATCACGTCTTTGAAGGTCAATTGCGCGCTGACCGGATAGTCTCCGGCAAGTTCCGCGTTGCCGCGCCCATGTATCGAAGCGTTTGCCAGGTTCGAATCCAGCGCGAAATTCAATTTCCCGCCGGTCGTATTCGCGGTAAGCGCGAGATCGCCGAAGTTCCTGCCCTGCGCCGCGAGCCCGGTCGCTTTGATATCAGCATTCAGATCGCGAAATAAAATTTGCGGCGACTTCTCCTGAACCGCCGCCGTGCCGTTCGCGGCAATCTGCATCGTACCGCCCAGCCCCGGCCGGATCTTGCCAATATTGCGGATGCGGGCAAGATCGATGCGGCTGCTGTTCACGCGGAACTGGAGATTGCCCGCCTGCAAATTGCCCGACGCATGATCGTACTTTGCCGTGAGATCGATGCGCGAAGGCCCGCTCACAATCTCGAATTGCGGAATGTCGATGCTATTCGCGAGATACGTCAACCGCGCCTTCACGTGGTCGATCGGCTCGTCATAAATAACGGCGTTCGCGAGATCCAGGTCCACGCTGCCCTGCGGATTCCGCATGGCGTTCTCCAGGCTCCCGGCGAAGCGTGCCGTGCCCGACAGATTGCCCTTGGCGGGGATATCCGCGCGTTTCGCGAGAGCAAGTATCCGCTGAATCGGAAGATTACCGACGGTCGCATCGGCGGTCGTGGGATACTCGGAAACCAATCGCGTGTTCCCGTTTACCCGGATGTTCGATCCGGCGAAATTGGAGGTCGCGTTGTAATTCACCGTCTGGCCGCTGGTGCGGGCAGTAACGTTGAAATCGCCGTAGTTTTGGCCGTCGAAGCGCAAGCCCGTCGCGGACGCGTCCGCATTGAGGCTGCTCAATAGAAATTCAGTCTGTTCCTTGCCGCCCTTCTTGACATCGGAAAGATCACCTGTCGCGTCGGCGTCGATCCGGAATAGTCCCGCCGTGTTGGGACGCGCCTTCTGCAACGTGCGGAACTGCGCCACGTTCACATCGTTGCTCCGCACGTGCGCGTGCAGCCGGCCCGCGGTGAAGCTGTCGCGCGGATGCTGGTACTCCGCCGTCAGGTTCACCCGCGCCGGACCCGCGGCGATGAACGCGGTTGGAATAGTCACGAGCCGATCCGCCATTTTGACCTGCGCTTGAACGCGATCGAAAGGCTCGCCCTGGATCGTGCCGTTCGCCACGGCAAGGTTGACGGTCCCGCCTGGGTTCCCGACCGTGCCGCTTACATGCGCGTTCGCGGTCAGCGCACCGGAGTAACCGGCGCTCGGCTGCCCCGCCATGGCGAGAATATCCGCGAGATCTCCGTTTCGAATCGAAGCATCGGCGGTGAGCGGCTGCTGGGGCGTGGGGCTCCAATCGCGCAGGCCCACGGCTGCGGCGAACTGCGCCTTCATCGGACCCCGATCGAGGATGCCGTTGGAAATTTTGGCGCCGGATTTCGACGCGTTCAGATCGAGCGCGAGCGTATCGAATTGCCGCCCTTCCACGGTGAAACGGTTCACCGCCAAGTGTCCCTCGATGCGCGGCGCTGCCAGGCTACCGGTCATCTCACCCTGGAAACTCGCCTCTCCGCCGTTGAGCGTAACGGGAAATTTCGTCTTCATTGGCACGGCGGCAAGAAGGTCGTTCAAGTTGCGCGTGGTCAGCGAAATTTTCAGCCGGTTGCCAATCGCGCCATTGAGCTCGATGCGCGAATGCGGCAACGCTAGATAGGAGTTGGTAACGTCGATGCTATCCGTCGCGCCGTTATAATTCGCGTTCAACCGGCCCGAGACCGGAACCCCGCTACGCCCCGGCGCAATCGAAAGGCGTGCGTGCGCCACAATGCTTTTGGTGCCGGGCGCCTTCAAATCGCCTTGTGCTTTGATCGGGCCGGAGACGATGCCATCGTAGGGAAGGGCCTTTTGCCCGGCGGCGCGCGCCGCGGCTTTCAAATCCAAGTGGCGAAGATCTCCAGTCAGCTTGTAGCGCGCGAAATCTTCGAGCGAAGCGTTGCCCGCAAACTCGCCGCCAAACGCCGAAAGCTTCAGTCCGTTCAGGTCCACGCGATGCGGATCCACGTGCAAGGCGGAGAACAGATTTACGTCCTTAATTCTCTGCGCCCCCTGTTGAAATGAGAGCCCCTTGCCTTCGACGTTCCCGGTGAATTGATAATCGTTGTTCGCGTCGAGCTTCGCGGTCCCGTGCAGCAGTACCGTTCCATCGGGCCGGGCCGCCACGTTTGCGAGGCGCCCCAGTTCGCCCAATGCCAGATTACTCTTGATCTCGAGCGAGCCGTTCCCCGTGGGATCTTTCAAAGTGCCGGACGCCTCGATTTTCGAGTGCCCCGCGCGTAGCCGCAGCCCGGTCACCTGAATGGTATTGTTCGAAACGGTCGCGTTCGCGTCGACATCCACCATCGGCGGCACGTTGCGGGCGTCCGCATTGAGCCCAACGGCAAGCGGCAGATCGCCGATGTTCTTCAAATCCGCGAGCGCAATTTGCCCGTTGATATGCGCCGCGATTTTCGGATCGCGCATGTTCGCGACCGATGCCTCGATCAAAAGCCGCGACTTGTCCGACGTGATTTTGGCGTCGTGAATATCAATGCGGTCGCGTTGCAGCGCGACCGGCACAGTGACGGTGAATTTGACCGGCGTGTTCTTGCCGGAGACGACATACAGCGGCTGTATCGAAAGCTGGCCGGTGTAGTTTTGCTTCAGCGCGTTGTACCGGAGTTCGGCGCGCAGGTTCTCGCCACGCACGTTAAGCGGCTGCTTTCGATCGTTGAGTATCAGCAGGCCGTTCGTCAGTTCAAAGTGGCCTACCGCCAAATCGACGACGGTCTCGAGCGCGGTCGAGGTCGATTTCTGTTTAGGATTCGGGATGTTGGTTCGCCCGTCCGGGAACACCATGACGTTGGCCCGTGGCTTGTCGATGCCGAGATAAGTCACATCGAGTAGTTGGTGCAGGCTCGTGAAAAGGCGGAAATGCACTTCCACGCGCGCCGCGCGGACAAGCGGCGCGGAACCCGCGGGTTCGGTCCCGCGAATCACGAAATCGTTGACCACGGCGCTTAGATGCGTCCAATCGAATGCGAAGGAGCCGATCGCGACAGTGCCGCCGGTGCTTTCTTCGGTGGACGCGATAATTTTCCGCTTGACATAGTTGCGGAACCACTCCGTTTGCACGACCACGATCGCCGCGATCAAAACGACGACGATGAAAGCGGCCAATCCGATTAAGCTGTTTCGAATGATTTTCGCTCGCCCGCTCATGCGAATGCTCCCGGCATGTATTCAATGCGATTACGTTTGCGCGCCTGCTCGATCCAGTTGGTGAAATTTGTGTTAACGCGCTCGCCCTCGAGCGAAGCGCGTATCTCGGGCGCTAGCGCCTCGAAACCATTGTCCTTGGGATATTCCCGCTTCAGCGACGCGAGATGTTGGTCGAAGTATTCGCGCACCTCGTCGTCGGTGACGAGCACGCCGGCGCGGAATCGCTGGTCGATGAATTTCAGAACGGTGAGTTGCCAAAGCAACTGAGCTCGAAGCCGATTTTCCGATAGCCCGTAGCTCGAAAGCGTTTCGCGCAGGCGCGATTCGGAACCGCCGAAGCGATCCTTGCGAAGTTGATTCAGCAGCGCGGCTACATCGGCGTCGGTCGGCCGCGAGTAGCCGCCGTTGGCGATCTCGTCCCGGATAATGGTCTGATCGATCAGCCGTTCCGCGGCCTTGTGCCTGGCATCCGCGTCGAGGTCCAGCTTTTCGCGATTGAGAAACTCAGTGAGGCGAAGATCGCGCTCGATGTCGCTCGCTTTGATCGCGTGTTTTCCAACCACGACCGCGATGCGATCGAGAACGACGGCGCTCTGAAGGGAGATCGCAAGGACGAGAAATAAAATGTGAGAGCCACTCGTCAAAACGTTTGACCTATCGAGAAAAAGAATTGAAAATGGCTTACGTTCTGTTTGACGCCCGTGCAAAAGCCCGCCTGCTGGCTTGGCGGAAGGTTCGGATTGCACTCGAGCAACTGCAGCGGCGTCCCCTTGAACCCCACGAACGAAGGCGGATTTATGCTGTATGCAAGATCCAGCCGGATCGGCCCCACGGGCGTCCGGTAGCGGACGCCAAAACCCGCCGCGTGAACGGTGTAATTGAAATCCTGCAGATTGCGCTGGCTGAACCGCAGCGACATGTCGCTCAGGGAGCTGAAGACGTTTCCCATGTCATGAAACACAACTCCCTGAATGTTGGCGCCGATTAACGGGAAGCGCAGCTCGACATTGTTGAAGAACAGGGCGTTGCCGCCCAGGGGAAAGCCGGTCGGCTGCGAAGCCTTTCCGCCAGGAACCAGCGGGGTCCCCACATCTCGCGGTCCGGCCTGGTTGTAGGGAAACGCTCGCAGCGAATCCGCGCCGCCTCCGAAAAATCGCTCGGGCAAGGGAACCGATTCCTGCGCCGAAATCCCGGCCGGTTCCGCGAACGGGCTGATCACGCCGAATTGCGTTTGGCGCGCCAAAGTGATGGAGCGCGTTAAAGGATAATACGTCGCGTTGCGCAGCAGAACACGACTAAAGCTGCGCTGCGACCCGAAGAATTTAGTCGACAACCCCACATCGGCCGTGTTGAAAATGCCCCGGTGCGGGTCCGCTGAATTGTCGCGGCGGTCTTGCGCCAGATTGGCCGACAGCTCCCCGATTCGCACGGGTTGCAGCAGTTGCGGTACGAGAAGAACCGGGATGATCACGCTACTGACGCTCACCCGGCGGTAGGCGAATCGAAACAGGCCGTTGAGCGATTTCGAAAATCGTTGTGACATCTGCACCGATGCCTCTTCGCGTTTCGACGCGAATGTCCGCACATTGAGCGAATCGTCGTAAAGAAGCGTGAAGGTGATATTGCGCCCTTCGACAGACTGGAAACGCGGCGCCAAATAGCTCAACGATGCGCGTTTCTCCAGCGTGGAGTAGGCGCCGCGAAGTGTGACGGTATGTCCAATCCCCCACAGGTTCAACCGGCTGACGTTCACGGACAACAGCGGACTGAAGCCCGTCGCGCCCGCCGCCGACGAGAGATTCGTCGAGTTAGGCGTCCCAAAGCGCGCCAAATCCGCTCCCACGCCGATGCCAACCGTGTAGCGGTTCGCCTCTTCGAAGTTGTATAGGACGAGTTTGTGATCGGTGGCGCCGTCCGGGTTCTGGATCGCGGTATCCACTCGCGCGAAGATGCCGAGATCGTAGAACCGCTTCTGAATGTCCGTCTGCGCGATGGGGGAAAGCGGATCTCCGGGATGCAGCGTGATGTTCCTGTCCACAAGGCGCCGGCGCGTGGTTCGAAGGCCCGATGTGACGACCTCGCGGACATATTGCCGGTCGCCTTCCGTAACGGTGTATTCCACATTGACATGCCGCGGCTCGCCGCTTGGCTGCCATGCCGCCTGAAAATTCGCGTTGGGAAATCCCTGCGAAAAATAGTAAGTGAGCACTTCGTTGCGGTCGGCCGCTAAGTTCACCTCCGCGAATGGCTGCCCGGCGATGGACGCAAGTCCGACGGTGGCGGCAACGCGATCCACTTTGGCAATTCCTTTGATTGAGAGATTGTCGACCAGCCACTGAGATCCTTCGGCGACCCTCACCGTAACCGTAACCTGCCCGGCGTGGCCCCGGTAAGCGCGATCGACGATGGAAGTCACCTTCACGTCGCGAAACCCGTTCGACTTGTACAGATTTGCGATGTTCTCTTCGTCCTTGCGGCGGAACACTTCGCTATAACGGCCATGCCGCAGCGTGAGAGAGGCGGGTTCCATGAACATGCGCTGCCGGATGTCTTCTTCGCTGAAATACTTGTTCCCCGTAATCGCTACATGCACCAGCTTCTGGCGCTGCCCGCGCGCGATTACGTACTCGATCGTCTCCAAATCGTTTTGGACGGGCAAAACGCGAAAGTCCACGTCGACGTCGTAATAGCCCTGGCTCTGGAAATAATCGCTCAAATTGCGTTTGCCTTCCACCAGAAGATCGTTATAAACGGCGTGCTCCTGAAAAACGGGAACGTATCGCTTCAGCACCTTTTTAGAAACTTTGGCTTCGACGGACTTTACTTCCACTTTTGGCCCGGGCTTCACGTCCAGGTGAGGCCTGACGCGACGCCGCGCGGCATCGTAATCCAGTTTCTGAAGTTCCACCTGCGCCGTCAGGCGTTCCTTGCTTTGGTATTTCCCCAGCACTCCTTGGACGCCTTTGCGCGTGCGTGCATCCGTGACTTGGCGCCACCAGTGGACCAGTGGAATACGCCACCCGGTGGCTCGCAGGATCGTGTTCTCCGAGAGTTTCGTCTCCCCCGTGACGACCGGCATCTCGTATTTCGCGCGCTTGCCTTCCTTGATGTTGAACGTAATGAAAACCTGCTGCGCTTTATCGTCGCGGTCGATGTTAAACGTAGTCTGCGCTTCGTAAAGTCCATTGGCCTGAAGCAGGCGTTTGATCGAATCGGCCGCGCTTGTCACGTCCGCGTCGCGAAACGGAGCGCCGAGAGTGAACTGCGTCGTGCTGTGGACTTCGCCGCGATTGGGAGGGATCACCAGCTTGCCCTCAATCGAAACGCCGCCCACAAACCAAGTCTTCTTGGTAATGAAGCGGATAATCACGCCCGGGCCGGACGGCTCCGCCTCCACGACGATATCTTCGAAACGCCCGGTTGCGAACAGGCCGTCGATCGCGCTTGCGACATCCGCGGCATGAAGCGGATCGCCTATTTTCAACGGTTGAGCCCGGGCCAGGTCCGCCGGATCGAGCGTCTGCACGGGCGAGTATTGAATGGCGGCGATCGGCTTGCCTTCGAATTGAGCGTTTTGCGCGGCCGCACCCGATGTGAGCAGCGCGATCGCGGAAATCACGCGCGCGCAATTAAGAAAACTACAGAACAACGCTTCCCCGGGTCTTCCGAATTCACTCATCAGGCGCGATCGTCGATTCCGATTTGGGAAGGGTCGCCGGTTTCTCCCCCGGCATACTTGCAGTTTAAGCCGGGTCGCCACGGCAAGTTCATCCCTGTGGCCGCCCTTTCGCCTGCTCCATGGCAATTTGGTTCACATGAGCGAGGGCTCGCGATCCGGATGCGCCTTCAATCGCCCTCAAAGCTATATCCTGAACCTGCCGCTTGGCTTCCTCGACAGCCTTTTCCAGCACCGCAATTTGCTCCGTCTGCCGCTTTAGGGCCTCCTGGAGCGTCGTGACTTGAAGCGCGGCGATCTTCCGTTCCGACTCGGCGTCTTTTTCAAGAATCAGAATTCGCTGCTCGTAATTTGCGGTTGCCTGCCGCGTGGCTTCGGCCAAGGCCGCCTCTCTCTCGGCGGCAAGCCGCTTCGGCCAATCGGCGACCTGCCCGCGAAGCTCCGCGTACTCATCCTCTCTCTCTTTCAGCACCTCTTCGCGCTGCGCCCAACTGCGTTCTAGTTCCTGTTGCCGCTCTTCGTTCTTTTTTTCGAGCAGGCGCAGATCCTCCTCGTGGCGATCCTGCGCCTTCTTGCGCTCTAGTTGTTTTTTGTACTCATAGTCGTCGATCTCGCGCTGGCGTTGCTTTCGGAAAGCTTCTTCCGCCTCTTTGCGCTCACGGTCGGCCGTCCGCGCCTCTTGCTCCCAATCGGCGCGCCGCGCCTGAATTTCCGTTTCCAAACGTCCCCGCTCCCGCCCGTAATCCTCGACGAGTTGATCGATCGAAGTAGCTGCAATATCGATTTGGTGAAGCTGTTCCAAACCCTGGCGCTCGAGTTGGACGGCTTCCCGCACCCGCTCCAATAAATCGACCTCCGCCGTCAACTTCTCCGATAAATCGAACAACGCGCGCGAGACTTCGCCGTTCAGAGCGGATATCCGCTGCGCAACGGAATCGACCGAAACGGACTCCACGGCCTTCCGAACGTCGGCCGAATGGCGCTCCTCAACCTCGGCGCTCTTGGGTCCAGCCGATTCCCGGGCGGCTTCGGTCTCCCGCTTGATGTGGTCGAACTCCTGTTGAACTTCGGCCTTGCCTTGGCGGTTGCGGCTCGGGGTTACAGTCTTGGTTGTTTTGGCAGCCATGCTATTTCGCTAATAATATTACGATGATATACACGCATGGCCGAAAGCAACGGGCAGGAAAACACGCGATTGGACCGCATCGAGGAAATGATCGCGCGCCAGGTTGTGGCGAACGAGGAAGCCCACGAAGATTTCCGGGTGGACTTGAAAGACCCGCTCCGGATTCAGGTGCTAATGTCGGGCGGCGTCACGCAAATGCACGCGGTGGTGAAACAGCACAGCGCGCAAATCGGGACTCTGACGGAATCGGAGAAGCACCTGGGCGAGCGGGCCGAATCGCTGGTTTGCGCAATAGGCGAGTGGATGGGCGCTCGGAAGAACGGACGTTGTAGCATGTGGCCCAAATGAGAATGACGGCCGTATATATGAAAGTGCGCGCAGGTTATGTCGCGTTCATTGAGGAATTGCCCGGTGCGAATACACAAGGACGGACTCTGGAAGAGGCGCGTGCGAATCTGGAAGAGGCCGTCGGCATGGTGCTGGAAGCAAACCGTCAGTTATCCGAGCAGTCGCTAGAGGGTGCGACGGTCATTCGCGAAAGTTTCATCTTGCCAGCCGCGTGAAGCGCACCGATCTCACCCGCCACTTGGAGCAACATGGCTGCGAGATTCACCGCGAAGGTGGGAATCACACGATTTACGTAAACCGAGCGGCGCGAAGATCCTCGGCCGTTCCCCGGCATCAGCGCGAGAATCTTCACTCGCGAACGTCCACGTTCATCCTGCCGCAATCCGATCCGGTTTATCCTTGTCAGCATATGGAAAACCCGTTGTCTGCCGAGGAATTGCGCAAAATCGACGCGTGGTGGAGAGCGGCCAATTACCTCTCGATCGGGCAGATTTATCTGAAAGACAATCCGCTTCTGCGCGATCCGCTGCGTCTAGATCAAATCAAGCCGCGGTTGTTGGGTCATTGGGGCACGACGCCCGGCCTCAATTTTGTCTACGTCCACTTGAACCGGTTGATCAAGCGGCACGATCTCGACATGATCTACATCGCGGGGCCCGGACACGGCGGGCCGGGGCTGGTGGCGAACACCTACCTCGAAGGCTCCTACACGGAAATCTATCCGAACATCGGGCAGGATACCGATGGTTTGCAGCGGCTGTTTAAGCAGTTCTCATGGCCCTACGGCATTCCCAGCCACGTAGCTCCGGAAACGCCGGGCTCCATTCACGAGGGCGGGGAACTCGGCTATAGCTTGATCCACGCTTACGGCGCGGCTTTCGATAATCCCGATCTTCTCGTCGCTTGCATCGTCGGCGATGGCGAGGCGGAGACGGGACCGTGCGCCACCAGTTGGCATTCGAACAAATTCCTGAACCCGGCGCGCGATGGCGCGGTGCTGCCCATTCTTCACTTGAACGGATACAAGATCGCGAATCCCACGTTGCTCGCGCGGATTAGCACCGAGGAATTGATGGATTTGTTTCGCGGCTACGGCTACAAACCGTATGTGGTCGAAGGTTCCGATCCCGAGCCCACGCATCGGCTCATGGCGGCTACTCTCGATAAAGTTTTTGCCGAGATCAAAGACATTCAGCGAAACGCGCGAGAGAAGGGCTCGCAAGAACGCCCCCGCTGGCCGATGATCGTCATGAAAACGCCGAAGGGTTGGACCGGACCGAAGGTGGTGGACGGCAAACCCATCGAAGGCACGTGGCGCGCGCATCAGGTGCCTCTTTCGGAGATCGCTGAAAATCCGGGGCACCTGAAAATTCTCGAAGACTGGCTGCGGAGTTACCGGCCGCAAGAACTTTTCGACGATTCCGGCAGATTTCAGGCCGAGTTCGCGGAGCTCGCGCCATCGGGCAACCGCCGCATGGGCATGAATCCGCATGCCAACGGCGGCTTGCTGCTGAAGGATCTGAACCTGCCGGATTTTCGCGATTACGCGGTGGGCGTGCCAACGCCTGGAGGCGTGAAGGCCGAGAGCACGCGCGTGCTCGGCGATTTTCTGCGGGACATCATGAAGCTGAACGCCGAATCGCGCAATTTCCGCGTTTTCGGCCCGGATGAGACCGCCTCCAATCGCCTACAGGCCATCTATGAAGCCACACCGAAGATGTGGGAAGCTCAGATGCTTCCGACCGATGAAAATTTGAGCGAAAACGGCCGCGTGCTCGAAGTTCTGAGCGAGCACCTGTGCCAGGGCTGGCTGGAAGGTTATTTGCTGACCGGCCGCCACGGAATGTTCTCGTGCTACGAGGCGTTCATCCACATTATCGATTCCATGTTCAATCAACATGCGAAGTGGTTGAAAACGACCAAAGAAATTTCCTGGCGCAAGCCCATCGCCTCTCTGAATTACCTGCTTAGCTCGCACGTGTGGCAGCAGGAACACAATGGCTTCTCGCATCAAGATCCGGGATTCATCGATCACGTTCTGAACAAGAAGCCCGGCATCGTGCGCGTCTATTTGCCGCCGGATGCGAACACGCTGCTCTCGGTGGCCGACCATTGCCTGCGCAGCCGCAACTACGTGAATGTGATCGTGGCGGGCAAGGCGATGGAATGGCAATGGCTGGATATGAAATCGGCGGTGAAGCATTGCGCTGCGGGCCTCGGCAAGTGGGAGTGGGCTAGCAACGACGGGGGCGGCGAGCCGGATGTAGTGATGGCCGCGGCGGGCGACGTGCCGACGCTCGAAATGCTCGCCGCGGTCACGCTGCTTCGCAAAGGCATTCCGGACCTGCGCATCCGTTTTATCAATGTTGTCGACCTGATGACTTTGCAGCCTCAAAGCGAGCATCCGCATGGCCTTGACGATCGAGCGTTCGACTCGCTCTTCACAACGGACAAGCCCGTGATCTTCGCGTATCACGGATATCCGTACCTAATTCACCGGCTGACTTACCGAAGAACTAATCACGACAACTTTCATGTGCGCGGCTACAAGGAGGAAGGCACCACTACTACGCCTTTCGATATGACGGTGCTGAATAACATGGACCGGTTCCAATTGGCGCTCGACGTGGTGAAAAGAGTGCCGCGGATGAAATCGATCGGCGCCGCCGCGACGCAGGAGTTCCACGACAAGCTGCGAAGGCACAAGGATTATGTTTCGGCCTACGGCCTGGATCTGCCGGAGGTAAGAGAGTGGAAGTGGGATTTGTAAGACAGCCTCGTCGGAAGAATCTGCGGGTAACTGGTGCCGTTTCGAACGGAGCCGGACGGCCAACGGCAGGCGAAGACAACGCGGGTTAGCCCTGGGTTAGAGAGCCGCCCTGTCTCTTTCCGCGGCCATTTTCTTTCGGAGGCAGTTCCCGAAACACGCCCTTCCCGGTAAACGCCGCGGCGTCAAGGAGGAGCTATCTGTCGTAGAATCCCTCCGCCTCAGTTTCCGAATAGCGCGATGCGGCTTTATGATGACTGTGGGAAATGCGATGAAGCGTTTGATCTTTGCTCTCTGTGTTGTGTTTGAGTTTGGCGTTCTGAGCGCGCAGCAGACTGCTTGGCAGCCATCCCGGGGGCACAAACAAATGCCGATATGGCCAGGAACTCCGCCTGACGCGCAGTTTGGGCCGCCAGCCAACACCGAAACGATGCCGGAACCGGGAGAGGTCGACAACGTCTCACGCCCCACGATGACAGTCTATTCGCCAAAGAGTAACAATACTGGCGCTGCGGTAGTCGTATTTCCTGGCGGCGGCTATTACGTCCTGGCGATCGATCTCGAAGGAACGGAGGTGTGTGATTGGCTGACCTCAAAGGGGATCACCTGTGTGCTCTTGAAGTACCGCGTCCCGAACTCGGGGATGCATGGGGATGGACGCCGTCAGATAAAACCGAAAGCCCCGATGGCGCTCGAAGATGCGCAGAGAACAGTGGGACTGGTCCGCTTTCGCGCCGCGGGGTATCATATCGATCCGCGCAAGATCGGCGTACTTGGATTCTCGGCAGGCGGGCATCTGGCGGCGGAT
The DNA here is from genome assembly GCA_051003795.1 of Bryobacteraceae bacterium. Classification (GTDB taxonomy): domain Bacteria; phylum Acidobacteriota; class Terriglobia; order Bryobacterales; family Bryobacteraceae; genus JALYXS01. Next base: position 14,534 of record JBPCKZ010000065.1, on the reverse strand, counting down.
ATCAGCACGCACTTCAACAAGCGTTTGTATCCCGATGCAGATGCGGCAGACAACGTAAGCTGCCGCCCGGATTTCGCAGTGGCCCTTTATCCGGGACACCTCTGGATTTCCAAACAGCGATTTGAGTTGAATCCGGATATTCCTGTCGGCCGACAGACGCCACCGACCTTCTTGCTGCAGGCCGAGAACGATCCCGTGGACAGTGTCAACAACTCGCTGGTTTATTACATTGCACTGAAGAATGCCGGCGTTCCCGTAGAGATGCATTTATACGCGGAAGGGAAGCACGCCTTTGGGCTGCGTCCCACTAAGTTTCCTATCACGCGATGGCCTGCACTGGTGGAGGCGTGGCTGAGGGCAATTGAGATGATCCCGGAGCGCCGGCACTGATCTCTAGGCAGATCTCGGCCGCACGGGTTTGCATTCGATCGGTAAGGAGAGAACGACTGAATCCTTTCAGGGACTCTCGTGGCAAAGATAAATAAGGCTCTCGACGAAGTCCCCGACCGGGAATGTCGCCGCATGGCGAGCGAAGGCCGAACAACGCTTCCGCCTACGTGACCGCTCCGATATAACCTCAGGACTGTCCCGCGCTTACCTCCCCAAGGAAGCCTTTCGATTTCTTCTGACGATTCGTGAATCAGATTGCCCGCTCCCAACGAGCGGACATCCGCCGGCTAGTGCTTGTGCTCGTGCGGCTCGCTCTCGTGATTCGGGTGCATGTGATCGTGGGGCACTTCATTCGGCGCGTGCTGATGCTCCGCCCCGTTCACGTGAGGATGCGTGTGGATGTGCTCATGCTCGTGGACGTGCACATGGTCGTGGGGATGCGCGTGCGTCTCGCCGCCATGCGTGTGCAAATGCTCGTGCACGTGCTTATGCTCGTGCGCATGGTCATGAGTGTGTTCGTGCTCGTGTTCCATAAATTCTCCTTAACCGCATTTTACGTCCGTACCGCGCAGCCATACTAAAATTACAACCGTGCTATTGTCGTGGAGCAGAGCGCGATGCACATACCCGACGGCTATCTCAGTCCCTCGACCTGCGCCGTGCTTTATGCCGCCGCCGGCCCGTTCTGGTATGTCGCGCTCCAGCGTGTTAAGAAGCTGCTGAGTACGCGCCTGATCCCGTTGCTCTCCGTCTTCGCGGCTTTCTCCTTCGTGGTGATGATGTTCAATCTCCCGCTTCCGGGCGGAACGACCGGCCATGCGGTGGGAGTAGGAATCGCCACCGTTGTACTCGGGCCCTGGGCTTCCATGCTCGCGATTTCCATCGCGCTCCTCATCCAGGCGATTTTCTTCGGCGATGGCGGCATTACGGCCATCGGCGCGAATTGCTTCAATATGGCCGTGGTTGGCTCGATTACCGCATACGCCATCTATCGGATCGTCGCGCGCGGATCGAGCATTACATCCACGCGCCGGATGTTCGCGACGGCCGTGGCCGGTTACGGCGCAATCAACGTGTCGGCCCTCTTCGCGGCGATTGAGTTCGGCATTCAGCCCATCCTGTTCCACGATGCATCCGGCGCGCCGCTCTATGCGCCCTACCCGCTTAGCGTTTCCATTCCCGCGATGATGCTGGGGCATCTCACGCTAGCCGGATTCGCGGAGGCGATCGTTTCGGGCGGGGTCGTCGCTTATTTGCAGCGCGCCGACCCGGGACTGCTCAAAGTAACGGCATCGGACGCGCCCGACCGCGACGATCCCCTCCCGCGACCCCAAGCATCCGCCGCATGGCCCACCGCGCGAAAGCTGTGGGCCGGACTTGCGATCCTGCTTGTCCTGACACCGCTGGGTATTCTGGCCGCGGGCACTGCCTGGGGGGAGTGGAGCGTGCGGGATTTCGCCCATCCGCCGCGGGGGCTGGCGAGTCTTTCCACTCTGTGGAGCGCGCCGCTCGCCCGGTACGCGCCGGGCTTCATCCCCAGCGCGTCGTTCGGGTATTTCGTCTCCGCCATTGCCGGCGTTGCCATGATCTTCCTGAGCGTCATGGTATTTAGGTGGCTGCTTTCGCGCGGCCGCAAGCGGCGCAAAGGCTTTGTCGAGCGAACCGTCGCGGGATTGCTCGAAGCCATGGAGCACGCGCTATTTGCCGAGCGGATAGCGCGCGCGGACGGACTGCTGCAACGCTTCGATCCGCGCGTCAAGCTGGCGGGCTTGCTGGCGTTGATCCTGGCCGCGACCGCGGTCCACAGCCTCCGCGTCTTGCTGGCTTTGTTCGCGGTTGCGGTTGTGCTCGCGTTGCTGTCCCGCATCTCTCTACGAACGCTCGCGACACGCGCTTGGATCGCGGCCTTCGCGTTCAGCGGAGCCATCGCCATACCCGCTATCTTCATTACTCCAGGTCTTATCTTGTACCGGCTCCCGCTATTGGGCTGGCCGATAACCCATCAGGGCTTGACCAGCGCCGCATTCTTGATCCTGCGGGTTGAGACCGCCGCAACTCTCTCGATGCTGCTCATCCTATCGACGCTGTGGACGCACGTGCTCCGGTCGCTACGATTTTTTCGCGTGCCGGTCGTTCTGGTGGCGATTCTCGGGATGACATATCGCTATATTTTCCTGCTGCTGCAAACGGCGCGGGATATGTTCGAATCGCGGCAAAGCCGGCTGGTGGGCACGCTGGAGAGCCCCGACCGGCGGCGGCTGGCCGCGGCGAGTATCGGCGTGCTGCTCGGCAAGACGTTTCAACTGAGCGGCGACGTTCACACGGCGATGCAAGCCCGCGGATTCCGTGGAGAAGTCCGATTACTCGACGATTTGCGCATGCAGCCGAGCGATTGGGTGCGTCTGGGCGCGCTGGCGGGAGTGGCGGGAGTTGCGGCGTGGCTGGGGAGGTAAACGCGTTTGACGTTCGGAGCGTGACGTACCGCTATGACCAGGTCACGGCGCTGAACGCGGTGTCGATGGCCGTGCAACAGGGCGAGCGCGTCGCGCTGTTGGGCGCCAACGGCTGCGGAAAATCCACTCTCTTGCGACTGCTCGCCGGACTGTATTTCCCGCAGCAGGGAGAGATTTCGTTTTGCGGCGAGAGCATTACCGAAGAGCGCCTCGAAGACGAGCGCTTCTCGTTCGATTTCCGGCGCCGCGTCGGACTGGTCTTTCAGAATCCCGACGTTCAATTGTTTAATCCGAGCGTGTTCGACGAAATCGCTTTCGGGCCGCTGCAGCTCCGCTGGCCCAAGGAGCGCATTCGCGGCGAGGTAGGCAAGATTCTCGAAACCATGAATATTGCGCATTTGAAGGACCGGCCTCCGCATCGACTTTCGGGTGGGGAAAAGAAGCGGGTGGCGCTCGCGTCGGTGCTGATCCTCGATCCCGAAGTGCTGCTGCTCGATGAGCCGAGCGCCGCCCTGGACCCGCGCAGCCAGAACCAGATTTTGGAGTTTCTGATCTCCTGGGGCGGCGGAACGAAGACGGTGATTACGGCGACGCACGACCTCGACACGGTGGAAGACATCGCGGACCGCTGCTTTGTATTCCAGAACGGCAACTTGCTGGCCAATGGGACTCCGCTCGAAATCCTGCACGACTACAAGCTACTCGAAAGCGCGAGGCTGATCCGCGCGCATCCGCACGTCCACGATGGCGAGCTGGCAAGGCCTCACCCCCACCTACACCGGTAATTGGGGACCACATTATTCCGACGGCTTTTCCGGGGCGGGCGCGCTCGCATGAAAATCGTTCCGCACCCTCGTTTCGTAACTCTCGATCAACTCCTTCACCCGCTTCCAATCCGGCGACTTCACAATCAGTCCCACATGATGCCGCTTATCCATCCGCCAGACAATTTCCGGATCGTTGTACGCCGAAGTATCCGGCTTCTCCTGCCGCGCGAGCGAAATCAAGAGCCCCGCGTAATCCCTGCGAATCGGCGGCACGCGATACTCCTGCGCGAACTCGATCTTGGCCCACTCCGCCCACGGATTCACGCCCGTCGCCGCTTCCACCATCTCGGCTATGTTCGCGCCCCCCACGCGCGCCGAAGTCTCCAGGAAATACAGCTCGCCATCCCGCCCCTGGATAAATTCGCTGTGCGAAACCCCTCGCCGCAGACCCATCCCGGTCAACAGCTTTTCATTCATCGCCAACAGTGCGCGCTCCGGCTCCGCGCCGCGTTCGATCAGCCGCGTCGTAAATATTCCGCCCTCGTGAGAAACCTCCATCGGCGGATTCCCATAGCGGCTGGCCGCCGCGAATACAATGCGGTCGTCGAAGACGATCGAATCGACGTGGAAAATATCGCCCGGCACAAATCGTTCGAGAAGATAATGCGACTGCCGATCGCCTAACGCATCCGCAACCGGCCAAAATTCCGTCGCGCTCGCGATCTTCCTGATGCCGATCGCTCCCGCCATCGATCGCGGCTTCAGCATCCACGGCGGCGGCACGCGTTCGAGGAAGCCGCGTACCCGCTCGTGATTGAGCACATGGATGAAATCGGGCACCCGCAGCCCTAATTCAACGGCTTTCATCCGCATGGCAAGCTTGTCGCGGAAATAGCGCGTAGCGGTCTCGCCCATTCCCGGTATGCGCAGGTGCTCGCGCAAGGCCGCGGCCATTTCCAAATCGAAATCGTCCAGCGGAACGATCCGGTCGATCGCCTGGTTTCGCGCCACATAGCTGACCGCGTTCAGAGTGTCGTCACGATTCCAAACCTTTGCCGCATCCGGCATGTAGAAAATCTCGTCGATGCTTTCGACCGGCCAGTGGGCGCTCTCCTTCAGGCTGAGCGACGCGAGCAGGAACACCCGGGCGCCCTGCCGCTTGCACTCCCGCAGGAATTCATGGCCTTTTTCGTAACTCGCGAGGCAGAGGATCGTCAACATAGGCCATAATAGGATGTTTCACATGGAGAGGCTATGGAACAGATGAGCGCAGCGGGATCCCAGAGTTACGCAAACCACACGCGGTGGGACCCACCGGTGCATTTCTTCCTTCTGCCGATGTTGCTGATCGCGATTGGCCTCGCGATCTGGAACTCGATACGCGACCCTGGCCTGCCCGCGATAGTGCTGCTAATTTTGGCTGTCTGCGGTTTTCTGACGGCGCTTAAAGCTCGCCTGTATCCACTGAAGGCCCAGGATCGGGTTATACGCCTCGAAGAGCGTTCGCGCCTCGCGACCGTGCTGCCCGAATCGTTGCGTTCGAGGATCGGCGATCTTACGGAATCCCAACTGGTGGCGCTACGATTCGCATCCGACCCGGAACTGCCGGCTTTGGTGGAGAAGGCTCTGTCGAACAACTGGAATTCCAAGCAGATCAAGACCGCCATCGCGCAGTGGCGACCGGATCACTTTCGCGTTTGAACTTCCCGGAGGGCAAATTCGTATCATGAATGAGGGATCGAACGGGAAACCGCCTATGCCAGAAACTGAAACGATAAACGCGCATCGCGTCGGCCAGCTTTTGGCCGAGAATGGTTACGACGTTTCCGAACCGCGGCCGAACGTGTGGCGGATTCGCGAAGTGGATAGCGGCGTGGCCGCGCAAGCGGTTCTCGAAGGGGAAATTCTTTTCCTGTCCTTGAATTGCACCGTGGTTCCATCGAAGTCCATAACGCCGGAATTGATGCGCAAGATGCTGGCGGGCGACAATGGAATTTCGACCTCTCATTTTCAGCTTTACGATGTTGGGGAGGGAAATGTCGCCATCGCCCTTAGCAATTTCTGCAAGCTGCAAAACATTGGCGCCGAAGACGAAGACGATATCTTGTCGTGCGTGCATTTTCTGTTGGCGGACGTGGTCGAAGCCCGCCGCTTGATCTCCTAAGAAACCTGGAAAATACAATGAGCTTCCTTTCAGACGTTTTCAACCGCGGCGGCCGCGTGGCGCGGGGCCAAGTCAATCAAGGAATGAGCGCGGTCGAATCCGCGACCTTCGAGGCGACCGTAAAACAGACCGTGCTCGACATGCGCAACGAGCTGAACAACGCCGTTCGCGCCTCGGCCATGGCGATGAGCAATCACAATCGCCTGGAAGCGGAATATCAGAAATACGCGCGGCAGTCTCAAGAGTGGAAAGACCGGGCAAGCGCGGCCCTCGACGCCGGGAACGAAGACCTCGCGAAGAAGGCTCTGGTCCGCAAAGGGGAGAGCGATAAGCAAGTGAATTCGATGCAGGCGTCGGTCGATTCCGCGCGGCAAGCTAGCGAGACCCTCAAGAATCAGGTGGTCGAGCTCAAGCGCAAGATTGACGAAGCCGAACGCACCGCCACGACGTTGGTGGCCCGCAAGAATGCGGCGCAGGCGCAGCGGAAAGTGGCCGAAGCTCTGGCGGGCGTGGGAAGCGCCGACAACGCATTCGCCGCTCTCGGCACGTTTGAAGAGTCCGTCTCCCGCGAAGAGGCTTTCGCCAAAGCCTTTCAGACCTTGGCTTCCGCCGGCAAAGACGACGAGCTGGAGAGCCAGTTCGCCCAGTTGGGCGGACACAGCGTGGACGACGAACTCGCCGCATTGAAGAACGAGAAAAAGCTTCAGCAGCCGTATATTCCGAAGTCTCTGCCGCCAGGGCAGTAAATGATTACGCTGACAACGGTCGCCATTCTTGGCGCGTTGCTCGCGTGGGTGTTGACCATGTTCTTCAAAAAATCGGAACCGGCGCAACCGCGGCAGGATCTCGCGAGTCTCAAGATCGGGGACGCGCGCGTGGGCGACACCGTTTCGATTGCGGGCGCGGGCGACGATCTTACCGACATCGATTTCACGGCGGATCGTCATAAGGAGTATGAGGCCGGTAACAAGCAGTGGTTTGAGTTGAGCGGCGCGTATCGCGAGCGGCGGGTTTACATCGAAGTTTTCGCCGACGAGGATGTCGAAGTGCGGGCGGCGCTCGACGGCAAAAAACGGACGCTCGATCAGTTGGGCCTGACCGAAGAGGATCTGGCCGCGATGGATGAACGCCAGAATGCCGCCGACTCGTTTGAATTCGACGGAATCGTTTGGATGTATCGGGCCAGCCGCGAGGTTGGCGAATTCCGCGACGGGCAGGGTATCGGCGCGGGAATGTACCGTTGGGATTTTCAGGAAGAAAACGGCAAGCGTTTTCTGTATGTCAAAAAGCCGCAAGGCGAGCCGTTCTCGGGAGTAGTCTTGCAAGAGGTAAACCCGGGAGACATTACCGTCTATCGGGGTGGGTGACGAATATGAGTAAACGCGCGCTGGGATCGATCGCAATCACGTTGATGATTCTGATCGCAGTCGTGCTTTTTGCCGGTCTGGGCGGTCTGCCCCGGAACTTACGCGGGCAAATCGATGCGGAGCGGCAGGAGTTGGCAAAAGCCGAATCGCAGTTTGCGGCGGCGAAGGCCGATGTGAGCCGCGAAGCCCAAGCCGATCCCGTGCTGGGCGCGATTCTGCCGGAACGGATGGATCGCGCGGCAGCCGATCTCGCTTCGGCCCAAAAAGAAATGACGGAGCTGCAGCAGCTCCGCAAAGAAAATCATTCCAGGACCCGTCAGCAGGCCGAGCGGCTATTGCGTGAGGAAAAGAATTCCCGCGGGGCGGCGTTGGCTGAGGCGTCCGGCGCGCAGAATGAGGCGCGCGGATGGGAGAACGCCAAGCCCATGCTGAAATCGCTCGATCTCGCGCCGATCGTCGCGACCGTACAGAACGCTGAAAGCGATTGGCCAGAGAAAAAAGCGGATCTCGAACAGCGTCTCGATGCCGTGAAAGATGAGGCCGAACAGGCGCGGAAGCTCGCCGGCGGAGAGACTACCGTTTTGCGCCCCGATCCCGTCCGCCAAGCTATCGAACTCCCGTCTCAGATCGACCAACTCAAGAATTTAACCGGTCAGCTCTACGATTCCTGGGACAAGGTGCTCGTGGACCTCGAAGTTCGCCGCGGCGGCGAATCGCGCGACTACAACGAGAAAATCAAAACTATCCGCACGCACCTGATCGACGTTGAGGCGAAGAAAGCCGAAACCACTTCGGACGAAAAGTGGGTTAGCGTGCCCCAATCCACTTACGCCTCCGTGGAAGACAAGCTCGGCATGACCCTTGAGCACAAGGACGCGGGCAAATACGATTCCGAAGCGACGCGCACGGCCCAGCCGCCGGGCTTTGCTTATGTCGCTCCTCCGTCCCAGGTATCGAATCAATACGGGTACTGGGAGCACCGCGATGGCGGCACGTTCTGGACCTTTTTACCGCAATACTTGATCATGCGCGAGTTGCTTTGGGCGCATCAATACCGTCCGCCGAGCGTGATTGAGTACGGGGGATACCAGGCCGCTCAACGGACCGGGCAAACCTACTTCGGTCACGACACGATCAGCGGCACGACGACGAGCGTTCCGAAGTACGGCACGCACGGAACCTTCACGCAATCCCGCTATGCCGGAAGCCAGTACGTTCGGAATAGCGGTACCTACAGCTCATCGAAGTATTCCACGCAAGGCGGGACTTACCGCGGCTCGCAATACGAGAGCCGCGGGTCCACTTACCGGCCCAACGCATCGCCGTCGCGCTCGGGCGGCTCGACTTTTGGATCTTCCCGATCCATGCCGCGTAGTTTTCCGTCATCGGGAGGAAGGCGGTTCGGCGGCGGGAGAAGACGCTAGGCGCAAGACCCGTCTTGTAACCTTCTTCATCCCGCGAACGCCAATACTCAAGGAAGCGATAAACTCTAACGATTGAAACCGAGAGCCTACGTTTGTCTGGCGTCAGCTATAACCGCTTGCCTGGTTTTTAGCTGCTGTGGCGCGAAGAGTTCGGTTTCCCCCTCCAGCAAGTCCGGCAAAAAAGGTTTTGGCGGCGATGTGCCGGTCAGCGTCGCCAAAGTAGTCACCAAAGACGTGCCGGTCGATATTCAGGTGATCGGCAACGTCGAAGCGTATTCCTCGATTTCCGTGAAAGCGCAAGTGGGCGGTGAATTGACCCAGGTCCACTTTCACGAAGGGGACTACGTAAAGAAGAACGATCTGCTTTTCACCATCGACCCTCGCACCTACCAGGCGCAGTTGCAACAAGCGCAGGCCAACCTTGCCCGGGATCGAGCGCTGCTCCAGCAGGCCGAGGCCAACCTAGCACGAGACCGGGCTCAGTTAAAATACGCATCGGCCCAAGCCGGACGCTATCAGAATCTTCAAACCGAGGGCGTGGTTTCGAAAGATCAGACCGAGCAGATTCGCAGCAACGCCGACGCCGTAACGCAGGCGGTGAATGCCGATCTCGCGGCGATTGAAAGCGCGAGGGCGCAGATCGGGTCCTCGGAAGCGCAAATCGAAAATTCTAAGGTGATGCTCGGGTACACGACGATCCGTTCGCCAATCGGCGGCCGCACGGGCAATCTTACGATCAAGCAGGGGAATGTGGTCGCGGCGAACGGGGCCGAACTCATGGTGATCAACGAAGTCCAGCCGATCTACGTCACTTTTTCCGTGCCGGAAGCACAACTGCGGGATGTGAAAAAATATATGGAGCGCGGCAAGCTCGCGGTGGTGGCGACGCCGCAGGATGACCCTTCGGATAAAGAGACAGGCGTGCTCACTTTCATCGATAACAACGTGGATACAACCACCGGAACCATCAAGCTGAAAGGCACGTTTCCCAATTCCGACAGAAAGCTTTGGCCCGGCGAATTCGTGCGCGTATTGCTGCGGCTCACGACGCAACCGAACGCGATTGTGGTACCTAATCAAGCCGTGCAGACCGGGCAGGAAGGAAATTACGTGTTTGTGGTCAAGGGGGATCGCACGGTGGAGAGCCGCCCTATCACCACCGGGGCGCGCATCGATCAGGATACGGTGATCGAGAGCGGGGTGTCGCCCGGCGAGACGGTGGTAACGGAGGGGCAGTTGCGGCTAGCGCCGGGAATGAAGGTTCAGGTTCGTCCGCCGGCAGGCCGGAGCCAAAAAGGCCGCAAGGGGTAAACGCGTGAACATCTCGGAAATTTTCATCCGGCGTCCCATCGCAACCAGCCTTCTGATGCTCGGTATCGCGCTGTTCGGCGTGGTGTCGTATCGCGCATTGCCGGTCAGCGATCTGCCGAACGTCGATTTCCCGACCATCGGCGTTTCCGCCAGCCTGCCCGGAGCGGACCCGGCGACCATGGCGGCCGCGGTCGCCACCCCGCTCGAACGGCAGTTCACAACCATTGCCGGGCTCGATTCCATGACGTCGGTCAATTCGACCGGCAGCACGTCGATCACGCTGCAGTTCGATTTGAATCGCAAAATCGACGGGGCCGCGGTGGACGTGCAGACCGCCATTGCCGAAGCCATGACGCTGCTGCCGCCCGGCATGCCGAATCCGCCGTCATTCCGGAAATCGAATCCGGCCGATTCGCCCATCATGTTTCTCGGCCTGATGTCCGAGGCCATTCCGATTTATAAGCTGGATGAATACGCCGAGACCTTGGTGGCCCAGCGCATTTCCATGATCAACGGAGTCGCGCAGGTGAATGTGTTCGGCCCGCAGAAGTACGCCGTTCACGTGCAGGTGGATCCCCGCAAAATGGCTTCGCGGAAGATCGGGATCAACGAAGTAGCGGCCGCCATCCAAAACTGGAACATCAATCTTCCGACGGGAACCCTGTACGGCCCCAACACGCAGTTCAACGTGCAGGCGAACGGGCAGTTGATGAACGCGTCGGAGTACAAGCCGATGGTTGTGGCGTGGAAAAATGGCACGCCGGTGCGCCTCGAAGAGATCGCGCGCGTGGTCGATAGCGTGGAAGACGACCGGACCGCCTCCTGGCTGGTGTATCCCGAGGGCGTTCGCAAGGCGATCAACCTCGCGGTGATGCGCCAACCGGGCAGCAACACCATCGAGGTCACCAGCGCAATTCGAAAACTGCTCCCTACCTTTCAGGCGCAACTTCCTCCATCGGTCGAACTCGCCATTCGCGGCGACCGTTCCAAAAATATCCGCGCCGCGTTCACCGATATTCAACGCACCATGGGGCTGACGCTTTGCCTGGTAATTGGCGTCATCTTCGTTTTTTTGCGGAACGCATCGGCCACCATGATCCCCAGCATGGCGCTGCCGTTTTCGATTGTCGGCACGTTCTCGATCATGTACGTGCTCGATTTCAGCCTGGATAACATCTCGATGATGGCGTTGATCCTGTCGATCGGCTTCATCGTGGACGATGCCATCGTGATGCTCGAAAATATCGTGCGCCATGTGGAGAAGGGCGAGAAACCGCTCGAAGCGGCTCTCAAAGGGTCGAAAGAGATCAGCTTCACGATCGTCTCGATGACCATCTCGCTCGCGGCCGTCTTCATTCCCATCCTGTTCATGGGCGGAATCCTGGGCAAGCTTTTTCGCGAGTTCGCGATCACGATTTGCGTCGCAATCCTGATTTCCGGATTCGTTTCGGTGACGCTCACGCCCATGCTGTGCAGCCGTTTTCTCAAAAAAACGAAGCAGAATCGCAGGGGGATCTTTTACCGCGTCACGGACCGGTTCTTTCACGGCCTGAACGGAATTTACGACCGCAGCTTGCGTTGGGTGCTGAACTACCGTCCGTTAATGGGCGTGGTGTTCCTGGGGGTTCTGGCCTCGACGGTCTATCTTTACATCAAAGTGCCCAAAGGCTTCATCCCCGATCAGGATAATGATACTTTGCAGGTCAGCACGGAAGCGGCGCAAGGCACCTCCTACATCGAGATGCGCAAGCTGCAGGAGCGCGTCAACGCGGTGATGCAGAAGGATCCGAACATCGAAACGTTCATGTCGAGTATCGGGGGCGCCATGGCAGGCAGCATGGGCGGGCAGAACACGGGCCGCATGTGGGTTCAGTTGAAGCCTAGAAAAGAGCGCGCGTTGAGTGCTCAGCAAGTGGTCGAGGAGTTGCGGCCCAAGCTTTCGCGCTTCCTCGGCATGCGCGTGTTCATGACGATGCCGCCGCAAATTCGTATCGGCGGACGCATGTCGAAAAGCGCCTACGAGTTCACCATTCAGGGCCCCGATACCAGAGCCTTGTATCTAGAAGGCGACCGTTTCCAGCAGCTCGTCGCCAAGCTTCCCATCATTCAGGACGTAACAAGCGATCTTCAGTTGCGCAACCCTCGGGTGAACGTTCAATTCGACCGCGACAAAGCCGCCGCGCTTGGCCTGGATGCTTTGCAGATCGAGTCCGCGTTGTACGAAGGGTACGGGCAAAGTTGGATCTCGACCATGTACGCGCCGACGAATCAATATAAAGTGATTTTGGAACTGGAGCCCCAATATCAGGCTCACGCCGATTCGCTTTCGCTGGTTTATTTGAAAGCGAACAACGGTTCACTCGTTCCGTTGAGCACGGTGGCCACGCTCATGCAGAATGCCGGACCGCAAAGCATCAACCATTCGGGCCAATTGCCCTCCGTGACGGTCTCCTTCAATCTGAAGCCCGGTGTTGCGCTCGGAAACGCCGTCACCCAGATTACCGATCTGGCCGAGAAGACGCTACCGGGCAACATGACCACCGGTTTCACGGGAACTGCCAAAGCCTTCCAGAGTTCGCTGGTGAACTTGCCGCTGCTTTTGATGGTGGCTATCGCGGTGGTTTACATCGTATTGGGCGTGCTTTATGAAAGCTATATCCATCCGCTCACCATTCTTTCCGGCCTGCCGTCGGCCGGACTCGGCGCGCTGCTCACGTTGATCGTGTTCGGCGAGGACCTCAACATATATTCCTTTGTCGGCTTGATCATGCTGATCGGAATCGTCATGAAAAACGCGATCATGCAAATCGATTTTGCGTTGGCCGCCGAGCGGAACGAAGGCAAGAGTCCGCGCGACGCGATCCATGAAGGCTGCTTGACGCGCTTCCGGCCCATTCTGATGACCAGCATGGCGGCGCTGCTCGGCGCCATTCCGATTTCGCTAGGTTATGGGGCTGGCGGGGAAGCGCGGCGGCCGCTAGGTTTGGCCGTCGCCGGAGGCCTGATCTTCTCGCAGCTTCTGACTTTGTATCTTACGCCGGTCGTTTACACCTACATGGCGGCGTTTCTGGGGCGCTCGAAAAAGAAGAGAGAGGCAGCTGCCCTGTTGACTTCCGATCCCCTGGTCCCGGTGCGTCCATGAATATTTCCGAAACCTTTATCGAGCGCCCGATCGCGACCAGCCTGATGATGGTCGCCATCGCGCTTTTTGGCATGGTCGCCTACCGTTCGCTCGCGGTCAGCGATCTGCCGAATGTCGATCTCCCGACGCTGCTGGTAACGGCGAGCCTGCCGGGCGCAAGTCCCGACACGATGGGTTCGGCGGTGGCGACTCCGCTCGAAAACCAGTTCTCGCTCATCGCGGGCCTGGATTCGATGACCTCGACCAACTCGCTGGGAGCGACGCAGATCACGCTCGAATTCGATCTCAGCCGCAATTTGGACGGCGCGGCCGTCGATGTACAGGCCGCGATCACGCAAGCCTCGCGTCTGCTCCCCCAAGGCATGCCCACGCCGCCTACATTCACCAAGGTCAATCCGGCGGACCAGCCGATTTTGTATCTCGCGCTCACATCGCCTTCCGTTCCGCTCTGGACGCTCGATGAGTACGCCGAGACCCGAATCGCGCAGCGCATATCGATGGTCAGCGGCGTCGCTCAAGTACAGGTGCTCGGCGCGCAGAAGTACGCCGTTCACGTGCAAATGGATCCGCACGCGATGGCATCGCGATCGGTCGGCATCAATGAGATCGAAACGGCACTCAAGAACTGGAACGTGAACCTGCCGACGGGCACCATCAACGGGCCGCAGCGCGCGTTTACGCTGATGGCGACCGGCCAATTAATGAGCGCGGAGCAGTATAAATCGCTTGTGGTGGCGTATCGCAAGGGATCGCCGGTCAGGTTGGAAGAATTGGGGAAAGTAATCGACAGCGTCGAGGACGACAAGACGGCTTCCTGGTTTTACACGCACGAAGGCAATCAACGGGCGATCGTGCTCGGCATCCAAAGGCAGCCGGGCACGAACACGATGGAGGTCACGGACAACATCAAGAAGCTGCTGCCGTTGTTTAAAGCCGAACTTCCGCCATCGGTCAAGATGGACATCCTGTACGACCGCTCGGATACCGTTCGCGAATCGTTCAACGACGTGAAGTTCACCATGGCCCTGACACTCGGTCTCATCGTCATGGTGATCTTTTTATTTCTGCGCAATCTTTCGGCGACCGTGATTCCGAGCCTCGCGCTTCCGTTCTCGATCATCGGCACCGTTGCTGTGATGTACCTGTTGGACTATAGCCTGGACAACCTTTCGATGATGGCGTTGATTCTCTCGATCGGATTCGTCGTGGACGATGCCATCGTGATGCTCGAAAACATCGTGCGTCACATGGAGATGGGCGAGAAGCCGATGGCCGCCGCCCTGAAGGGATCGAAGGAAATCAGTTTCACCATCGTGTCGATGACTTTATCGCTCGCGGCCGTGTTCATTCCGGTATTGTTCCTCGGCGGCATTCTGGGACGTTTGTTCAAAGAATTTGCGGTAACCATCTGCGTTGCCATTCTGATCTCGGGCGTGGTTTCGGTCACGCTGACGCCGATGTTGTGCAGCCGATTTCTGAAATCGCCGCACGACCAGAAGCGCTCGAGGCTCTATCG
>JBPCKZ010000064.1:0-62619 GCA_051003795.1 Bryobacteraceae bacterium | reverse complement strand
GCGAAGAATATTGTCGCGACCCTCCGCGGGGAGAAGCCGCAACCGTTTGTGTTCACTCCCATTGGCGAACTGGCTTTAGTGGGAAGGCACTCCGGCGTCGCCAAGATTTATGGACGCCATTTCTCCGGCTTTCTCGCCTGGGCCATGTGGCGGGCGATCTATCTTTCGAAGATGCCCGGCATGGGCCAGCGCTCCCGGATCTTGCTCGATTGGATACTCGATTTTATATTCGGAAGAAGCATCGCGGAGCTTTCCTTGAACGCTTCTAAGGCGCCGGCAATTCCTTCAGCAGCTTCGCAATAAGCGCCGTCCGGTCCGCGATCCGGTCCACCAGCAGGCTCTCGTTCAACGCGTGCGCCCCTTCGCCGACGGCTCCAATTCCATCGAGCGTCGGTACGCCCAAAGCAGCGGTGAAGTTCCCATCCGAGCCGCCCCCCGTCGCCGATTCCTCCACGTCGATGCCGAGCTCGCGTCCCAACGCTCGCGCCTTCTTAAAAAGCGCAACGATCCCCGCGGTCCGCTCCATCGGAGGCCGGTTCAGGCCTCCAGAAACTTCCATCGAGCACCGGCCGTTGAACGGTTTCAGCGCTTGAAATTTCCGGTTGAGCGCGGCCGCATCTTTAAGACGGCGAACACGGATATCGACGTGGGCCTCCGCTTCCGCCGCAATCACGTTCGAGCGTGTTCCGCCCGAGATCACTCCCGGATTCACCGTGATCCCGTGCTTTTCGTCGGTAAAGGCCGCGATTTTCTCGATCTGCTTCGCGAGTTCGACGATCGCGCTTGCCCCGGCGCTGAAATCGACGCCCGCGTGCGACGCTCTCCCATGGACTTTCACCCGGTAATCTCCCACGCCTTTGCGCGCCGTCTTCAGCTTGCCGGTCAATCCGGTACCGGGCTCCAACACCAAAACCGCATGGCTCGATCGGGCCTGCTTCTCCGTCAACTCGCGCGAAGAATCGCTGCCCACCTCTTCATCGGAGTTCAATTGCAGCACGACTTTGCTCGCCACCGGAATGTCCAGCTCGCGCAGCGCCGCCACCGCGAAGAAGAAGAACGCGATGCCTCCCTTCATGTCCAGCACGCCTGGTCCCCAAAGCCTTCCATCGCGTTCTTGAAAAGGCATGCGTGCCAACGTGCCGAGCGGCCATACGGTATCCGAATGGCCCAGCGCTAAAATTTGTCCGCTTTTTTTCCCGCCGGGCAAGCGGAATTCGCAGAGCAGGTGGTTGCCGAACTTCCCGCCGGGGGCGGACTTGACCTTTGCGACCGGCGCGGCCAGGTCGCTGCATAGTTCCACGAAACGGTTCACCGCCGCCCGATCGTCACTCGGCGATTCGCACTCGACCATCGCGCGGATCGTCCCAACGATTTGGGGCCGATGCGACTGTACCCATGCCAGTACGGGATCGGAATTCATAAGGGCTTCGGCTATAATAGCCCTTCCCATGGACATCGTTCTGGACATAAACCAGATTCGCCGGATCCTGCCGCACCGCTATCCCATGCTGCTCGTGGATCGCATCGTGGAATTGGAACCGGATCGAATCGTCGGTATAAAAAACGTGACCGGGAACGAACCGTTCTTCGCCGGGCATTTTCCGGAATTTCCGGTAATGCCGGGCGTGTTGATTGTCGAAGCGCTGGCCCAGGCGGGCGGCGTCCTGATTCTGGGCAGCATTCCGGATCGCGCGAGCAAGCTGGTGTTCCTGGTGTCCATCGATCGAGCGCGTTTCCGAAAGCCCGTGGTGCCCGGCGACCAGCTCCGCCTCGAATTGAAGGTGATCAAGCGCAAGGGCGCGGTCGCGAAGATGGAGGGGCGCGCGACCGTCGACGGCGTGCTCGTGGCCGAAGCGGAAGTCATGTGCAAGCTGCAGGACAAAGTGCCAGGCGACGGCGAAGCTCCCGCCGAGTAGATGCCGGTTCACGCCACCGCCATCGTCGATCCCCAGGCGCGCGTCGACGAGACGGCCGAAATCGGCCCGCTTTGCGTGATCGGGCCGGAAGTCGAGATTGGCGCGCGAACGCGGCTGATGGCCAACGTGTATTGTGAAGGGCCAGCCTGGATTGGCGAAGATAACCTGCTTTATCCGTATTCAACCATCGGCGCGGCTCCCCAGGATCGCAAATATCGCGGGGAGCGCTCCGAAACGCGCATCGGAAACCGCAACAACATTCGCGAATTCGTGACCATTCATCGCGGCACCCAGGGCGGGGGGTTGGTCACGCGCATTGGCGACGAAAATTTATTGATGGCTTACGTGCACGTCGCGCACGATGTGCAGCTCGGCGGCAATACGACTCTCGGGAATGGCGTGACGCTCGCCGGGCATGTGCTGGTCGGAGACTGGGCGTGGATCGGAGCGTTTTCCGGAGTGCACCAGTTCTGCCGCATCGGCAGGCATGCAATTGTGGGCGGTTACAGCGTGGTGACTCAGGACGTCATGCCGTTTTCGAGCACCGTGAGCGAGCGCGCGATTCGCGTATTCGGAGCGAACCGGACGGGGCTCGAGCGGCGCGGTTTTTCGAGCCGGAGCATTGAAGGGCTGCAAACCGCGTTCCGGCTCTTGACGCATTCGAAGCTAAACACCACTCAGGCGATCGCGCGCATTCGGGAAGAAATACCCGAGACTCCCGAACTGGCCGAGTTGTTGAGCTTCATTGCGGCTTCCGAGCGCGGTGTTATCAAAGGATGAAGTACGGCCTGATCGCCGGCAATGGACGCTTCCCGATTCTGGCGCTCGAGAGCGCGCGCAAGATGGGCGATGAAGTTATTGTTATCGCGATCAAGGAAGAAGCGGCGCCGGAGGTGGAAGCGCTGGCATTGCGATGTTACTGGATCTCCTTGGGAGAACTAAGTAAGTTGATCGGCATTTGTAAGTCGGAAAGTATCGACCGGATCATGATGGCGGGACAGGTTAAACATGTCAAGATATTCTCTTCGATCCGCCCGGATTGGCGCTTATTCAAGCTACTAGCTTCCCTCCCGAGTAAGAACACGGATGGCTTGATCGGCGGCGTTGCGAAGGTCTTGGAACAGGAGGGCATTCAGCTTCTGGATTCGACAGCTCTCCTTAAGCCGCTGCTGGCGGCTGAAGGAGTCCTGACCAAACGTAAACCGAACGCGGAAGAACTGGCGGATATCGAGTTTGGGCGGCGTATCGCTCGTGCGCTAGCGGGCTTGGATGTTGGCCAAAGCGTGGCGATCTCGGGGCGGGCGTGCGTCGCCGTGGAAGCCATGGAAGGAACGGATGCCATGCTGCGGCGGGCCGCCGCACTGGCGGATGGAAAACCGCTAACGCTCGTCAAAGTGGCGACGCGCCGAAAGCACTTGCTGTTCGACGTGCCTGCGATCGGCACGCAAACAGTAAACGTGATGATCGAGACAAACACGACCTCGCTGGCAATCGACGCGGGCCGGACCTTGTTGCTGGACCGGGTCGAACTGCTGGCGCTCGCGGACAACGCGCGGCTTTCAATCGTGGTTGGCGCGTCCGAGGATTAAAGCTCGGCCGTGCTTTGATTTGTAAAAACGTAAATTGTTATCTCTTTTCATTGCGCCTCGTCTATCTTCACCCGCAGCATCGGGACGAGTGCAAAGAGTAACTAACGTTTGGTCCACTGTTCGGCGGCCCATGGTTTCCGGCAGTTCAACCGCGACGGGCGACGACTACCAGCGCCACGGGCACAACTGCCGCAACCGGCAGCCCGACGACCGCGGGCACGACGGCGACCTTAACCGGTTTTCTCGCCGAAGGCGGCGGCAATGGCACGAACAACGCAACTGAAATCGACCTCCTGCAGTCTGGTTCCGGTGCCAGCAAGCAGCACCCTTAAATACGTCCACGACGGGGCCCTCCGCGACATCGATCAATGACTTTTCGGCGGTGGCACGAGCGGAACCGGCGCCGTGACGGGACTCGAAAACGTGGCCTCGACCACTCAGGGCGCCAATTCCGGCGCGGTTCTAATTTTGCGCGGATCCTTCAGGGCTCGGGCTGCACGGTTGCCAGCTTGAGCGGAAGTTACACGCTGAAGGCTATGGGTACCGACATCGTGACCCAGAACGTCACGGATAATCTGCCGAGTACAAGCGGCTCCGGTTCGACTGGCACTGGCGGCACGGGCACGGGCGGTACAAGGACCGGTGGCACGGGAACCGGCGGGACAGGTAGTGGGTCGGGCAGCGGCGGTTCCGGTTCGGGCAGTGGAACCGGAACCGGAACGGGATCCGGAGTCATGGGTAACACAGGTGGAACGAATACCGTCTCAGTCACAACCGCGGTTCCCTTTAACCTGCTTGGCCGGCTTATTTCGACAGTGCGCCGTGGCAGCTTGGATAAAGCGGGTCCGTCTTAGCGTTTCGTTCTCACCCAACCCTCGACGGCCACTTTGCAAGGTTGCACCAACGGAATCCCGAGCGTTCCCAATGATCGATTTCGCGCTTACAGGCGCGAATGAAACTGGGTTCGGTACCGGAAAACGACGGTAGTTTCGTCAGGCAAGCAGCGTTGGCGGGTGCGATCTTACGAGATCGCACCTTTTTTCTTGGCGCGCCGGGTTATGCCGCTCCTCGCTTCGTCCTCACTTGATCTTCGGCCCATTTCTGATATTTCGCGTCATAGGCAGCCAGTTCTACAGGAGATGGCGTGACGATATCTTTCTCCATGTCCTCCCCCGATATGATTGCGTGCTGAAGATGCAGCATTGCCAACCGGGAGCACCAGGAATCGGTCGTCTTCCGTCCGGTTTTCCCCGCAAGGTTGAGGAGATCGATGTGCCGTATTGCAACCGTCTTCTGCATTTCGGAATGCCCATCGGATAGAACGAACTTCACGTCGACCGTATCGCTGTGGCGCAAGGAAATAGCCGTTTGCAGCCACTTGAACAGGACGTGCCAAGTGCGGCCGAACGGATCGGGGCCGGCATTGAATTCGCGAAAGTTCTCCATGGTGAGTATCTTAGCGTGTTCGACTTCTGAACCGTTTTCAGCCGGATTCATGCCGGAACGGAGATCGCCGGCGGGCGTCGATGCGATCCACTAGCGCCGGTTCGCATGGTCTTACTGTAAAATAGTACTTCTCGACCCAATGCCTTTTCATATCCAACCGATTCGCGAGTTCCTGGTGCGTCCGGCCTTGCCGACATCCCTTTCCCGGCTTTCCGAGCTGGCGTATAACATCATTTGGAGCTGGGATCCCGTAATCCGAGCGCTGTTCCGGCGCCTCGATCCGGTTCTTTGGAAAGAGTGCGGCTACAACCCGGTCGTGATGCTTGGTCGCGTGAAGCAGACGACCCTCGAACGCGCCGCCACCGATCCCCGGTACCTGGCGCAGTATACGCTCGCCTGCCAGCGCTACGATTCGCAGTTGAAGACCACGCCCCGCGCGGATAATAAGCTGATCGCGTACTTCTCCGCGGAATACGGGCTGACCGAGTGCCTGCCGATCTATTCGGGAGGACTTGGAATTCTCTCGGGCGATCATTTGAAGTCGTCGAGCGATTGCGACCTGCCTCTGGTGGGCGTGGGTCTTCTCTATCAACTCGGCTATTTCCGTCAATTTCTGAATCCGGACGGCTGGCAACAGGAACGATATCTCGAAAACGACTTCTACACGCTGCCGATCAGACCGGTGCGGGACGCGAACGATAAGCCAATACGCGTCTCCGTGAATCTGCCCAGCGGTCCGGTGGCGATTCAGGTTTGGGCGATCGAAGTAGGACGGGTGAAGCTGATTCTGCTCGATACGAACCTCCCCGAAAACTCACTGGCGGAGGACCGAAGCATCACCGACCAGCTTTATGGGGGCGATAACGATAAGCGGGTCCGCCAGGAGATTGTGCTCGGCATTGGCGGCATGCGGGCGCTCGAGGCGATCGGGATGAAGCCTTCGGTGTTTCACATGAATGAGGGGCACTCGGCGTTTCTGGCGCTCGAGCGCGTCCGCCTGTTCATCGAGACGCACAAGCTGAACTTTGAAGAGGCCGTGGAAGCAACGCGCTGCAATAACGTGTTCACCACGCACACGCCGGTCCCCGCCGGAATCGACATCTTCGATGTCGGCCTGATGCATCACTATTTTCACGATTACTGTCGGGATGCGGGCGTCGAATTCGACAGCTTCATGGCGCTCGGGCGCCGCAATCCGGCGGACCGCGGCGAGCGGTTCTCGATGGCTATTTTAGCCATCAACACTTCGGCGTACAGGAATGCCGTGAGCACGCTGCACGGCGAAATATCGCGCGAGATGTGGCATGCCCTTTGGCCCGAGTTGCCGGTGAGCGAAACGCCCATAACGTCGGTAACCAACGGCGTGCATCTGCCGAGCTGGCTGAACGGCGATCTGGCCGACATTTACGACCAGTATCTCGAGCCCGACTGGCGCGAGCGCCACGGCGATTTGAAAACCTGGGAGCTGGTGAAGGAGATCCCCGACGAAGAATTGCAGGAGGCGCACCGGAGGCGGAAGCGGCGGCTGATTGCGTTCATTCGCGACCGTCAAACGGCGTCGGCGTCGCGGCGGAAAGCGGCGGCGGCGGAGTTGCGGTATTCGTCCGAAGTGCTCGACCCGAATGCGCTCACCATCGGTTTCGCGCGGCGGTTCGCAACTTATAAACGCGCCACGCTACTGTTTCGCGACGTCGAGCGGCTCAAGAAAATCCTGCGCGACCGCGAACGCCCCGTGCAGATCATAATCGCCGGCAAGGCGCATCCGAGAGATCAGCCGGGCAAGACATTCATCCGCGAAATCGTGGCCCTTTCGCGCGATCCGGAACTCTGGAAGTACGTCGTTTTTCTGGAGGATTACGACATGAAAGCGGCGCGGGAGATGGTTCAGGGCGTCGATGTTTGGCTGAACACGCCGCGTCGCGGAGAAGAAGCGTGCGGCACCAGCGGCATGAAAGCCGCCATGAACGGCGTGCTGAATCTTAGCATTTTGGACGGCTGGTTCGATGAGATATATGAGCAATCCGGCGGCTGGGCGATCGGCGACCGGGAGGAATATTCGGACGATCAGGACGGCCTGCACGCGAGCGCTATCTATTATCTGCTCGAAAACGAAATCGTTCCGATGTTCTACGATCGCCGGGAGCACGGCAGTTCCACCGAATGGATGCGCCGGGTCAAGCGGTGCATTATGAACATTACGCCGCGGTATGACGCGCGGCGCATGGTGACCGAATACAACGACCGGCTGTACGCACCCGCCCACGAGGCTTTCGTGGGTCTGCGCGCCGGCAATTTCGAAAAGGCGCGCGAGCGGGCGTCCTGGAACGCGCGCGTGCGGCGGGTTTGGGATCGCGTGAATTTCGTCGAGATGGGGCCCGCGCCGATAGGAGCCGTTACGAGTGGAAAAACCGTGCCGGTGCGGGCCGCCGTCGAAATGGCGGGACTCGCGCCGGACGATGTCCGCGTCGAAGTGGTTGTTGGTAGGGTAGGAACGAGCGGCGGATTGGAAGAGACCGAGCTACTGACTTTGCCCGCCACTGAACAGGTCGGGTCGGTGACGGTGTTCGCCAGAGACATCGTGCCGCAGCAAACGGGGAGATTGGGTTTTGCCTTGCGCATCAGCCCGAATCATTACCCGGACCCGCTGACACGGCCCTGCACCAGCTTGCTGAAGTGGAGCGGAAGGTAAGGACCTAGCCGGGGCTAGTGCGGCCGCGATCGCCCCGAGGCGGCCGGACCGCGAAGTCGCAAATTCTTGCAACGGGTTTGGAAATCGGGTAAATTAGGGGGACGGTGAGGTGCGAGAGCGGTTGAATCGGGCGGTCTCGAAAACCGTTGAACCTTCACGGGTTCCGTGGGTTCGAATCCCACCCTCACCGCCAGTTAGAATCCATAACTTATGGATGCTTAAAGATTTTTTGGGTGTAATCGGCGTCTCCGGCATCGACAAATCCAACGCCACGAAGTCAGCAATTATCAAACCCCAAGCTTAGCAAGATTGCGCGCTTGCTCGGTCTGCGTGTTCGTGAAAGTGTTGAGTTGGTCCAAAATTGATTGAAGCAGTTGGATGTCGTCGGGTGTAATCAGGTGTAATGATGCAGAGCCGCCTCGAATGCAAGAGTCAGGTAGGCGGCGCAGGACATGCAGCCGCATCGTCCGTCTACAGCGTTCCGGTCCGCAACTGCTCCGCCATGTATTCCGATGCGCGCATCGAAAGTGAAAGAATCGTGAGCGTCGGATTCTGCGAGCCGCCGCTCACGAAACTGCTTCCATCGATCACGAACAGGTTCTTGATGTCATGGCTCTGGTTCCACTTATTGAGCACGGACCCCTTCGGATCGGAGCCCATGCGGCAAGTCCCCACCTCATGAATGCTCTCGCCCGGCGGAACCATCCGGTCGTGCTTGGCGATAACGTCGAAGCCGGCGTCGTGGCAGAGCTCTGAAAGCGTATTCATGGCGTCCTTCGCCATTTCGAATTCGTTATCGGTGTACTTCTGTTGGACGTGCAGGGCGGGCACTCCCCAGGCATCCTTCACGGTTTTATCGATGCGAACGTGGTTTTCATAACGAGGCAGCACTTCGCCCATCGCGGTCATGTTGAAGCCGGCATTTTCATTGGCATGAAGCTCTTTCTGCAACGCCTCGCCATAGACGGGGAAGTAACGCGGATGAGGCGTTCCGCCGCTGCTGAAATCGACCGCATACCCGCGAATGAAATTCTTCTCGCGAGTGTCCAGATTGCGGAATCGCGGGATGTATCCGCTGCCGCCCATGAGCCCTCGCGCGGCCCTGCCGTTGCGGGCTTCGGGGACGACCGCCTGAACCGTGTTCTTCACGTAAATTTGGTCGAAAAGATAGTGCCCTAGGACCCCGCTTGAGTTCGCAATTCCGGAATTGAGCAGCAACCGCGTGCTTTCGAGGCACGACGCGCCCACCATCGCCACGCGCGCTTTCACGTGCATCTCGCGCCTCGAATGGCGGTCGACGAAGTTCGCGCCATTCACCAGGCCCGTATGGCGATCGGTGGTGAGCTCGCGCACCACCGCATTGGATATGATCGTCAGCTTTCCCGTCGCCAGCGCTTCCGGCAGCAGCAGATTCGCGGAACTCGCCAACTGCCCGGTGGCGCGCCGTTGGGCGGTGGTCGGGATGTTGCGCGCTTTCGCGGCCGCGCGGAATCGCTTGACGCTTTCGCTGTCGGGCGAGTCGTCGGGCAGGAAAATTCCGTCCGGCAATTGCGGCAAACCTTCCTTGCGTCCGGAAACGCGGAACAGCGGCTCGGCGCGATCGTAGTAGGGCGCGAGATCCTTATAACTTATGGGCCAGTTTTCGCCGAATCCGTCGTGCTCTTTGCACTTGAATTCGTAGTCGCTCAAGCGCCACGAAGCCCGTCCCCAGACCAGCGTCTTGCCGCCGATCAGGCGTACGCGCACCCAATAATACGGGTCGTTGGGATCGTAGGTATACGGATTCTGCTTCTCGTCGGCCCAGAGATTGGCGGTGAACTCGTTGGCCTGCGTGACGTGCGGAAAACGCCCGGGCCGTCCGAAGCCGCGGTAGGGCAACTCGTAAACCGCTTTGAACTCGCGGTCTCGCGTGAAGTCAACGGCCGGGCCGGCGTCGAGCATGGTGCAGCCAATGCCCAGCTTCGTCAGCGTGTAGGCGGCCATACCGCCCGAAGCGCCGGAACCGATAATCAGAACGTCGTTGGTCATACTCGGTTAATCGGATTTGTTAATCAAGCTTCGAGCGGCTCGATGGCCGACCAGTACATCGCCACCCCATTGGCGCGCCGGCTCCGCTTGGACACGACC
This sequence comes from Bryobacteraceae bacterium, assembly GCA_051003795.1. Classification (GTDB taxonomy): domain Bacteria; phylum Acidobacteriota; class Terriglobia; order Bryobacterales; family Bryobacteraceae; genus JALYXS01. The sequence continues at coordinate 52,852 of JBPCKZ010000064.1, read as the reverse complement.
GCGACCCACTCGCGCGAATTTACCGTTGCGGTCATCACGTCTTCTTTCGCCTCCCTAAGAAATCGCGCCAACGGATCCGCGGGGGCGGCGTAGGTCCACGCGCCGTGCAGCGGGGCGAGCACGGCATCGGCTTGCGTTGCGTCGAGATCGGAAAAGCTCTTCGAGTATCGATGGCGCGCCTCCGCATTGAGCTTATCGAGACCGCCGCGGTACAGCTTCTGCCGGTCGGGCGGAGATTGGCTCAGCAGAAAATCGAGGAACTCCGGGGCGCGCGCCTCGAGCGCGCCGGGAGTTTCGCCGATGGCGGGCATCAGCAAGTCGCTTAAGCGTCGAAGCGCGGAGAATTCTTCCGCCAAGAAGAAATGCGTAACGGTCTCGGCGATTGAGTCCGGCACGCCGGCCTGGATCTTAGGAGTCTCATCGATCGCGGCGGGCGTTGGCTTTGGCGGGACCACCGGCTCTTGTGCCAGCGCGGACGCCGCGGCCGGAAGGACCGCGAAGGACTTCAGAATGTCACGGCGTTTCATTTGGCTGAGAGTTATTCTATACCGGCAACGGATTACCAGACCATGCCGAGTTCCACGGTGTACGCGCGCGGCGTCACGAAGTGCGTTCCGCTAAACGTCGATAGAAAGTTATACAGGGCGACGCGGTTCGTGACGTTTGTCGCGGTAAACTGCAGCGTGAAGCGCGGGCGCTCGGTATGGAACAGATTGTCGGTGCCCAGCGCGGCGTCGAAAAGGTTGCGCGGGGCGATGCGCGCCGGGTTGGTGTCGTCGTTCTCCGTTCCGGCTTTCGGGATCCGCAGCAGATCGGCGGCCGCCGCGCCGACGCACGCCGTAATGGGGTTCGCAACGGTAGCGTAGGTGCTTCCGCAGTGAAGGCGAATCGACGCCTGCTGATCGCCCGTCAGCGTCGTAAGCGCCGTGGCGATATCGGACACTCGTCCGGCGACCGTACCGCTGTCATAGCGCCACGTGAACGACGCCCAGGGACCATTTTTCTTGTACTGATAGCGAAGATGCGTATTCTGTTGAAACGCCTGGTCGTGGTCGATCCGGAATACGTTGTTATTGAGCGGCGAATTGAAAATCAGACCGCCGATTTCCGGTCCGAAAAACCGCGCGCGAGTGTGCCCCAACACCATGAATGCGCTGAATCCTTTAATCTCCGTGAGATTCACTCGAAGGGAAAGCCCGTCGATCTTCGATTTCCGCCATTCGATGGGAAACGCGATGGGCGAATTGAACAGGTTGTCGAAATCGAACGCGTTATCGGTGTACTTCCAGAAATAGCCGCCGTCAATGACAACGAGCTTGCCGACGCCCTGCTCAAATCCGGCGTTGTATTGATTCCGGCGCCCCGGTTTGAGTGCCGCCGCGCCAAACGACCCGAACGAATTGTTGGCGAGACCGCCCGCCCCCGTCGCGCTGGACAGAATCAGGTTTTCGTTATAGGGGGTCTCGAAAAACCGCGAGTAGGATAATCGCAGGACCGTCGCGGTCGGCTTATACAAATAGGAAATGCCGGTGCGCGGCTGTATTCCCGACGCAGCGCTCAGGCCCCGGTAGATATCCGCCCGGACGCCGGCCTGTATGGAGAAGCCGCCAACGGTAATGCTGTCCTGAGCGTAGAACGCTTCCTGCTTCACGTCGGTATGGCCGTGGAAAGTGAATTGCCGTCCTCCCGGGCGCGTGAGATCGTACGGGATCAGCCCGGGCTGGGTGGAGGGGTCGATGAAGGCCGGGTCGGTAATCCCAAAGTTGAAATCTTCGGTCAGGAAAGTGTGAGTGACTTGCACGCCGGCTTTCGCGTTATGGATCCCATGCACATAGGAAACGTCCGCCTTCACTCCGAGGTTGCTCAACCGGCGGCTCTGTCCCACGGTCGCCGGGAGATCCGATAATACGTTGGCGCTGGGCGAATACAATACTTGATCCTGGCGGAAAAATGGATTCACCGTTAGCGACGTGGTCGCGCCGAACACATGAACGTAACCGGGGGCGATGTTGTACGACAGAATGCGCTGCCGCTGATCCTGTCCGGCGGACTGCTGATCGTAAGTGTTGGGCGTCTCGAATTGCGCGCGCGAGAAAAACAAATTCAGGTGCAGCGTGTCATACCCCGTCGGCTGGTAATCCGACCGGTTGAAAATGGTTACGTTGTTGCCCCGATCGTGCAATGGCGAGAACTCCGGCGAATCGAGATAGCGGCCGGAGCGCTCCGAATTCGCGGCTAGAAAGTTGCCGAACTTGGGCCCGCCGATTCCATAGGTGAAATTCTCGCCATAGGTCCCGAACGAGCCGTAGTTCGCGCTCAGGCTGCCAAAGGGCTTCGCTTGTCCCAGCGCGGACTTAGTCATGGCGTTCACCACCAAACTGCCCTTGTCGCCGAATTCGGCCGGAGGCGCGCCGGTAATCACTTCCATTGAAGCTATGGCGTTGACCGGCATCTGCGTCGAGAACTGTTTGCTTTGCTGATCCGTAACCGGCTGATTATCGAACGAAAAGCCCGTCTCCGCATGATCGCCAAGAGGATGGAAGAAACCGTTCGAATCGGGCACGACGCCCGGCGTTGCCAGCGTAATCGCGTCGCTGATCCCGGAACCGGTGTTGCTGAGCGGCAATTTCGAAAGCACGGCGCTATCGAGATCGGTGTGCGTGCTGGCCACGCTCTCGACGATATCCGCCGTATCGGAATGAACTTCGATGGACGTTGTCTCCGAACTAAGCTTCAACCCGATAGCCAGAGTAATAGGAACCGAAGTCCTGACCGTAACGTCCTGTTGCGCCGTTTGGAATCCGCCAGCCGCTACTTCCAAATGGTAATTATTGGGCGGCACGTCGTTAAACTTGAAACCGCCGGAGCCATCCGTCGTCGCGCTTCGCGTAAGTCCGGTAACCCGGTTGGCGATGGTGACAGTCGCTCCCGCGATTGTCGCGGTCGACGGGTCGGTAACTACCCCCGTGACAGTACCGGCGCGACCCATCGACTGAGCCCCGGCATATTGCGGCCAACCATGACACAGCGACAGAAGTAACAAAAGCAACCTATAATTCCGCATGAGATTCTCCTAAGTTAGAAAGTCAATAGTAGGAACGACCACGGCAAAAGCTTGCACCGGACGAAGATCGCTATCGAGCAGAGACGGAGAAAATCACGGGAGGACCGCGGGAGGAAAGCGCGCTTTGACAGCATTCGACGGTCCGGCATTCCAGAGCTTCGGGAACTTGCCATGCCGTGCGCACAGGGGAGGGGAGCCCGATAACGGCGGGAGGCTGAACCACCGGAAGATGCGCGGCGATGCATATCTGGCAACCCCCGCCGATATCGTTCGAATGCCAATGCAGGGGCGCGGCGGCGGCGGTGGACACCACCAGAGTGGAGCCGATGGCCAGCAGCAGAAGCAAAAACCTAACGTACGGCTTGCCTTGCATTATTAACAGAATACCATCTATTTCGGATGCTCTTCCTTGATCTTTTCGTCGGGAAGAGGTTCGGGTGTATCGAACTTGATATTAGTTTCGGTCCCGAACTTGCGATACAAGCGGAACTCGACGTCGTTCTTGATCAGGTACTTATCGTGTTTCATCCGCACCTCGGCAAGCAGGGGCAGTAGAAATTCCCGGTCGCCGATCTTTGTGAAATCGTACCGCAACAGCGTGCTGGCGCGTTGCACTGGAAACGTCGCGGGCAGATCCACGGCCTCAAGCGTCAGGCGCAGCACCATGTTAGTCGCTTTATCCACATAGACCAGACCGCGATAGGCGGGCATTATCTGGTCCCGGTGCTCGTAATCGATCATCCACCGCGAATTCGCTTGCTCCACGCGATAGTTATACACGTGCGCGCGCCGTCCGCCTAAAGTGGTCCATCGTTCCCAATGGAATTCGGCGTCGCTGCTCTTTTCAAAAACGCCTTTCAGCAAACTGCCGAATTCGCCGCTCGATGTCGCCCCGCTCACCGATTCGAACGGCCGGTCCGTCACCGTGTTGTTGACCAGCATCAATTGGTACTTTTCCCTCTGCTCAAAATAGGTAAGTTTAGCCGTAAGTGTATCGACTAAGTGCCAGGATTCCGTGCCATAAGGGTCGACATACCGGCGAGTCACTTGCGTGCAGATGAAATCGGGAAGAGTCTTGGTGTAATTCAATGCGTATTCACGAACCTCTTCTAGAACCCGCAATTGTTCCTCGTAGGAAGGCGGCGCGGGACCCACCGGCTTGGGCGCGGCAACCGTCGCGACCGGCTCCGGCAACTTTTCGGAGGCATCGCGGAGCTCTTTCAAGGCGGCGAGCGTCTTGGGGCCAAGACCGTTGCCTTGCAACTCTTCGATAGTGCGATCGTCCAACTTCTGATTAAGCGTGATCTTCTTAAGATAGGCGGCGACGTCCTTATCCAGCTGCTTCATCTTGATCGACGAGCGGACGAAGGATAGCACTTGATCCACGTTGAGCGCGGCTTGCGAGAAGGCGGTTTGGGTTAAGGCCGGGAAACAGACCAGAACGGTGGCCAGGAGACTGCGAAACCGCATGCATACATTGTCGCATCGGGCGGCATTTAGGTTACGGATTTGAATTTAATTGCGGCAGTGGCATGGAATCTGCTATGAATCTGGCTTGATGCGAGCGGATCAAGTTTGGCCCCTGCTGAAGGAAACGTTCAAAAAATGGAACGACCACGACGCTCCCCGCCTGGGGGCCGCGCTGGCGTTCTACACCATTCTGTCGCTCGCGCCGCTGGTAATGATAGTAATCGCCATCGTGTCGCTGGTTTTCGGAAAGGATGCGGCTCAAAACCAGATTAGCGGGCAATTAAGCGGGTTGCTCGGGCAGAGCGGCGCGGACGCCGTTAAAACCATGCTCGCCAGTTCCCATAAAGCGTCTTCCGGCGCAATCGCTTCGATTATCGGGATTGTGACGCTATTGCTGGGCGCATCCGGCGTATGCGGCGAATTGCGCGCTTCCCTCAACAAAATGTGGGACGCGAAACCGTCGGGCGGCTCGGGTATCGTGGCCATGATCAAAGAGCGGTCTTTCGCGTTCGGAATGGTTCTGGCCATTGGATTTCTGCTGCTGGTTTCGATGGTGGTGAGCGCGGCTCTCGCGACGCTCGGAAAATATGCCAGCGGCATTCTTCCGATCCCCGCCATTGCCCTCGAAATCTTAAATTTTCTAGTCTCGTTCGGGGTGATCACGGTTCTGTTCGCCCTGATTTATAAATATGTGCCGAACGTGAAGATCGATTGGGAGGACGTCTGGATCGGAGCGATCGCGACGGCGCTGCTGTTCACGATAGGGAAACTTCTGATCGGGCTTTATCTTGGGAAGGCGGGCATAGGATCGGCTTATGGAGCCGCCGGATCGCTAGTGGCGGTTATCGTTTGGGTGTACTATTCCGCCCAGATTTTCTTTTTTGGCGCTGAATTCACCCAGGTTCACGCGCACGCCGGCAAAGAAATGCTGCCACGCTAATGTTCTTCGCGCGGGATGATGTGTCCCCATGGATCGCGCGTGCCTTGGCTGAAGTCAAGGTAGGCTTCCGTTCGAAGCTGACGGCGCACCGGGGCAAACTGCTTTCGGATCGCGATCGTGGAACGCCCGTGCACGCCGCGACCTTCTTGCGCCGGAGGCAAATCGTTCTCGACCGGGAATTAAAAAGCGATGCCGGCGAGCTTCGACGGATTCTGGTGCATGAGTTGGCTCATTTCGTTTGGTGGCGTCTGGGAAATCGGCAGCGGCTTTCGTACGAGCTTCTGTTAACGCGCGAACTAGACTTGGGACTGCCGGGCGAGCTTGGCTGGTCCGCGGAATGGCGCAAACTGGCTCTCAAGCCCCGGGATCGCGAACGGCGCACGCGCCGGTGGCGCGAGTATTGCTGCGAGAGTTTTTGCGATACGGCCGCTTGGCTATATTCGGGAACCGGACACCATCCGGAATTCACGCTTCCCGCCCGTTATCGCAAAGAACGAAGGAAGGGGCTTGAGGCTATAATCGAGAAGAAGGAGCGCTCGTGTCTTTAGTTCGTTTGACCCTGGATCGTTTGACCCTGGCTCGTTGTTTCGCGGCGGCGTTAATCCCGTTGGTGTTTGTCCCGATGGCGTGCACTCCCGCTCACCCGGTAAATGCGGCCTCGCTCAAACCGGACACGGATCGCAAGACCGCGCCGGATTTCGAATTGAAAGACGTGAACGGGCAATCCGTCCGCTTATCCGATTTCAGAGGCAAGGTTGTCGTGCTCGATTTCTGGGCGACGTGGTGCGGACCTTGCAAGATAGAAATCCCCTGGTTTGTCGAGTTCGAGCGCAAGTATAAGGATCGGGGTTTCGCGGTGCTCGGCGTCTCCGAGGATGAAGACGGCTGGACATCGGTAAAGCCGTTCGTCAAGGAAGTGGGGATTAATTACCGCGTTGTGATTGGTACCGACCGCACGACCGAAAGCTACGGCGGGATCGAAGGCTTGCCCACTACTTTTGTGATCGATCGGGAAGGAAAGATTGCGGCGGTCCACGTTGGGCTCGCCTCTAAACAGGATTTCGAGGATGCGATTGAAAAACTTCTGCAAACTTCTGGCGGCGCCAAGCGTGCTGCTCTGGACGGCCCTGTACGCGCAGAATAGTCCCGTTCTGACGGTAACGCCTCCTTCGCCGGCGATCGTGAAACGTGGAGCGGGCGCGGACGTAAAGCTTGCCGCCTCGCTGAACGAAGGGTTTCACGCCAACAGCAATACGCCGGCGGAAAGCTATCTGATTCCGCTGACGCTAACGTGGGCTCCGGGTCCATTGGAAATAGTTAATGTTCAGTACCCGAAGCCTCAGATGCAGAAGTACGAGTTTTCGGAAAAGCCGCTGTCCGTGGTTACCGGGAAATTCGAAATACTGACCAAATTCAAAGCCGCTCCGAATGCTCGCGCCGGTCCGGGTACCGTGACGGGTAAGCTTCGGTATCAAGCTTGTAACGATAAAGCTTGTTTCCCGCCGAAGACGGTGGAAGTGAAGTTACCCATCGAGATTCAATAGTTATTAAGCTCTAGAGGGGTCCGCTGATTTCTTGTCCCACGGTCGCGTCAATTGTCTTCCCCGTAATATATCCGCCTGGAGGCGCGTCTGGAAGTCTCTCTGGCTGGAACGTTGTTTGAATATTTTGATCGCTCATGAGTCAAGCATAACTCCCAGAACAGAGAAGGGGTTGCGTTTTCCGTCCGCCCCCTTTCCCTCATAGTTGGGGACACCTCAAGAATGCCAAAGTCTTGTATGAAAACTCCGGCAAGACGGCAAACGAAGTCTGCAAGGCCGTCGGAGTTGGACGACGCATCTTCTTCGCCTACCTCGCGCAGCAGCGGGACCAGCTCTCAACTCACCTTGCCGCCAATTAGACCTTTTCGAGGGGTGGGCAGAAATAGCCATCATCTGCATAGATTTTGCTTAGATTTTGCTTGACGCCAGAATCTAGATGCTGGTATAAGTACCTTCGTGGCCCAAGCGCCGGGAAAATGGGTTTCGATCGGACCCACGCGGATCGATGACGGTAGTCTTGGCTCGATCGGGCGCATCACATCGATAGCTATCCACCCAACGACTCCTTCAACGATGTACGTGGGGGCTCCCCGCGCGGGCATCTGGAAAACCACGAATGGGGGCGCGGAATGGGAGCCGGCAGGTGACAGCTTGCCGACACTGGCGCTGGCCGCACTTGCCGTAGATCCCGTCACACCGTCGCGAGTTTACGCAGTGCTGGCGGGCACTGGCATCTACCGCTCCGACAACGAGGCCGCGACGTGGAATTTGGTTCACGGCGATCTGGGCACAGGCTTCGGCGTGCTACTCATTGATCCGGCGACGCCCTAACGACTTTACCTGACGGGTTCCAACGGCATCTTCCGCTCCGACAATTCCGGCGCAAACTGGACGCAAGTGAAGACAGGAATCGTCAACGATCTGGTGATGGATCCGTCCAACCCGGCCACGCTATATGCGAGCGTGCAGAGTGACGGCGTCTACAAGACATCCACCGGCGGCGCCACCGGCGACTCCGCGTGGACGAAGCTGCCTGGGCTCCCGGCCAGTGAATTCACTCGGATATCGCTCGCGCTATGTCGAAATGTCCCGACGACGATCTACGCCGGCCTGAGCGGGTCCCCGTTTCGGGTCTTTCGTTCCGCCGATGGCGCCACCTTCTCTCTCAGTTTTACGGCGGCGAGTTCCATCTATAACCCGGGGATGGGGGTCGATCCGTCGAACCCGTCGATTGTCTACGTCCTGAGCGCGCAATTCCTCCGGTCCACCGACGGTGGCGTCAGTTTCGCCCCGCCAATTGGCGACTCTCACGAATGCCAAAAGTTTGCGCTCGACCCAATCGCGCCAAGCGTGATCTACCTGGGGCGCGACAACGGCCTGTTCCGCTCACCGGACGACGGTAGCAACTGGGCACAGATAGGCACGGGCATCGCCAACGTCGAGTTTTACGACGGAGCGCTCGCGGCTACCGATTCACGTCTAATGATTGGCGGCACGCAGGACAACGGCACTATCAAGTACGACAGCAGCAGCACCGTCTGGAATGAGATTCAGGGTGGGGATGGCGGGACGGTCGCCATCGATCCAACGAACGCGCAGGTGTTCTACGCGATGGACCAGGACATCAACTCGATCATCCGCTCCGCCAACGGCGGTGCGCCTGGGTCGTGGTCCCCCATCGGTGCCGGCTTGCCGAGCGGTACCTGTGTCACCACCAGCTCGGCCACCGACTTTGTCGCTCCTCACTGGCAGCTCCACCCCAACCACCCTGCAACGCTGCTCGCCTCCTGCCAGTCGCTTTGGCAATCCGTTAACTCCGGCTCCGACTGGACAGCGATCTTCACGCCCCCGGCTGGTTCCGTCAGACGTTCGGCCGTCGACCCCTCTAACGGCCTTTACTACGCGGCGTCCGACCAAGGACGATTGTTTGTCGTCCCTGACGGGACAGAAGTATGGGCTCACCCAAGTGGGACGCCAGCCTCCGATCTCCTCATTGATCCCGTTAATATTGGAATCGCCTTTGTCACATGCGGAGGCGGCGGTCCAGCAGGCCAAGGGCGCGTATTTCGACTGGTTAGAGGCCCATCAGGGTTCGCCGGAAACGACATCACATCAAACTTGCCAACCGGACTTGAAGCAAAAACAATCGCCGTTGACCGCATAGCGCCGTTGACGATCTACGTGGGCACCGACCGCGGCGTTTATCGAGGCGTGTCGCCAAACCAGGGCGGGACGTGGACCTGGGACAGCTACAATGACGGTCTACCACTCGCGAACGTGACGCATCTAGAAGTTCATCCCACGAGCGGCGTGATGCGAGCGACAACCTTCGGCCGCAGCGCATATGAAGTGTACACCGACTGGCCGATCGGGACACTGGCTCAGGCTCAAGGTGTAATCACTTTCTTGCTCGTGCAAGAAGTAGGAGCTGGCTTTGGACCCCCCAAGGACCTTCTCGATGTCGAAGTGGTCATAACGCTAGACACGCTCCCAGGCCGCGGCTTCGGGTTTCAGCTCCGCGCCGACTCGGAGGAGGAGACACGGCACGGGATGCTCGGCCTCTTACGCAACGTATTTGCACGGAACGGACGGGTCACCGTCGACTACACCAAAACGGGACTTCGCAATGGCAGCATTCTGCGGGTCGCGGAAATCCCCTAAGGAGACTTATGGCACTGCTTCAAACTTCAGGAAAAGTGACCTTTTTGCTCGTCCAGGACGTGGGCGCTGGCTATGGGCCTCCAAGCGACCACCTTGACGTAGAGGTGGTATGCCTGCTGGATAACATGCCGAAGAACGGATTCGGGTTCCAGTTGCGCAACGATAATAACCGTCCCGCGCGCGCCGGGATGCTCGACTTGTTACGAGATGCCTTCGACCGTAACGTGGCAGTGCAGCTCGATTACAACATTGACGCGGGCAAGGTCAACGCGACCATCATCCGCACAGCGCTGCGGAAGTAGTTAACGCTCTTCTCCAGCCCATAGGCATCCGTGAACTGGCGCACGGCGTCGCCGTATTTGGCCAGACCGGACCAATTGGCAAAAATAGCACGCTAAGCCTTCTAGCTTTCCGCAAGCTTTAGGACGATCTTTCTGCAAGCCGCAAAGGGTGTCACTACCCTTTGAGAATGTCAGCGCCCCGCCAACTCACCGAGCAACAACGACGAAAATTATTAACCGGTCATCATTTGCTCCCGCGCCGGGAGATGGTCCGCCACTGGCTTCTTAGTGAGGGGGATATTCGGATCATCAACGCGCGGCGTCGGGAGCACAACCGTCTGGGATTTGCGATTCAGTTGTGCGTCCTGCGATATCCCGGATGGCCGTTGGGGTCCGACGAGATCCCTGCAGCAAATCTGGTCGAATTTGTCGCCGAGCAGTTGGGCGCCGACGCTATTGAGGTTTGCGAATACGCGGGACGCGACCAGACCCGACGGGAACATCTGCAGGTACTGTGTCAACAGTATCGGTTCCGGCAATACGGAAAGGCTTACTCTGCCGATCTGCGAAGACATCTCGAGATAGAGGCACTCTCGACTGACGCAGCGTTCACCCTAGAGCAGCCGGGTGGCAAATTTGCACGTACGAGATCATCCGCCCGGCCTGTTCGCGCTCCCGCCGGTAAGAGAAAAACTCATCGGCGAGGCAAACCGTGCACATTCCGGCGGAATAGATCCGGGTTTGGTTGAGCCCGGCTTTCGAGAGCTGGTTCCAATTGATGCCGGCCAAGTCGACGTGGGCGCGCTCGCGCTTTCCAATTAACTCGAGCGCCACATCCGGTCCCACCTCGAAGCAGCATTCACCAATTCCCGGCCCGATGGCAGCATGTAAGCCGCCGGGATTTGTGTCGAAGCGCCGCTTCATTTGGCGAATGGTTTCGTCCACGATCTTTCCAGCCGTCCCGCGCCATCCGGCGTGTACCGCCGCGATCGCCCGGTGTTCGGGATCGACCAGCAGGATGGGCACGCAGTCGGCGGTCTTGATTGCGAGAACGCTGCCAGCCGAGTTGTCGATCAGAGCGTCGGCCTCGCCGGCATCGCCGGTGCGGCCTTCGGCATGAACGACCTTCGACGAGTGTACTTGTTTCAGGATGGCGGCTTTTTCAGGCGGCGTCGAGTGCCGCGTTCCAAATCCGTGCCCCAGCCACGGAAATTGGTCGAGAGCCGGCGCGCGATAGACGCCGTCCTTCTTGTAAAACGATTCCACCTAGAAGCCGCGCCCGAGCAACCGCTTCCAAAATCCACGCTGGGCGTTGACTTCTATGCCCATTTCTTTCTCCACGGCGTCCAGATCGAGCCGCACCGTATCGGCGAAGCGGCCCTTCAGCACGAAATCGGGAACCGTTTTCGCGAATTGGTTGGCTTGATTCGTGTCGCCTCCGAAGTTGATCGAAATTTCGCGAGTCTTCCGGTTTACGACGAGCCGCTCTTCGGATTCGGCCAGCATTGCCGCGAGCTGCTCCGAGAATTTTCGATGGCGGATTCCGAAATAATCCTGGAATGACAGCGGACGCGCCCAGCCCGGCGCGGCGCCCAGATACTCCTCGAAAATGCCGCGGAGGGTTTCCGAAGAAGCTTCGAGCAGATCGGGAAAACCGGGCCGGCCTTCGTCGATCGATGCCCGCATGGAGCGCACTTTCGGAATCATGCGCAGAAGATACGCGCGGAATAGCGCCGTGCCGATCTCTTTCGTGACGCGCCGCGCAATCTGGCCCGTTACCGAGCGGTTCTCGGGAATAGCCGCGTCGATGTGGCAGGTGACCATGCGTTTGCTCACATCCGCTGGAATCGCCGTCACGTCTTTATTCGTCGTGATCACAATGGGCGCGTAGCACTCGGCGCGCTCTTGATCCATGCGCACCAGATTCGGCACATGCTCGGCGAACTTGTCGCGCGTAACATCGTCTACAAGCAGCGGCACGGCGCCGAGTTTATCGCGGAAGCCGAGCGCGCGGATCGCCGTGAACAGGCCGCTGCGAATCATCTTCTCGACGCCGAACATGGAGCGCGCGGCCATGCGCGTGAACAGAGTCTTCCCGCCGCTCGAACGGCCGTAGAGCACCGCGTAAACCGGATACACCCAGGGATCGATGCCCACCGGGATTGCCGCCTGGCGCAAGTACGGAGCGGCGGGCGAGCTATAGAGCCAAACGAGGAACGCCCAATAGGCGTCAATCGCTCCCTCGGCATCGCCGAAAAACGCGGAGAAGCTTTGAATGTAATCGGCGATCAGTTGCGCGTCCTTGCGAACCGCTTCCCGCGGAATAGTGTCTTCGAGCGAAAGCCAGGGCGCTCCGTTCAGGATCGCTTGTCCGGCTGGAAAAAGAACCTGGGCCCGGGGCACGCGATCTTCGGACGGCTCCGAAACGGGGCGCGCCTGATGCTGCCGGATGGCTTTCACGAGCGCGCCCGCGTCGATGACCGTTTGCCCCGTCCGCGATTTCGGCAGCGAGAGATCGCGCAGTTCCATGCCGAGTTTTTCGGCTTCGCGCAAAGCCGTGGCGGAGAATTCGCCGTTTGAAGCCCGGGCCGGCTCTTCGCGAATCACCACGCCCGCCTTGAGGACGCGCGCGATTGGCGTATCGTCAAGATCGATCGCCGCCGTGCGGGCGATGGGAGCCGCGCCATTGGGGCTCGCGAGCACGATGAGATCCGCGTCGACCGGAGCGCTCTCGGCCCAATCGCGCCGATAATAGTCTTCGAAAACGGTCCATGCGCGCTTGCCTTCGAAGCTGACGTAGATCTCCTGCTGACGGCCTTCGAATGCTTGCGCGCTTAGATTCGCCGAGCCGGTTACCACGCGATACCCTTCGTCCCCGGAAAGCAGATATAGTTTTTCGTGGCTCGGCCGCTTGCGGAGAAGACGGAACCGGAGCGTGCCATCCAGAACCCGTTCGAGCAGCCCCTGGCCGTGTTTTCCCTGGTTGTGCTTGCCAAGATACTGGGCCAGGGCTTCGGTGAAGATTTTTTGATCGGCGAGCGCATCGCCGAATCCGTACGATTCCACGATTTGGCTGGCTTGGGTCAGCGCCAAATGCTCTTTCGAGAGGATTCGCTCGGAGCCGAAGACGATCTCGGCGTCGGTAAATTGCGGGACGAGGCGGATCAGGAACTCAAGGCTGCTCGAAAACGTGATGGCTTTTAGGGACGTGAATCCTGCGAACAAGTCCGCCCATCCAATTTGTTCGCAATCGAGCAGTTCGGCTTTGAAGACGGTAAGATTGCCGGTGGGGACTTGATCGGAGAATAGGCCGAGAGTATCGGGTTCCCGGTCTTTAGCGATTGCCACAGTCCATCTTAATCTTCCGGCGGGTGAGGAATTGAGCTAGGGCCGGTCCATCCGCGGCGAGGGCTTCGGATCCAGCGGCTCCCTCGCCGCCGCCGGGTCGAACAGACGCTTGTCTTCCGGCTCCAGGGTGTACGGTTCGAAATCCGGTTCGCGCGTAAAGCTGTCGCTCAGGTCCGAAGCGCAGGCGTCGAACAGATTCAACGGCGGCAATCCTAAAATCCCGAAGATCGTCTTCAACAGCCCCGGAAAGCTCGAATTCCGGTGCGATACATAGTTCTTGCGGAAATACGGTCCGATTTCAAGCAGCACCGTGCGGTGGGAATCGATATGATCGCGCCCGCCCTGCGCATCGTCTTCGGTGACGAAGATCGCCATCTCCCGCCACCACGGAGAATGCGACAAGTACTCGACGATGCGCCCGAGCGCATAATCGTTGTCGGCCACGAACGACGCCGCATACGGGTATCCATCCTCCGGCCGCGCCTTGGCGATGTGATCGTTCGGCAGGTGGATAAACACAAAACCGGGAAACGGCTCCCCGCCCTTCCCGTACCTTTCTTCGATCTCGCGGATAAATCGGCTCGCGCGAAACTGGTCGGGGATATTCATGTTAAACCCCGGATACTCGCGCGACGTGTTGCGGTACAGCGGATCGGGCATCGGAACGTTCGTGAGGTATCGCGCGCCGGTCGGCTCGAGACCTTCGTCTTCATTCACGCCGGCCAGTTCAAAACCTTCGCCAAAGTTCCGGAATGGAATCCCGTGCCGCTCGAAGTGATGCCATATGGTGCCGCCTTCGCCCTGCTCTTCGGGATGGACGGAAGAATCGGTCTGAGCGAACGATAGCCTACCTGGAGCCGTAGTCGGAAAACGAAACTGCTTCTGCTGGACGTAGCCCGCCATGAGCGAACTTTCGGTCCAGGCATCTGGATAAGCGCCGGTCAGCCAATGGTGTCCATCGACGCTGACATCCGAATCGGCATAGAAATTATCGCTGAAGGCGAATCGGGCGGCCAGGGCGCGGTGATTGGGCGTAACGTTGACGTCCTGCAAGCTAAGCCGCTTCATTTCGCCGTCCGCGTAACCCGAATGTCCGAACCGGGCGAGCGGCGGAGCGCCCGCAACCACTCCGTTCGCAACTCTTTGCAGATCGCCGAACATCTCGTCGAAAGTGCGGTTCTCTTTCACGATCAGCACCACATGTTTCACCGGAATCGAGGGGCTCGCGGGCCCGTTTTTGGGAATTAATCCATTGGCAACGAGAACGGTTCCGGTTAACTTCGGCAACTCCTGGCGCGAAGGCAAAGCGAACGTCGTCAACGTTCCGCGCCGCAACACGTTTGCCAGGTCGTCCCCTGATTCGCCCGAATTGGCAAGCGGGAACCGCCCCGGCAGATTCGGCCCCGTCCCATGCCCGCGGGCGTTGGCGACGTACACGGCACCGTCCCGGAAGGCCACCCGGGTTGGAAACCAATCCGCCGGAATATGTCCGATCGCCCGCATGCTCTTAAGGTCGATTACGCCGATGGCATTGATTCCGGCCTCCGCCACCAGGAGCCAATCTTCCGCCTCGACATAGGCGAGTCCCAGGGGGAGAACTCCGCGCAACCCATCCAAACCCGGTACGCGAAGGCCAATCTCGCCAGTGACGGCGTTGGTCTTGGCGTCGATAACGGTGACCGAATCGTCATGCGCGTTGGAAACGAACACGCGCCCGGCGGCGGCCAGCACTGCCGAAGGCGCGCTGCCCCCATCGCTGCCGTTTCCGAACGGCGCTCCCGTGTGCAGGAACGCTTCCACGCGCGGGGCCGCCGGATTATCCAAATCGACCACCGTCAGCGAATTGGACTCCGGCGCGTTCGGATCGCCGAGGCCGGGAACGTCCACCTCGCCCGCCGCGGTTTTCCGCTTGGCCCCGTGTTCCGCTTCGGCGGACGGAAAGCCGAAAGCCGGAAAAGCCAGCCCTGTCTCGCGGGCGTTGTCCGCGCGGGCGCCCGGAATGCCGCGATATTGAAACATTCCGAGGTTTGTGACGTACGCTCTGCGCCTGTCGGGCGAAAGCGCGATCGCGAACGGCAGACGGCCCACTGGGACCGAGGACAGGATACGATTTCTACGCGTATCGAGAACCACCATGCGGAAATTCGCCTGGTCCAGAACATAAAGAAGCCCGCGTTCGGGATCTTGGGCGAGGTCGCCCGTGAAGCTGTCCGCGAATCCGCCTTGATTGAGGTCGAACAGCTTGCGGCGAGCGCCCGTCGAAAGATCCACCAGGCGAACGCGCCCCGATTCGCCTTCGGACGCGTAGACCGCCTTTTCGCCCGAGAACGCCAATCCCATAAAGACTCCGCGCCAACGATCGTCATCGCCGCCTGGTTTCGAATCGAGCACCAGATTGCGGACCGCCCATGCGCCCTTTCGAACCGGCTCCAAAACGGTTACCGAAAGGCGCTCCGGTCCCAAATTTGAAGTGGCGATTGTCTTTCCGGCCGGGCTAATGGCGAGGCCGAATGGTCCAGGGCCTGTGGTGAATTGGCGCCCCACGGGCGCAAGTATCCGTCCACCTGGGATGATGCTTGGGGCACCGGGGCGTGTTAGCGCGGGGCGTTCTCCGGCGGGCGCGGCGTATTCCGCGCCTGCCAGTCGCACGGCCAAGAAAAAACACAAAAGCGCCATTTACTTGTATATGCCGAACAGGGTAGAATTTTTACGTGCTAGAAATTACATTTCCTCGGGAAAACCCTTGTAAGCTTGGACGTAGGTAAATTTTCGTATACCATTGTAAACAAAATATCTGATGTGACTAGGCCCATTTGGTATCTCCCGGTATGGCACGTGCATCATTAAGATTTATCAAGTTTGCGAGGACCGCCATTGCAGAATCTGTGGACGGCAACCTTGAACCCTTCGAAGGACAAAACATGGCGACCCCATCCACAACGGCTGCATCAACATCACAAGTTTTGGAAGATCCTCTGGCGCATTTACCATGCTCCACTATTTTGGACTGCAAGAAAGGCCAGGCGGTTTATAGTCGGGATCAGCCCTCCAACAGCATTTATCTTGTGATCGACGGCAAGGTGAAGGTATGCCGGCTGGCGGACGATGGACGGCAGGTTGTAGTCGACATATATCAACCGGACGAGTTTTTTGGCGAGTCGGCGTTCCTGAACCTTCCCGCTCGCAATGAAGTCGCGATCGCGCTCGAGAACACGAAAGTAATGACCTGGACCACGGCGGAGATCGAGGAAGTGGTGCAAAAACGTCCGCGGCTTGCGGTGGCATTGCTGCAGCTCTTGGTGCAGCGCTCGATGGATTTCGGATTGCGCATTGAAAGTTTCTCGGTCGATAACATCGCGCGAAGGTTGGCGCGCACGCTCATCCGGTTTTCCGAGCGGTTGGGACGATGCCGCCGGGGCGGACGAGATCGACGGATTTGGCAAGAAAGTAATCGTGGATCGCCCTTGTCAGACGCGGACTGTGCCGATAAGCAGCGTCCGCCACCGGATAGTTTCCACTATTTCCGGACGGGGAATGCCGACCGGGAGTTCAACAAGATGGACGGGTTCGTGGTGAAGAGTCTGCGGCGCTGGCAACATCGGCACGGCGGGCAGCGAGCGACGAAACGACCCCCATTCACCGGCGATCAGCTTTACGGGATGGGACTGCACAAGTTGATGGGCACCGTGAAAAACGGCATGCACGGTTTGAAAGGGGAAATTAGAAACGGACTGGCCTAAGCCAGTACCGCGCTAAACTTCTACCCATGATCACCCGCAGACAAATGCTTGCGGCAGCGGCGGCCGTTCTCTCGCGAAATCCAGCCAACGCCGGAATACAAGGAAGACCTCGTCTGGGCGGCGCGCCGACGGCTTTCAGCCAGAGAATGCGGGCTGCCCGCGCGGCCGGTAAACCATTCGATATCGTGGAGCACTGCCACGAATTGGGCCTCGGAGGAGTCGAGACCTTCCTGCCAAAGGACGCGGACGGCGTAAAGAAGCTGCGCCAACAGGTGGAAGCGTACCGGATGCTGCTTGTCCTGAACGCGCCTCTTCCCAAGGGTCCAGGCGACGTGGCGGCTTTCGATTCAGCCGTACAAGCTTCCAAGGAATGCGGCGCGATCGCGATGCATGCCGCCATGACGGGCCGGCGCTATGAGCAATTCGATTCGCTCGAGGCGTTCAAGGCGAATTTCGAGCAAGCCCAGCGATCCATCGCCGTGGCCGAACCCGTTTTGCGAAAGCACCGCATGAAACTAGCCATTGAGAATCATAAAGGCTGGCGCGCGGCCGAACAGGCCGCATGGATGAAGCGCGTGGGCAGCGAATGGGTGGGCGTCGCTTACGATTTCGGCAATAATATTTCTCTCTGCGAGACGCCCGATGAAACTTTCCGGCTGCTTTCTCCATATGCGATCTTCTGCCACATAAAGGATATGGGCGTCCAAAACTACGCCGATGGATTCTTGCTTTCCGAGGTTGTTTTTGGCGAGGGCGCGATCGATCTGAAGAAAACGGTTGACGATCTGCGCGCGAAAGATCCGAATATGCTTTTCTGCCTCGAGATGATCACGCGCGACCCGCTGAAGATTCCCGTATTCACGGACAAGTACTGGGCGACCTTCGACGATTCCTACAGCCCGATGCCCGCGCGCGATCTTGCGAAAACGCTGGAACTCGTTCGTAAGAATCCGCCGAAGACGCCGCTGCCGAAGATTACTGGCCTGAGCCCTTCGGAGCAGGTGAAAGCCGAGGACGATTACAATCTGCAATGCATTGCCTACGCCCGGGAACACCTGGGTTTTTAGGCTGCGGCGATAGGATATAGGTAAATGCCAATCACTCGCCGCGATCTTCTAGATCTCGCAGTCCGCGCGGGAGCGCTGCCGGGCGCATCCGAATTTTTTACGACTTGGCTTCGGGCCGCTCAGACGCACACGCACGCCGCCGGGTCCGCCGCTCCCCCGCAACCCCCTCTGCTGCAAAATTACACGCCGAAGTTTTTCGAGCCGGAAGATTTCGCGGTATTGCAATCGTTCACCGAAATCCTCATACCCACCGACGATACGCCGGGCGCCCGCGAAGCATATTGCGCGCATTACATCGACTTCGTGCTGCAAGCCGCCGGCGAAGTGCCCGAAATGCGGAAGCAGTGGCGCAACGCCCTGTCCGCCTTGAAAGAAGCCGGGTTCCATGCGGCGGACGCGCGGGGACGCGCGGCTTTGGTGGAAGCCATGTCGAAACCGGAGCGCGACCGCACGGCCAAGCATCCCGCTTACGCCGCCTATCGGCTGATCAAGCAGCAGAACACCTTCGCGTTTTATACTTCGCGCGCCGGGACGATCGATACGCTCGATTACAAGGGAAACACGTACAACGCAAGCTTCCCGCCCTGCAACCATCCCGAGCATCGCGTCGTTTAGAGCGTGGTGAGCGAGGTTTCCAAATGGCAAAGATATATGACGCGATCGTAGTCGGATCGGGAGCGTGCGGCGGCTGGGCCGCCATGCAGCTCTCGCAGGCCGGAATGAAAGTCCTGATGCTCGAAGCGGGCGGCAACATCGACCCCGCCAAGGATTTTCATCACACGTTCCTCTATCAAATGGATTACCGCGGCATGGGGAAGCCCGGCTCGCTGCGCCGCTACACGGGAAGCGAGCGCAACTATCGCATCATGCTCGATAGCGTCGAGAATCCGTACACGACGTCGCCGGAAACGACCTATCGGTGGACGCGATCGCGCTGCCTCGGCGGCCGCACCATGCATTGGGCGCGCGCCAGCGACCGCATGGCCGATTACGAGTTCAAAGCGGCTTCGCGCGACGGTTACGGCTTGGATTGGGCGGTTAGTTACGCCGACATGAAGCCGTATTACGACCGCGTCGAAGATTTCATCGGAGTGAGCGGATCGATGGAAGGGCTGCCCCAATTTCCCGATGGCGTTTTTCTGCCTACGATGCCGTTGAATTGCGCGGAAACCATTTTCACGGCGGCGGCCCGGAGTCTCGGTTACCGGACCACGCATCGCCGGCTGGCGCAATTAACCCGGATGCACAATAACCGGCCGCCGTGCCATTACTGCGGGAATTGCATGAACGGCTGCGACGTGGGCGCGATGTTCAACACCGTCGCCGTGACGCTGCCGCCCGCGCTCAAGACGCGCAATTTGGAGGTGCTGACGGATAGCGTGGTGGCTCGCGTGCGCATGGACCAGGAAAATCGCGCGCGCGGCGTGACCTACATCGAGCGGTACACGATGAAGCCGGTCGACGTGGACGCGAAATACGTTGTCCTCGCCGCATCCACGCTCGAAAACACGCGCCTGATGTTGCTCTCGCATAAGAGCGGGCTCGGGAATTCGAGCGGCACGCTTGGCCAATACATGATGGATCAGGTGGGCGGGGGCGGCGTGAACGGATTTCTTCCCCGGTTGAAAGGCGGTGCCAGCCGCCTCGACGATGGCAAGGCCGCCGGCATCACGATTCCGAATTTCCAGAATTTCGACAAGAAGTCGGCTCGCAAGGAATTTATCCGCGGATACGCAATGAACGCTACCGGCGGCCAGTCCGAGTTCCCGCAGTACGCCGCGTATCTTCCCGGCTACGGCTCCGATTGGAAGAAGGAAGTGAAGAGCCGCTACGTGGCCCAGGCACGCGTGTGGATTGCCGGCGGCGAGATGCTGGCGCAAAAAGAAAATTTCGTCGAGATCGATCCCGAGGTGAAGGATCACTGGGACATCCCGGTGCTCAAGATTCACTTGACCCACGGCGATAACGACCGGAAAATCATCGAGGACTTTCAGCAAAAAGCCGAGGAGCTTTTCAAAAAGGCCGGCGGGGAGAAGATGGAGGGCTTCGGACGCGGCGGCCCGAGAGGATTCCCGGGCGGACCGGAATCGCCCGACGCGGGCCGTTCGAGCGTGGGCGCCGGGGCCGCGCGCGAAGGAACGCCACGGGCGAACGCGGCGCGGCGGGATAGCTTGGGCGGATCCATTCACGAGGTGGGGACGGCGCGGATGAGCGCCAATCCGAAAGACGGCGTGTTGAATTCGTTTTGCCGGACGCACGATATCGCGAATCTATATGTGTTCGGCGGGAATGCGTTTCCCTCGACGGGCGACAAGCATCCGACGCTCACGATGATGGCGCTCAGCGCAAGGGGCTGCGATCATTTGATCGAGCAGGCGAAGGGGAAAAAAGTTTAGCGCGCGGTAACGGAAAAAGCCCGGCAAGCAGTTGGAAGCTGCCTGCCGGGTTCGATGGTTAGCGGTTCAGCCGCGCGCCCTATAGTGGGGAAACATTGCACGGCGCCCATCGAACATAATTCCCCTCGGTACTGTACACCGTGTAACTGCAACCCTGCGGTAGATATCCCTGTTGCGTCGCCGTATTCCGGCATTTGCCGTAGCATTTGGCCGAGTAGATCGACTGCCACTCACTCGAGTTCACGGCGCGGTGGAAAAACTCCACTTCATCGATAGACCCGTTGAATACGCCCCCTTTGTCGATGGTTCGCATCCCAATCCGAAAAGGAATCGAATTCGACAGGCTGCCAGTGCCGGCGACCGAGTTCACGATTATCATGGGTTGGTTGTCCAGAGTGAATCGAACGCCAACTCCACTCGTACGCGATACGCTGACGGCAACAAAGTGCCACTGCCCATCGGCTGGTACCACCAGCGCCGGAGCGCCAAAGTTCGCATAGCCAGGCGCCGTTCCGTCATCGGCCAATTGGAATCCGAGGTACCGGTTATAGAGATAGAAGCTGTAACCTTTGTAATGGCTGGGAGCGCTGAAAGTTCGCTTTTCCGCTATTACGCGGACGCCGGAGGCATTAGCCGCCGCATCGATTTTCAACCAGGCGTCGATCGAGAAATCGCCTGAGCCATCCGCGGCCCCCGGCCCGACATTCAGTTGAGGGTCGTTCGGGATTTCAATGTATTGATTCACGCCGTTGAACTGAGTGGCGTTTCCAACTTCACCTGCTACAGTAGTTGCCCCGCCGAAGCGGGAGCCATCCATGGGCAGCTGTCCCGTGAAATCGTGGACAGTTCCATTCGTCTCATCGAGCGTCCACCAAGCTGTGAGTCCAGCGGGAGGCGGCGTGCACTTCAGGCACTTGAAGTCGGTGGGTGGGTTTGACGCGCCGCCTCCCACGGGCGTGAGCGTCAGGCCGGTGAAATCGTCTTTGGCTACTTGTTGATCGTAAGGCGGTATGACGCAAATGTGGCAGTTGTTTGCGTCTGGTCCGGCGAAGACCGTCGCGCCGTTACACATCTGCTGTTCCGCGGTCCCCCAACTGCTAAACGCGCAACCGATGAAAGCGCCGCTGGAGTTCTTGACGATAGATCCGCCATAGCAGATTTCCGCTGCGAAGAGGTTTCCGCTTCCGAGCGTGAAGGAGGCGAAGACAGTGGCCAGCAAAGCCGTTTTTTGCGCTGTGCTGGCGAGGCTTTCAAGAAGGTGATCGATTCGGTTCATTTGAGTTTCTCCTTTTGGTTGTGATCCGCCAGCTGGATGACTTAGCGGCTTCACCCTTGTATGCGCGACGTTCACAAAAATGGGGCCGCCGGGACGGACGTTCAGCGCTTTCTAAGTCTTCCGAAGAATCAACCAACAGGAGGGGCGATGCCCGAAGCCGGTGACAAAGTTACGCGGCTACCGGTCCAAACTCCGAGCGGGCAATCAGGGTGTTGCCGACCGGCTTGTCCCGCATATATACGCCGAATTGCGCTGGCGGCTCCAAACTGAGCCACTGCCATCCGATCGGCGATGAGAAAAGCAAGGCCCGCAGCATGGGTTAAGAATCGTTTCTTCCGGGCTATGGGCAGGTGGACGGCGCGCGGACTTTGGCGAACCGGTCGGCGATCCACGCTGTGAAATCGGCTTGCGCAGCGGGCAAAAGGGGGCGATGGTCCAGGCCAGGATACTTCTTGTAGGAAATCGGTGTGTGGAATTGACATGCGTCGCTTACGTAAAGGTCCGTAGACGCTAGAGGAATGGTGGCGTCGGCGGTCCCCTGCATCACGAGTACTGGCGCGAGGGAAGCGTGTTTTCCGGGCGCGTTTTCGAGGAATCGAGCCGCCCAGGCAGCCGGGTTGGAATTCGCTTTTAGAAGAGCCGGAAGGCCTCCTGCCGTGTCCCCGGTAATGGAAAGCTGCTGAACGCATTGCCGGGTAGCGGCGTCTGCCGCTTGGACTCCGGTGGTGTTCAAGAAGTCGGTTATTTTTAGGTCGGAGTAGGCCCACGTGTAACCGCGGGCCAGAAGAATGGTGCGCGCCGTCCTGGGGCCTCCGGTCGATTGGCTGGAGATCGCGGGAATCAGAAAGGACGCTGGATTGGCAGGCGCCAGGGCGGCTATCCCCACAACTTGGAGCTCAGGCGCATAGTAGGTGTTTTCACCTGCCGTCAGAGCTGCCAGGCCGCCTTGCGACCATCCCATGATCGCGACCCTCTTACCCGCCGGCGTCACGCGGCGGGCTGCTCTCACAATATCCAGCACGTTCCGGGCTTGGCTGAGGCCAACGACGTATTGGTGTTGTTGTCCGGCGCCCAAGCCCTGGTAATCCGTCGCCACAACGACGTATCCAGCCTTGAGAAAGCCCGACAGGCCTGGGATTCCATAGTCATTCGGAACGTCGCTCTCGAAAGAGGGATAGCCAACGAAATCACTGACCGGGTTGGGCACGTTAGACGGCGCGCAATACCGGGCGGTGCCGACGGTGCCGTGCGCCCAGCTCACCACGGGAAGATCGGCGCGATGCGACGCCCATTCGGGCATGACGATAAGACCGGATACCGCAACGCTGTTACCAGCCGCCGTCTGCGAGCGATAAATCACGCGCCACGCGCGTGCTCCCTCGGGTGCGTCGACTCCTTGAAGCCCGATAATCGAACCGGGCTCTCCAGGCACACTGCCATCTGGTACGTCATAGAATTTGGGCAGTAGGCCCGGCTGATCAGGCGATTCGGGTTTCTCCCCTAACACCAAGCCGCAAATGCACAGTGCCAGTAGGGCCGTCGACGGAAGGCGTGCGTAAAGGGATCGATGAGGAATCAACATAGGTTGGCCGTCGTCGATTCTACCACCGGTGCCACCGCAGTCCTCTCGCGGACCATGGCGCTTGCCTTACCTTGAGATAGAATCAACCAACAGGAGGGACGATGCCCGAAGCCGGTGACGATGTTACGCGGCTACTGGTCCAACTCCGCGCGGGCAATCAGGGTGTTGCCGACCAGCTCGTGCCGCTTATATACGCCGAATTGCGTCGCATTGCCGGCTCTCAGATGGCGCGGGAGCGTTCGGGCCACACGCTTCAGGCCACGGCGGTGGTCCATGAAGCGTATATGCGCCTCGCCGGTGAACAGGACATCGAATGGCAGAATCGCGCGCACTTTTTCGCGATTGCCGCTAAGACGATGCGGCGGGTCCTGCTCGACTATGCGCGCCAGCGCCGTGCCGGGAAGCGAGGCGGCGAAGCAGCGCGAAAAGTGGACCTCGACGCGGAACTCCTCATCGGCGACGACCGGATCGAGGACGTGGTCGCATTGGATGAGGTCCTCGCGCGGTTGAGCGAAATGGATCCCGAGCAGGGGCGCGTCGTGGAACTCCGCTTCTTTGCAGGCTTGAATGTGGATGAAACCGCGGAAGTGATGGGGATCTCGCCTCGAACGGTGAAGCGCGAGTGGAGATTGGCCAAGGCGTGGCTTCAACTGGAGCTGGCCGCTAGATCCGGATGACCCCGGAGCGTTGGCGGCAGGTGAAAGAAATCTTCCATCGCGCCGTGGACTATCCTCCAACCGCGCGGGCTGCGTTTCTTCACGAAAACTGCGGCGGGGACGACGAGTTATTGAGGAAAGTGGAGGCGCTACTCGCTTCCGACGGGGAGGCGGGATCGCCGCTCGAATCGCGTGGCGGCCATCTCGCCCCCGACCCCATGATTGGCCGGGCCATCGGCAACTACGTCATAACCGGCGAATTGGCCCACGGCGGAATGGGGATCGTCTATCGCGCGAGGCACGTGACCTTGCCACGCGACGCGGTCGTCAAGTGCATCCGGCCGTTTGCTTATTCCGATGAGGCCCAGAACGAACTGCTGCGAGCGAGGTTCAGGCGGGAAGCGCACATTCAGTCGCAGCTCGATCATCCTCGCATCGTGCGCGTGTACGAGTTCTTCGCCGGCGCCGGAGAATACTTCCTCGTCATGGAGTATGTTCCCGGTTCCAGTATTCGATCCATGCTTGAGCGGGAACGCGTCCTGCCTGCCGCACAAGCCATCGATTTAGCGGTTCAGGCGCTCGAAGGTCTTGCCCACGCGCACAACTTACAGTTTCTAGACGAATTGGGCAACCCCGGCCTCGGGATTATTCACCGCGATATCAAGCCGGCCAACCTGCTGGTCGATGAGCATGGGGCTCTGAAGCTGACCGATTTCGGCATTGCCAAAGTACTCGGCGAGGCTCAGTTGACTAAGACGGGAATAGGTCCCGGCACCCTTGAATACATGTCCCCGGAACAAATTCGCGGGCTGCCGCTCGACGCGCGCTCGGATCTGTACAGCATGGGCGTGACGCTCTATGCCATGCTTGCCGGACAGGTCCCGTTTCCACACACTCATTCCGTTTCCGAATACGACATTCTAAAGGCCCACCTCGAGACGGAGCCGCCGCCGATCCGGACGGTGAGTCCCGCGATTTCACAGTCCCTGGCGGATGTGGTTGCCCGATCGTTGGAGAAGGACCCGGAGCGGCGCTGGCAGAGCGCCGCGGCGTTTCGCGAGGCGTTAACCTCATGCCAACAGCAGCGACCTGCCAGTGTGGCTATCGAAGCGAAGCCTCGCTCCCCGGCCTACTTAAGAGCGCGTCCTACCCGGCGGTATGCGGTTTTGGCGATTGCGGGCGCGGCCACGATCACGGGGGCATTCTGGTTGGGACGAGGCGCGAAGGATTTCTCGACGCGCGAGCAACCCTCGATCGCGGTGCTGCCGTTCGCGGACATGAGTCCCGAAAAGAACCAGGAGTATTTTTCCGACGGGTTGGCCGAGGAGTTGCTGAACGGGCTGGCCAAGACGCCGGGTTTGCACGTGGCCGGAAGAACTTCTTCTTTTCAATTTAAGGGCAAGACGGCGGATTTTTCCGATATCGGCAGGAAGCTTCATGTGGGGGCGATCCTCGAAGGAAGCGTGCGCAAGCAGGGCAACCGGGCGCGGATCACGGTCCAGTTGATCAAGGCGGCCGATGGGTTTCACCTGTGGTCGGAGACCTACGACCGGGAATTGACCGACATCTTCGCCGTCCAGGAGGAAATCGCGCGCGCCGTCACGGGGGCGCTTAAAATTACGTTGCTGGCGGGAAAGACAGCGGCGCCGCAGGCAAGGAGCACGAACGCCGAGGCTTATAACGTCTATTTGCAAGGGCGGTACTTTCTCGCGCGGCGCAATAAAGAGAACCTGGAGAAAGCAGTTGACTACTTCGGGCGGGCGATCCAACTCGATCCCGGCTATGCCCCGGCATGGGCGGGCTTGGGAGAATCCCGCGCCAGTCAAGCCATGGCGGACTGGGTTCCCAGTAATGAAGGCTTTCGAAAAGCGCGCGAGGCGGTCGCGCGCGCGTTGGTTTTAAATCCGGATCTGGGGGAGGCCCATGCTACCCTGGGCCGGATCAAAATGTTTCACGATTTCGACTGGGCGGGAGCTGAAGCATCCTACCAACGGGCGCTCGCGCTGGAGCCGGGGAACGCCAAAATTATCGGCACGTCGGCGACGTTGGCCAAGGTCCTCGGCCGCCTGGATGAGGCGATTGCGCTCACCCGCCGCGCCATTCAGATCGATCCGCTAAGCTCCAGCGTTTACCAGAACGCCGGGATTGCCTTTTATTATGCCGGGCGATACGAAGAAGCCACCTCCGCTCTCAATAAGTCCCTTGAGCTTGCCCGGGAAAGGGAGATCGCGCATTGCGTGCTCTCCCAGATCTACCTGGCGCAATCGATGCTACCGGACGCGCTGGCCGAGGCAATGCGGGAGAAGCATTCAGGCTTTCGCTTGTGTGCGCTCGCGCTGACGTACCATGCCCTGAAGCGGGAAAAGGAATCGGACGCAAACCTAGCGGAGTTGATCGCGAAGCACCGGCAGGAAGCGCCGTATCAGATTGCGGAGGTGTATGCGTTCCGCGGGCAGATGGACCGGGCCTTCGAGTGGTTGGAGCGGGCCTACACCGCGCGCGATTCGGGAGTCACCGAAATCAAGGGAGACCCGCTACTAAAAAGCTTGGAGCGCGATCCGCGATACACTGCCTTCCTCCAAAAAACACGCCTGCCGCTCTGAGTTGCGAGATCGTTGGCCGAATCCGTTTTTCGTTTGGCCCCGTTTTTTCGGCATCGGCGCATTCAAGGGTGAAGCCAGTTATCAACTGGCGGCCTAACTCAACTAAAGGAGATTGACTACCATGATGATTCTGAGCTTTTTGATTCCGTTTCTACTCGCCATGACCTCGCCGAATGGGGGGCCGTCCCCCACTGCCGCCGCGGCCGCCGCCCCCCCGTGAAATGCGTCTGCCAAGACATCGGACACAAAAGCTGGTAGGAACTACTACAACACGCCTCCGCCCGGGCGATCCCGTCTACGGGAGCATCGTAAACGCGAACAACTGATCGCCCGCGCCCACTACCAGATACTGGCGCCCATCGAGCTCATAGGTCATCGGCCCGTTGGCAACCGGCACGCCGAGCCGCGAGTGCCACAGCGCCGCGCCCGTTTTCGCGTTGTACGCGACAAGGTTCGCGGCCGGATCGCCGGTGAAAACCAGGTTCCCGGCCGTGGTCAGAATACCCGCCATTCCAGAGCCTCTGCCGGGATATTCGTGCTCCCATTTGATCTTCCCCGGCTTAAAATCGATGGCCTTCAGCGCGCTTTTCGACCATAGGCCGGCATCGCGACCGCCATAACCCTCGGGTTTCTCGTCGGTGTCGGTCAGATAAAAAAGGCTGTATGAGCTTTGCGTGTTCACATACATAAGCCCGGTGTCGGGGCTGAATGCCGGGGCGGGCCAGTTGGTCGCTCCGCCGGACGCCGGTGCCACCAGCGTCCCGTCCGTCTTCGGCTCTTTGTTCGGATCTGGAATAGGCTCGCCTTTGGCGTCCACGCCTTTCGACCAGTTGATGTCGATAAACGGTTCGGAAACCAGATCCTTGCCGTTGGTGCGGTCGAGCAGAAAATAGTAACCGTTGCGGCTGGCTTGCGCCAGAAGCTTGCGCGGCTTGCCATTTATCTGCCCGTTCACCAGGACGGGCGTTTGAACGGCATCCCAATCGTGCGTGTCGTGGGGCGAAGCCTGAAAATACCAAACCATCTTCCCGGTATCGGGATTCAGCGCGACGATGGAACACGTCCACAAATTGGTCCCCTTGCGTCCCTGTCCCGCCATCACGGGATTCGGGTTCCCCGTGCCTAGATAGTAGAGATTCAACTCGGGATCGTACGTGCCCGGCATCCATGTCATGCCGCCGCCGTGGGCCATGGCATCCTGATTCGGCCAGGTCTCCGCGCCGGGTTCGCCCTTGCGCGGCGTCGTATTCCAACGCCATTGCACTTCGCCCGTCTCCGGATCGCGCGATTCCAGATAGCCGGGGACATCGAGCGAATCGCCGCCCACTCCGACAATCACGTGATTCCGAATGATCACCGGCGCGGGGGTGGAAAAGTATTCTTGCTTCACGTCGGCTATCTCTTTGTGCCAGCGCTCGGTGCCATCCTTCGCGTTCAGGCAGACGAGGTAATTGTCGGGCGTTTCGAAGTAAAGCCAATCGCCATACATTCCAAAACCGCGGTTGCCGATATGAATGCCGCCTTTGGTCTCCCACTTGTAATGCCACAGCTCGCGGCCGGTGCGGGCGTCCACCGCCCAGGCGTGGTCTGGAATCGCAAAGTACAAAACGCCATTCACCTCGAGCGGGGTCGCCTTAATCTGCGGGCCGCCGAAAGGCCCGGTAGCAGCGCCGGTGTTCACGCGATAGACCCAGGCCAGGGTCGTCGATTTCACGTTGGAATCGTCGATCCGGGTGAGCGGGCTGAAGCGCCGGCCCGAATAGTCTCCGTTATAAGTTGGCCACGTGTCCGTTGGCGGTTTCAGCAGTTTGGCTGGATCGAGCGCTTGCGCCGCGAGCGCGCCGGCCAACGCGAATAATGCCAGGGCGGGTCTCATTTCAGCGTCTCCAGATAGGCGGTAAGGTTGTGCATGTCAGCGTCGGTGTACTGCTTCAGTAATTTTTGGTGTCCCGCGAGAGGGTCGCGAACGTCAACCTTGAGAGCATCGGTACGATCGAACGATCGATAGGTGCCGTCGGAGTCGTGCAAAGCGACGTTGAAATCGTCTAGATAGTCGAGCGCGCCGGAAAACTTTTCGCCTGAGGGTAACGTGACGGTCACCGGAATCGTATTAGCGCTCGCGGTGGAGCGGCGAAATCCGCGAGTTTCCGGGTACAAGAATCGCGACTGCAAAGCCACGGGATCGTATTTGGCGGCGATCCCCTTCAAATCGCCGCCGGGCGAGTGGCAGGCGCTGCAGTGCGCATTGAAATAAGCTTCGCCCTTGGCGGGATTGCCCGTAACCACGTTCTGAATGGCGTAGGCGTTCCGGTTAATGGCGGACTGCTGGCGAAACCGCAGAAACGCGGCGATGTCCGCAATCTGCGCTTCGGTCATCGGGATGGGCGGCATGCCTTTATCCGGCCGTCCATGCAGAATCACGGGCCCGATCTCGTTGCCTCCCTCGTCGCGCAGTGCGATCACGGAACGTACGAGATCGGGGCCGCTCTCTCCGCCGTTCGCCTTCGATCCGTGACAGAAGCCGCAACTCGCCACGAACAGTTTTTCACCGCGCTCGACGGCGGCGGGATTGGGAGTGGGGCGGCTGATCAGAAAATTCGGGCGGGCCGGCGGACGCGCCGGCGCGGCGGGAGGCGCCTGCGCCAACAGAAGCGCCGCCGCGGCCGCTGGGAGCGCGAGGCGGAACGCGTATTTTGTCATCGATTTCTTCATTGTCTTGATTCTTGGAGCACTCCCACAATACTAAATTGCGACTAAATTGCGCGTATAGGGCGATAATCGATTATGAATCGTCGAGACATGCTGTTCGGGGCCGTGCGGGCCGCGTTGGCGCCGGTAGCCCTTCGAGCGAAGGCCAAAACCCGGGAGCTCCGTGACGGGAAGGAACTGATTGGCCGTTCCGCCCCGCCGCTCGCCCTCGAGCATTGGATCCACTCGCAGCCTCTAGATATGAATCGGCTCAAAGGGAAGGTGGTGCTGTTGCGATGGTGGACCGACGGATGCCCCCTTTGCGAGGCGACCGCCCCGGCGCTCCGGAAGTTTCAGCGCGATTACGAGATCCGCGGATTGCAGGTGATCGGCATTTACCATCCGAAGCCGCCGGGCGATTGGGATGTGCAAAAGATGGAATCCGCGGCGGAAGAAAAACAGTTCGCGTTTCCCGTGGCTCTGGATGCGGACTGGAGCGCCCTCAAGCGTTGGTGGCTCGACCGGGAACGGGATTACACTTCCGTTTCCTTCCTGGTCGATCGGACAGGCGTCATTCGTTATGTGCACCCCGGGGGAGAGTTTCATGAGGGTACTCAAGGTTCGTACGCAACCCACGAAGCTTGTAATCGCGATTTCCAGGAGATCGAAAGCGAGATACGGAAATTGATTAGCTAATTCCTTCGCGGCGCCCCGGCTTGACTTAGGTAGCGTTGAACGTGCTAACTTGAGCTAAACCCAGTTCAGGAGTCTTACAAAATGGCCCGTCCTTGTTCGACGCTCGCGATCCTTGCGCTTGCTTTTATATTTGCCTGCCCTGTTTTCGGCCAGGCCGTCAATGGAAGTCTAGTCGGAACTGTAACCGACATTGGCGGAGGCTCCATCGCTAACGCGCCCGTCGCCGCGACCGAGCAGAATACCGGTATCACGCGTTCGGGCACTACGAATGAGAGCGGAAATTATACGTTCTCGGATCTCGCTCCCGGCACGTATCGCGTCTCGGTGGAGCAGCCGGGATTCCGCAAGGCGGTGAAGGACAAGATCGATGTCCTGGTAAACACGACCATCCGCGCGGATCTCCAACTCTCCCCCGGCAACGTCACCGAGACGGTTGAAGTCTCGGCGAGCGCGGCGATTCTCCAGACCGATCGCTCCGATACCGGCCGCAAGATCGAGACCCGGCAGGTGGCCGACCTTCCTCTCGGATTCAACCGGAACTTCCAGGGCTTGCTCAATCTGGTCCCGGGGACCACAAAGGCTTTCCGTCCGCACTCGGAATTCTTCAACGCGCAGGACAGCCTGGCCACTCAGGTAAACGGCAATTCCCGTCTATCCAATAACGTTCAATTTGAAGGAATCGACGACAACGAACGCACCGGGTTGCTGACTGTTCTGATTCCGCCGGTCGAGGCCATTCAAACCGTCGACGTGACAACTGGCAATTACGAAGCGGAATTGGGTCGCGCGGGCGGCGCCGTGACGAATGTGCTTCTGAAATCGGGAACCAACCAGATCCACGGCGCAGCTTATGAGATCAATCGGGTAAGTAAGCTTTCCTCCCGCGGCTTCTTCGATAATTCGAAAGCGCAAGGAACCTACAACTACTTCGGAGCCAATGTAGGCGGTCCAATTATCAAGAACCGGACGTTTTTCTTTGGAGACGTCCTGCGCACCACCGATCATCGGTCCAACACCAACAAGTACCAGATTCCCACGGCCGCGGAACGCAACGGCGACCTCGGCGCCACGCTCTCAAAGGGCCAGGTTTACGATCCCGCAACCGGCAATCCGGATGGCACGGGCCGCCAACCGTTCCCCGGCAACGTCATACCTGCGAGCCGTATCAATCCAATTTCGGCGCGGATTCTGAACCTCGTTCCGCTTCCGAATCTTCCCGGCGAAACCAACAATTTCTTTCAACTGACGCCTTTCCACAAGGACGCCATGTCGTATGACGTAAAGGTGGATCACAATCAAACCGAGAACGATCGCATCGCCGTCCGCTACAGCTATCAGCGTCCCGTGGTTTATGACGCTCCTTCATTTGGAAACAGCGTGGGCGGACCTCGCGGCGGCGGTTTCGCGGGTACCGGCATCCAGGTTACCCACAGCGGCGCGATCAATTACGATCGCATTTTCTCGCCGACGCTGCTCGCCGAATTCCGCGCGGGAGTGAATCGCTACCGCAACGACGCGCAGCAGACCGACTACGGCAAGAAAGATTCCGACGCGCTCGGCGTGCCCGGCGTCAACCTGGATAACTTCACCAGCGGTCTGTTTGGCGTGGATGTCGCCGGCGGCTATTCCAGTCCGCTGGTCGGCTTCTCGCCCAGCCTGCCTTGGGTGCGCGCCGAAACCAATATCGATTTCGTAAACACCTGGACCAAGACCATCCGCAACCATACCGTGAAGTGGGGCTTCGATATGCGGCGCCTTCGCGACGATCTCGAACAAACGCAAACTTTCAGCCCCCGCGGCCTTTACCGTTTCCGGGAAGGCCAGACCTCGATTCCCGGAGCTACGTCGGGTTACGGCAACGATCTCGCGAGTTTTCTGCTCGATCTTCCCAGCGAAGCCGGCCGCGACATTCTGTTCTCCGCGCCGGCTTACCGCGCCTGGCAGATTTTCGGGTTCGCCCAGGACAAATGGCAAATAACCCCCAAGCTCACGATCGATATCGGCCTCCGCTGGGAGCACTATCCGCCGGCCACGCCGCATCATACCGGAGGCTTCTCCAATTACGATCCGGACAACAACACTCTGGTGGTCGCGGGCGTCGGCGGCAACCCTCTGAACGCCGGGTTGGAAACCCACTATAAGGATTTCGCCCCGCGCTTCGGAGCCGCTTACCGGCTCAATGAGAAAACCGTAATTCGCGCCGGTTACGGCATCAGTTATATTCCGTACCCGGACAATACCTACGCTTACAATTTCCCGGTCAAGCAGAACAACGCGTTCGAGCCCGGCGTCGCGAATTTCGGACCGGCTCTGCTGCCTAACGGCTCGGTGGCGACGTTCCAGGCCGGTTTTCCGGCCCCTTCGGTTGCCGTCATTCCATCCAACGGCATCATCAGCGCGTCCACTCCGCTGCTCATCAATCAAGTGTACGAAGTCGTCAATCGGAAATTCCGCGAGGGCTACGTGCAGTCTTATAACTTGGCCGTGCAGCGTTCGCTGCCTGACGGCTTCGTGCTGGACGTAGCTTACGTGGGGAATCGCGGAGTAGACGATCCCACGCTGTATAACCTGAATGCGGGCGTAATTCCCGGCGCTGGAAATGCGGGGCGTCCCTTGTTTGCGAAGTTCGGGCGCACCGCCGACACCAACTTGCGCTACGTCGGGACCAGTTCCAATTACAATGCGCTTCAAGTGAAGCTGGATCATCGCTTCTCGAGCGGGTTCATCCTGACGACCGCCTACACCTTCAGCAAGGCGCTCGGTTATCAACCGGAAGATGCGGGGCTCCAGTTCTACATCGACCAGCGCCGCAACTATTCGCGCCTCGATTTCGACCGCACGCACAGCTTCGTTCAGAGTTACGTCTACGAATTGCCGTTCGGCAAGGGGAAGAAGTTTGTTGGCTCGGGACCCGCTTCGTATATTCTTGGCGGGTGGCAGTTGAATGGAATCCTTACCGCGCAATCGGGTTTGCCGCTGTTTTTTACCACGAGCGCCGCTAATTTGAATGCGCCCGGCAACACCCAAACGCCCAATATCGCCGGACCCGTAAAGATCCTGCATGGCATCGACACGGCCAACTGGTTCGACACCTCGAATTTTTCTACTCCCGCCAAGAACACGTTCGGCAATCTTGGCCGGAATATTTTGGGCGGTCCCGGGTTGTTCAACCTGGACGCGTCGATATTCCGGCGGTTCCGGTTTAATGAGCGTTTTACGATCGAATTTCGCGGCGAATCGCTTAGCTTGACAAACACGCCGCAGTTCGACTTGCCGAACCACAATCTGGGCGACGCGAACTTCGGCAAAGTCAAAGGGACGATCGGCACGGGCACCGCGGGGTCGAGCGGCGGCGCGCGGTCGTTCCAGCTTGGCGCAAAGTTGATCTTCTAGTTCAACAAAATTGGTACATGCCGGTCAGCGGTCCCCAGCGCATCGTCTGCCTAACCGAGGAGACCACCGAGACTCTGTACCTGTTGGGCGAGGACGCGCGAATTGCCGGCATTTCCGGCTTCACCTACCGCCCCAGGGAGGCGCGCCGGACCAAGCCCATCGTCTCCGCGTTTACGTCCGCCAAGATCGACAAGATTTTGGAGTTGCGGCCGGATTTGGTCATCGGGTTCTCGGATCTGCAGGCGAAGATCGCGCACGATCTCATTCAAGCCGGCATCAACGTGCTGGTGTTTAACCAGCGCTCGGTGGAGGAGATCCTTTCGATGATTCTGATGCTGGCCCGAATCGTGGATGCGGAACGTGCCGGAACGGTGCTGGCGGAGCGACTGCGCGGCGATCTGGGGCGCATCGCCGAATCGGCCAGGCGCTTTCCCCGGCGGCCGCGCGTGTTCTTCGAAGAATGGATGGATCCGCTGATCGGCGGCATTCGATGGGTGGAAGAATTGATTGAAATCGCCGGCGGCGATCCCGTCTTTCCTCTTTTGCGCGAGCATCACGACGCCAAGCATCGCATTGTCGAACCCGCGGCGGTCGCAACCGCGAATCCCGAAGTGATCCTGGCTTCCTGGTGCGGCCGCAAGGCGAACAAATCGCTGATCCGTAGCCGGCCAGGGTGGGACGCCATCGACGCCGTGAGCCGGAATCGGATCTACGAAGTCAAATCGACCTTCATCCTGCAGCCCGGTCCGGCGGCCCTCACCGAAGGCGTACGCCAGATCCACGCCATCCTCGCGCGCGTCGCGGGTTGCGAGCCGGCGGCCGGCCTGGAGCCTCAAGAGGATCTCGACCCGGATCTTAAGGTTTGTGCTTAAAGAATCTCTGCTTGAAATCCGGCCAGAACTCGGGCAACAAATTACCGAGGCTGGCTCCCGTAAGGCTCGTAACGAAACGCGAGCCGACCACGGACCCGTTCACGCTGGGCTCCGGATAATAGGCGTTCGATAACGCAATCCCCAGCCCCATACCCAGCACGCCCGAGAAGTTGAACGAAGATCGCCCCGAGTCCCGGCGCGTGATGACCAGACGGCTCATGGAGTACCAGACCCGCGTCAGAACCGGGCTGCCCGGGCCCTTGCGGAAATATCGCGGATCTTCGTGAAACAAGGATGCCAGCAGGCCGTCGCTGAAGAGGCTTTGCGTCGCGAGGTCGGCGTTGGCCGCTCCCAAGCGCTGCATGTAAGGCGCCCACCCGTTACCGTATTTTGGCGTGTCGTTACCGGCTTGCGATAGCGCCGCGCCAAAAGCCCCCGAAACGAAGCTATATGGATCGACCGACTCTCTCACCGCGAGCTTCCATTTTTCGCGCACGGTGAGAGGATTGACCGGCTTGTTGGGATCCGATACCGTCTGGTAATTGGGGATCACGCCCAGGATGCGATCGTCCGTCGCCCGCGCGGCGGGATGAACCGGCTCGATCGCGATCGCCTCGGCTATATCCATCGGCGCTTGGCATCCCGCCGAAGGCGCGGTCGCAAGACAGACGACCGAGAGTAATGCGAAAAGCTGCTTCACGGATGACTAAAATTTAACACGCGGACGGAAAAATAGTTCTAGTACCCTATTTTTTTAGCAGCATTTGGCCCTGGCGTATTTTGCCCGGAGCCGCTGCTCGGAGAAGCGCCGCCATTCGACGCCGGAAGGAACGGCGCCGCGCCCTTCCAGATAACGCCGGTAGGCGCTTTCGTCCGAGATCTCGCGGAGCAGATCGACAACCAACCGGGCGAAATTCTTGAGCCGTTTCATGTTTCCTCGGGCCGCAATTGCGACGGTACAAACGGCGATTCCCGCACGGTTCGCTCGCGGTTTCCATGCAGAATCCCGAACCAGACTCGCACCGAGTCAATCAACACGACAGCCACCAATACGAGAAAAGCCCCGCAAATCACGGCATCCAACCGGGCGTTGAAGATAAGAGTCCGAGTATCCCCAACACTCGTCCCGGCGGTTGTGCCGGCGCGGATCGCCGCTTCCAGTTGCGCCACTTGCGCCAAAAAACCGATCCGCGGCGCGGGCGAGAAGATCTTCTGCCAGGCCGCGGTAAAGGTGACCGCGACCAGCCAGGCGAGCGGCGTGCATGTCACCCACATGTACTTTGCTCCGTGCATTTTGAGCAGAATTGTGGTCGCCACGCACAACGCGATTGCCGCCAGCAGTTGATTGGCGATTCCAAATAGCGGCCACAGCGAATTGATTCCGCCAAGCGGGTCGATTACGCCCTGATACAGAAAATATCCCCACGCCAAAACCACCGTGGCGCTCGTCGCGATCACGCCCGGCATCCAGCTCGTCCGCCCCAGCGGTTTATAGAGATGGCCCAGGAAATCCTGCAACATGAACCGGCCGACGCGCGTTCCGGCATCGATGATCGTCAGGATAAAAAGCGCCTCGAACATGATCGCGAAGTGGTACCAGAAGCCGATTAGCGCCTGCCCTCCGCCGCTGCGCGCGAAGATGTGCGCCATTCCGAGAGCGAGCGACGGGGCGCCGCCCGTGCGGTTGAATAACGTGGTCTCGCCCACGCCGGCAGCGAGAGTTTGCATCTCCGCGACGCTCACCGGAAATCCCCATGCGCTTATGGTCGCGACCGCGGCGGCGGCAGTTTTTCCAATCACTCCGGCCGGAGAGTTCACGGCGAAGTAGACGCCCGGCTGCAACACGCACGAGGCGATCATCGCCATTATCGCCACGAAACTCTCGAGCAGCATGGAGCCGTAACCGACGGGCCACGCGTGCCATTCCTTCGCCAGCATCTTCGGCGTGGTTCCCGATGAGATCAGGGCGTGAAACCCGGAAATCGCGCCGCACGCAATGGTGATGAAGCAGAACGGGAAGATTTTGCCCGCAAAAATCGGCCCCGTACCATCGGCGAACCGGCTGAATGCCGGCATTTGCAATTCCGGCCGGACGAACAAGATTCCGATAGCCAGCATTATTATTACGCCGAGCTTCACGAAAGTGCTGAGGTAATCGCGCGGAGCAAGCAAAAGCCAAACGGGAAGGGCGCTTGCCAGAAAGCCGTAAACGATCACGGAGATGGCGAGAAAGAGCGCGGAAAAAGTAAACATCGGCGCGTAGCTCGATTGCGAAATCCATTGCCCGCCGAAAATGCTCGCCATCACCAGGACGAAACCGAGCGCCGAACACTCGAGCACTCGCCCCGGCCGCAAGTAGCGCAAATAGACGCCCATGAACAGCGCGATCGGCATGGTCGCGGCGATGGTGAATGTTCCCCAAGGGCTTCCGGCCAGCGCGTTTACCACCACCAACCCCACCACCGCCAGCAGGATCACCATGATCATCAGAACCGTAATCATGGCGATAAATCCGCCGACCTTTCCGATCTCCTCGCGCGCCATCTGGCCGAGCGATTTGCCGTCGCGCCGCACCGAAGCGAACAGGATCACGAAATCCTGAACCGCCCCTCCTAAGACCGCGCCGATGATGATCCACAAGGTGCCCGGCAGGTATCCGAATTGCGCCGCGAGCACTGGGCCAACCAACGGGCCCGGCCCGGCGATAGCCGCGAAGTGATGGCCGAAAACGATCCATTTGTTGGTCGGCTCGAAATCGTGGCCGTTGCGCAAGCGCTCGGCGGGCGTGGCGCGATCGTTGTTCAGCATCATCACGCGAACGGCGATGAATTTCGCGTAAAAGCGGAATCCGAGCGTGTACGTGCAAGCCGCCGCGAGAACCAGCCAGATGCTGTCGATGCGCTCGCCGCGATGGAGCGCGATCATGCCCAGGCAAAGCGCCGCCGCGACCGCCACCGCGAACCAGAGCAGATTGCGGAGAAAAGTCTTCATCAAAACTTATGGAGATTGCGCAGCATCGCCCCGCTGTTGCCGCCGGTGGCGTATTGCACTACGTGCACGGGGTTCCAGTCTTCATCCACCGCGCCAATGTATCGGGCTTCGGGTCGCGTAGTGCCCATCAGGATCACCTTGTAGCCTCTATCGGGGTAGCTCAATGCGCGATATTGCAGCTCACCGGTTTCCGAACGCCAGCGGTCGCTCGCGGGCGCTCCAAGTTTGCGGACGACGGCGTAGTAATCGTCATCCCGCGTCAACTCCAGATAGGATTGATCGCGCGTGGTAAAGTTCACCCGCTGCCGGAATTGCGATTGCCGCGCCGTATTGGCCACAACCAGACAGGCAAGGACGCCGACCACCAGGGCACCCACGACCATCTTGCCCGCGCGCACGTCGGTGCTCGATTCGAGACGTATTCCGACAACGGGCGCGGGCTGCGCATTTTGGGGAACCGGGAGCCGGCGCTCGCCGACCGCGATAGGCATCTCGATCACATGGCGCCGATGCGGCCAGATTGCGCCGCCTTTATATTCGATTTCTTTCAGCAGCCCCACGATCAGAACCGGATCTTCGATACGCGAAACCTCGCCCAGGAAGCGGCGCGGAATCCAGACTTCCATCGCGCTCTGAACGTTCACCACCAGGATCTCCGACCAGGTGGAGCTGCGGTAAGTCCACTCGTTATGCTCGATGTTCAGGATCGGGGGGTAAAACGAGAAATGGCGCGTGCCCAGGTGTTCGAGAGGCGGCGGTATCGGCGGGATCGACATCGCGTGTGCTCTATATGATAACTCCGCGAAAAGCGGCGCCAGTGAGAATTACCCGCCAGGTGAGAGCCATGCTCGGACGGGGGCATCGGGAGCATCCGGCCTAAAACCATCCCTGCCGGCCAACCTCCGTTACATTCCGGAAATGCCCAAAAAACAGGCTTTTCCGAACCTTCACTTTGGTTTCGCCGGCGCCGCCGGGCTGGCTCGTAACGCCGAAGAGATGAAGTGTGCCGAACTCGTCGGAAAAGAACGCATCGACGTCTGGATTTCTTGGGTGCGGATGGGGAACAGATGCCGCGCCGTGGGCTCCTTTGCTTTTCTAGGGATCGAGCGTCGGGAAACGCCGTTCGTCGAAAATATTCGTGAATGGGTCGGGAGTGAAGCTGTCGTGCACGGCTTTGAGCGCGCGCTTGGTGGGGGCATCCAACACCCCATTCTCCGCCAAGCCGAACTTCCGCTCGTAATCGCGCTGGAACGCCAGGATGTTGTCCGCCTCGGCATCTTCCGAGAAGTAACCCGGGTTTTTCAAACGGCGGTGCGCACTTTCTTCGCCCGCAGCCGTTTCCGGAGAGGGATGCTTTGAGCCGTCATCCGCCGGGACATTGTTCCACCGGACAGTACACGTAACCGGCACCTTCACGTCGCGCACCGTGACGAAATCCCGCGCGTCCGCGGTTCCATTCTGGACTGTCGGGCCGATGTTCGAAACGTACGTCACGCGAGAGGGCGCGTTCGGAATCGGGCGCCATAGATGGTCGAACAGCCGTATCGGAAATGTGCGCACCTCGCGCTCGCAGGGAGAGTGACTCCTCCGCTCGAAGCCCGGTGCAGTGTTCCCGGCACATCTTGACTCATCGGGTTCCCCACACTTTAATCGGTCGCACGTTCACTGAACAACTTAGTTTATGTGGAATGGCGTTGCAACTTTCGCCCCCGCGGCCGGCCGCCCACGCTATAATCGGGTTGCTCAGCCGATATGGGCGGATACCACACGGTAAAACAGGGCGAGCACCTCGCGGGGATCGCTCTTGCGTACGGTTTTTCGCAGTACCGCAACATCTGGGAACATCCCAGCAACGCCGATCTCAAGGCGAAGCGCCACAAACTGGAACGTGCTCTTCCCGGGCGACAAAATCTTCACCCCCTACCAAGAAACAAAGCAGGTCAGTGTCCCGACTGACGACCGCCACAAGTTCCAACTCTTCACCGATCCCCTCAGCCTTAGGATCAAGCTGGAACGTGGATATAACCAGCCACTGGCCGGCAAGCCGTGCCGCCTCGCGGTCGAACTCGATAAATTCGACCTGACTAGCGACGGGTCGGGCCTCATCGAGCACAAGATTGGAAAAACCGCCGTGAGCGCCAGTCTTACCGTGAAGGAAACGGTTCTTGTCCATGGCAAGGAGTTGCCGCTCGACTGGGAAATCGACCTCAAGATCGCTTACTTGGACCCAGTGGAGGAGACCTCCGGCCAGCAGGCAAGGCTCGCGAATCTGGGGTACGGTACTACCGCGGTCCGGCCGGCCCTCTCGATGAGCAGGAGTTCCTATCCGCCGCCGAAGAATTTCCATGCGAGCACGGTCTGGCGGTCGACGGCATCGTCGGCCCGCGGACCCCGGGCCAAGTTAAGAGAGGTCCACGGGTCTTGAGCGCTTTCCCGGATTAGAAGCTGCTTGGGTAAGCCTTGTAAAGCGGCTAAGATCCAGACATGCATTTTCCATCTCGCAGGCAACTGATCCGCTCGGGACTCGCGATCGCACTTAGCCAGGCGGCGGGCAAGCCGTCGGATGGCCGGCTCCGAATTGTTGTCACGGGCGGACATCCGGGCGATCCGGAGTACGGTTGCGGGGGCACTGTCGCCCGCTATGCGGATCTGGGCCACGTCGTTACTCTTTTATACTTGAACCGCGGAGAGAAGAGCTGTCCGGAATCGAGGCCAAATCGGGGCAGCGACGTGCGAGTGCCGGAAGCGCGAAGGGCTTGCGAGATTCTGAAGGTCCGCGCCGCGTTCGCGGACCAGTGCGACGGGCACGCTATCGTCGATCGCAGCCACTACGACGAATTTCGCGCCCTCGTGGC
This sequence comes from Bryobacteraceae bacterium, assembly GCA_051003795.1. Taxonomy (GTDB): domain Bacteria; phylum Acidobacteriota; class Terriglobia; order Bryobacterales; family Bryobacteraceae; genus JALYXS01. The sequence continues at coordinate 12,732 of JBPCKZ010000064.1, read as the reverse complement.
AGCCGAAAAACCGGACGTGCTCTTTACCCACTGGCCGGTCGACAACCATGCGGATCACCGCGCGATTTCCATGCTTGCCTACGACGCGTGGCTGAAATTGGGCAGGACATTCGCCTTCTACTTCTACGAAGTGTCGGATGGCGAAGACACGCAGATGTTTTCGCCGACGGACTACGTCGATATTTCGCCGACCGAGGCCCGCAAGAGAGAGGCGTGTTATGCCCACGCCTCGCAAAACCCGGATAAATTTTATGCGCTTCAGTCGGAGGTCGCGCGGTTCCGCGGCATCGAAAGCGGGTACCGGCAGGCGGAAGCTTTCGTGAGACACGCACGCAGCGCCAAGGGCCTGCTGCCCTAACGTGTATCCTAATCTATGAGGTTCATTTAAAAATATGTTCCGGCGCACAATGCTTTCGCTCCTCGTTTTCCTGCCTGCATTGCCGGGGCAAGGCAATCCGGACTGGCACCGCGAGTTTCCAGCATTTAAGATTGCGGGGAACCTGTACTACGTGGGTACGGCCGATCTCGCGATCTATCTGTTCAATACCCCGCTGGGAAACATTCTGATCAACGCGAATTTCGCGCAAGACCTGCCGTTACTTCGCAAAAGCATCGAGCAGCTTGGCTTCAAGTACAACGACACGAAAATCATACTGATCAGTCACGCCCATGGCGACCACGACGCGGCGGTCGGTTTGATCCAGAAAGAGACTGGGGCGAAATTGATGGTGATGGATGCCGATGCCCCCGACGTCGAAAGTAAGGCTTCGGGTCGGCCAGGGGCTCATGTGGATCGCATCTTGCACGACGGAGATACGGTCAAGCTTGGAGACACGCAATTAACCGCGCGCATTACGCCCGGCCATACCATTGGATGCACCACCTGGACCACTCAGGTTCGCGATGGCGGCCGGACTCTGGACGTCGTCATTGTGGGTAGCCCCAACGTGAATCCCGGCTACATTCTGGTGGGTAACAAGAAGTACCCGGGAATTGCGGAAGATTACGCTAAGACCTTCGCTGTCCTGAAGAGCTTGCCATGCGACATCTTTCTGGGCGCTCACGGCGCCTACTTCGGCCTGAAAGCGAAGTACCAAAAGATGAAGGATGGAGGAAAGAATCCATTCATCGATCCGGACGGTTATCGGGCTTACATTGCCGAGCGGGAGGCGACTTTCCGCAAGGAATGGGAGCGTCAGAAAGCGAATCCGGGATCTCCAGCCGGAAAAAGTTAGTCGTACCGGCGGCCTTCCCGTTCGACGGTTTGTGCGAACGGGGTTTTCGCGTCAGCGTTGGCAGACCACGCAGTTGCGAAATCCGAATCGAGCGATTGCGATCGAGTAGGAACCCCCATAAGGGCGGCGACTGGCGGTTACGTTACACTGGAACCAGAAGTTCTCCTTTCCCTGGTCGTCTAATGGTAGGACAGCGGCCTTTGGAGCCGTGAATCGTGGTTCGAATCCATGCCGGGGAGCCACTACTTTTCCTTACCAACTGCAACGCCCCGTTTTGTTGACGGCAGCGCCCGCGTTCACCGTCGCGCCTATCCCCAACATTCCGCAGGCTTTTGCGTGCGTCGCGTTCTCTTCAGTTGGAAGAGAGGCTTCCTGGGAGGGCGCACTCAACCCCTGCGGTTGAGGCCGAACCCCACGTTTTCACTTGCGAATTCTCTGGTTTCTCCAGTTGACAGGAAGCCTTTGTTGACGGCCCCGTCCAACACGGCGGGGCGCTCTGCGCGGGCCAAACCCAGAGAATTCCGCGCCCTGCAGAATTGCCGGGCCTGAACGCTGTCAAATACGCCATTTTGGTCACTGGAGTAATTCTCCAAGCAGCGTAAACGCTTGGTTCCTCTGGAGCAGGCCTGCCTCATAATCGCCTTGGCTGGCTGAGATGAGCAGGCACCGCAAACAAGCCGAAATACAGCGTTGGTCATGATCTGCGTTACGAAACATGAGTTCGCTTGCCCGCACCAGCCACTCTTTTCCATTTCCAAAAAGCTCCGCGGCGTGGCCTGCTCCTCCGGCGGCACTGTCGAAAAGCTGGAGCCCCCACCGGCCAAATTGACCGATCCGGCACCCAGTTACCCCAATCTCGCGCGAGTCGAGTTCCAGTATTTCCGCCCCGGCAAGTTTTAGAGCGAAGCCGAGTGTCTTTATCGTCGCCTCGGTCAGTCCAGGGTGGTTGACGCGGGTGAAGTCAAGCTCTACCAGATCTGTAACCTGAAGCGCCGCAAGGTGATGATTGCGTAGAACCGGGGCTTCGGCACTTTGCCAGCATCGTCCTTTCTGCCTGTTCAACGGAATGTGTACGTCAAAGTTCAGCGGCAGCTTTTCGCGCCCAAGACCAGTTTTCTTCTCGCTGTCGGCGTAACCGCATTTTGTACAAATCGCAAATCCGAAGTTTGATTCGCCGCTGTTACTTGCCAGCAGTTCGCCGCCTTCGCATAGCACGGCTCTCAAACCTCGAATCCCACCGAAATCATCAAGAGTACGAGTTCGGTCCTGGCTTGGTGTGAGGAAAGCAGTCGAAAGGATCTGTGTTCTGCCTACTCTTTCCGGGTTGCCCGACCAAGACGGAGGCTCAGATGCTGCGGTCGAATAGCCGTACTTCGGTACAAGCAGAAGCTTCCCACTGTCCTCTTTTACGCTTTCGCATCCGGGAACTCCACAGCCGAGTTGGTCGTCCTTCCAATTCCGATACCAGACGTGACCGCTCAAACAGTTGTACTTCCAGAGTCGAATGCCAAACTCCTTTTCTCCTGTGGTCTTTCCCCAGAAACTTACCAAGCCGTGCGAAGCGTATGTCTTCCCCGCGGCCAGCACGATTGATCCAGGCACATATTCGCTCACCGCAAGGATGCCGTCGCGCTCAAGGCTCACCGGCGCAACCGCGTCGTACTGGAAGTTCGGGCTGGTAAGCGACTGCAGCCCAATTGGAAATCCGTACCGCGGCAGAAACCGACGAGTTGCGAGTTCTTCGATGACGGTCTTGCGCCACATGGCGTTCGCTTGATGAGCAATGGCATTCAGGAACGAGAGTTTGCCGCTCTCGCGGACCGCTTCCCAGGCGCTAATCAGATTCTTATAGTCGTCGGCCCAATCGGTCCATGCTTCCCGGAATGCATCGCGCGTGGAAGATAGGAGACCTCGTGCCTTTTTACCCGCGAGCGGCGTGTCGATTAGAGGAGAGCACAAATCGCAGACTCAATAGTCTCTGGATTATTCTCGTGCCAGACCAAGAATGATTCAAACTGTTCGGCGATGTTGCAATCGTCCTTCCACCATTCTGCAGGCTTTCGCAGATTGTCATATCGAATGGCCATCAGTTTTTCAGGGCGCGGTTCGCCGGATCGCCCGAGTGGAATCATAGGCTGGCCACAAAGCCACCCAATGCGGTCGAAGGCCTGCATAGCGCCGACATGCGTTCCCGGCGCATAAATCAGTCGGAAGAACTCGCCAATGAGGTAAGAATGAAGGTGCCGTCGTCCGAATCGTTCACGACCCAGCCTGACTGTAGGTCTTCGAAGCGGTTTGTGGAAAAAGGCTCCAAAGTCCTGAAAAACAGCGAGGTCAAATGAATTATTGCGAGCGTAGGTCGCGACAATTGACGAGCCATCCGAACGTCGCCCGGCGCGGCCGCCGCGTTGCTGATAATTGGCCCGCCCCGGAGGAACGTTTCCCAACATGACTCCCGACAGGCCACCAATGTCGATTCCAACTTCAAGCGTTGTCGTGGCGCTCAGTATGTTGCGCGCCCCCATCGTGAACAAATCCTGCAATCGGCGATTCTCTTTCGATTCGAGTTGCGCCGAATGTTCTTCAGCCCAGATTCCGATCTGAAAAGCAGCATCTGTGACAAGTTCGCGTCGTATTCGCCCGACCTTGGCGTCCTCATTCAGTTGCTCGTGAGTTACGGCGATCAGGTTAGAATTGCCGTTGGCGTTCGCTGATTTTCCGGCCACTGAGCGCGGCCAGATCTCGCCGGTAATCGAGCAGCGGTGAGGGGTAAGGGGGCGGCGAAGATAGAGTTGATCGAATACGAGGCGGATTGCCTCGGTAGAACCATCGGCGGTTTCGCGCATGCCGCATTCGATCCAAGGCGCATTTGCCGACTTGGCGAGCAAGAGCAAGTTCTGAAATGCGGCTTCGAGCGTCTTACGCACCTCGGCTTGGTCCGGGGTGAAGCCGCATGCTTCCAGGAAACTCCTACAAAAGGCATTTCGCCGGGAGCGCTCGGTTTTACCGACCATCGGGTAAAGCCTGCTTCGAAAGCGCGCATCCCGGCTCAACCAGCCGCCCAGAGGAAAATGGTGCTCGTTAGCGTCGGCATCCTCGGACCCGAGCGTAATGGCCCCGTCCATGCGAGTCGTGTCAAGCAAACTGCTTAGGAAGCAGGGCCATGAGGCTTCGAGAACTTCCTTTGAACGAGTGGTCAGCACCTTTCCCATCAATTCCCTGGTCGGCCGGACTGACTCGATGCCCGGATAGACTATCTCAGCGAGCCCGAGGGTTTCGAGTGATATCCCGCGCCAGGAAGGACTTGCCAATTCGGCGGAGAGGAGTCGCTTCGACCTGCGCCGCACGTGTTCCTGATTCTTTTCCCAGGTGACTTGATTCCAGTCGTTCGCCCGCTTTGTTCCGCCGTTCTCCCGGTCGAAGAACTCAGCGAGTTGAGGCGCACGTGCAATCCGTTCTGTCCAGCGGACAATCGAGAGCCCTTCGGTCGCGCTGTTGAGCCGCCGCATGGTATCCCGCAGGTTCTCCGCCAAGTCTTCGTTTGGGCCTCCCTCGCGAAGTTCCTCTTTGAGGCGTTCAATGTGGCCTTTGAGAAATTCAATACTTCGCTGATCCATGCCGCCCCTGTTCAGGAGGCCATTGACTAAGGCGCGGCCAAGTTGAACCTCGTGCTGCCTTGTGAGCATTGGCCCCAGTCGGGCAGCCTCACGACGGCTGTCACTAAAAACCAGCAACCTGCGGCCCCGCGCGGGGAGCCAATCGGCTTTTGGTCCAGATATGGGAGGCATGGCCGTGACAAAAGTTTCAGCGACCACTGGAAGCGCGAGGCCGTCTCCGAAGCCAACTGGGGCAAATTCGTCTGAGTCTGCCCCGCAATTGGTGCAATGGTCCACAGTCCTGAGAAATATGTTGTCTGCCGAGTCTTCACAGAGGCGCGATGTGAGATCGAACGGTTCACCGTCTTCAACGGCCATTCGTGCGTACCAGTGGTGGTCCCCACTCGGCTCCCCGTACCGCCATCTTGGACGCAGATTGAGAGTATTGGCTTCGGCATTTTTAATACTCGCCAACATGACTTCGCCGCACCTTCCGCATCTGCAAAGCGTAAGAGTTGCGCTCCCACAATCCGAGCATCGATCGATTGCTTCTGCGACGATGCGGCCGGCACCCGGAAGGCGATTCTCCTCGGCACTGCAGTGCGGATTCATGCATACGGAGACTGTGGCCGGAGCCCGCGCCATCAGGTGTAGCTTGTGTGGAACCAACGGCAGGTCAACTGCCCGATCACGGGCTCTCGAACTTAGCTGCAGGAGTCGGGCTGTGGCTCGGACCGATTCTTCATCCTCCCGTTCCCAAATCTCAATTGCCAGATCGCGAAGACGCAGAATTCCGTTGGTTCGGCTCCGCCAGAGGGCATCTTCGAGCCGGGAGATGATCGGCGAGAACCGAAGAGCCTTATACAGGACCCGAGCGGGTGCATTTTCGTCAGATGTTCTGTCCAGTGCCGCCCGGCCAACCAACGGAGCGATCCTTCGGCGAGCGAGGCTCGCCAAGCCAGAATCTTCAACCAGCCCTTCTCCGTCGAGAAAAACTTCGTTCTCCAAATCATCGAACTGCACCTTCTCCGGCTCACACGGGATATCAGGATGCATCGATGTGGGAAGTGGCGTGCGGACAGGTTCCCCCTGTATCCAAAGTACATTGTCGATATTCTTGCTAAATAGCTTCGCAGCGAACTCTCGTACCTCTGCCCCAAGAGTTGCGGATGTTGCAATCTGGTACACCTGCTTCGACGATAAACCGCAACGCAGCAACACGCGTCGCATCAAGAGAGCTATCTCCGCGGCCAGGGTGCCATTGTAGATGTGTGCTTCATCCACTGCGAAGGTCCCGAGTGCATTACCGAAGAATACGGCGTCCTGTGGCCGGCATAGCATATATTCCAGCATTGAGTAATTCGTGATGAGGATATCCGGGACGTGCAACCGCGCCTGTTCGCGTGTTCGTAGCCTGCAGCGCTCGAAAGAAGGATATCCTTCCTTTCTTGCTTCGGCGTCATCCTCCGGGGTCTCACCCGTTAAGTGAAACACGGTAACGTCATCTTGCTGCTTGAGCCATTTGTACAAACGCTCAACCTGGTCGTTCACAAGCGCGTTCATCGGGTAGAGAATGATCGCGCGTACACCCGTCTCACCGGCTCGGCGTCGCTCGCGAAAAATAGCATTGAGCATGGGGAGCAGGAATGCCTCGGTCTTCCCCGCGCCCGTGGCCGCCGTCACTACGACCGCTGGACGTTCCCCCACAACTGATCCTGACTCCGCGCGGATGGCCTGTTCCTGATGCAGATAGAGAGCCCGATCAGTGGGGAACATATTAGTACGATCCAACTGTTCGATCAGCGCTTTGCTCAGGACACCCTCGTCCGCCAGATCGCGGGCGTTCCGTCCCGAACTACGCGAAGGGAAAATACCCTCTACCCATAGTTGCCCCACGAGACCACCCGCCGCTTCATCGCTTTCCCATAGTCGCCGACAGATCCTCGAAATGTCGGGGTCGCACAAATATGCAATCGATTGAGTAAACTCCGCGAGGCGTTTGCGTAAAGCTTGTTCAGTGCTTAGGGCGTCGAGTTGCAGTTTTTCTTTTTTCGACTCTGGATTCACTGAATCTCTCCATGGATCATCTTTTCGATGACAGCTGCGGCGAGGTACTTGGGCACAGCGCGACTATTGGCGATCGCAACGCGGAGATTGTGATCCTTGCCCAGCGCGCCGCGTACGAGAGCCACGGCATCGGGCAAAAGGCTTCGTGTAACGAAGACTTCGTCGACCGCCATTGCCGCTGTGGCCAGCATTTCGCGCTCGTGTGAGCTCCTTGTCGATCTGATTTCCACTCGCGTAAAGGTCAATACCGAGGATTCGGTTGCGGAGCTTTTCGAGGAGGTACAACAGGTCTTCTAAGTTTTGCCCCGGATATAGTTCAGTCAAGCTGCGAAGCGCCGCCTGCGCCAGCAGCAACGGATGAATTGCGAGTAGATCCTCGTATCCCTCCCAAGCCTGCTCGCTATCCAACTCCGGGTTGCCGGTTAGTAAACCGAGGCCCTTCAGGATTGCGGCAGACTCCTTCGCATCCGGCTTCCAGTCCCACAACAAACTCCGAGTGACCGATCTCCAGGCGTCCTCGTGCTCTTCGGAATACTTGGCGCCACCTTGCAGGTCTTCATTTGAAGCCCACGACCCCATCGTCGCGAGGCGAGACTCGACAATTCGCGTGTGTGCAGCGGTTTTCAGGTTTTCGTGAAGCAACGGAATACGCCACCACCTCAGCCATCGTGCTGTAGCCCTCCAATCCGTTGACGAGCTGATCAGGTCTGCAAACCCCGCCCATCCCTTCTGGCAGGTTCGAGCTCCCAGCCATGCGCCTTGAAATGAAATCGCGAAAGCAACAGGCCTGGCGCCGGGATGGAGGGCTATGAGGCACGAATCGTCTTCCTGTATCCAATCAGAACCCACCACAACCTCTGGCTCAGATTGGTTTTCATGCCATACCCAAATGGCATGGTCAGGACCGAATTGAAATGTGCGTCGCAGCTGAATTTGGTACTCATCGCCGTCCCGCTCAATCCAGTGCATGACGCCTGAATGAATTACACCCCGCGCTAGCCGTTGCCCGCCAAAAGGCCGGTTGTAAGGTCCGACGGAGAGGCGGAGAGATTCGCCAAGCGCATGTAGGTCGCGGCCAATTGCGCACGCCGCGCTCTGCCGGCGACCGCAGAAATGATCGCCCTCCATCCATGCCCAGTCTCCAATCTCACAGACGTCGCCATCGAAGTGGGATGGTATCTGTGTCAGGATGCGGTGTGAGCACAGGTACTCGGCATCCATATCCACCCGTTCTTTGAAGACCTTCCAGCCCGCTTCCGTCTCCACCGCGATTCCATGTAGTGGTCCCATCTGCAAAGTGGCTGCACTCCTGCGCAATCGGCCATTTGATACGCATTCAATGCGAACCGGCACGCGACCGTAGTCGACATTTGGGGAGAGAACGAGCGCTCCGCGAAACTTTCCGGTCAAGGTACGTTCGAGTGGTACACGGCTCCGACCAACGATGAGATGAGCCGGGACGCCTTCGTCAAACGATTCGAGGAAAAGAGCCGCAGACTCGCCCCAGCGGCCGCCTGCACAAGCCACGGTCATTTTCCGTGCAGCGACGGCGGTTCGGGGCGACTGCTGAGGTGTGGTCCAAAGAGTGTGGCTCGCCTTGTGAATCTCCAGGCCATTCGGTACGCCTTGAAGATAAGCGCGAACGGTCCAATCGCCTCTGAATACCCGGCGCATGTACGGCTCTGCAGGCTCAATTGTCACTTCACACGAACTCCGGCAAAGAAGTACAAAACGACCGTTGGAATCGAACCTCTCCTCGCCATATGGCAGCATTCGCCCGTTCGGGCCGTAAAAAGCAAAATCGTAATCCTTGGGAGCGAGCGTGATGGCGAGAGGCTCAGCCAGGCAGCTCGTCTGGTGCCGCTGGAGGTCAACTGTGATAACAGCCTCGGTAAGATCGACCTCCAGTTTTCCGCCCGGCAGATTAAGTGTGTACTCGTCCTGATCGCGTGTCAACGGAATGCGCTTTCCGCTGCCGAGGACGAGCACGTATCGGGGCTCGATCAACCACTTGCAACGGCTGTTTATTGGCAACTCGAAACGCGGCTCGTCGCGCCAGGTCAGAAGAGGCGATTCCATAAGGCAGTCTGACTCCTCGACGGCGGCAGAATTGTGGTGGTCTTCGGAACGGTTAACCTCAGGGCGAGCTGCCGCCGCGCTCAGAAGCCTGTCAATTTCGGATTCGGTGACCCACGAGCTGTTGGACAACGCTTTGCGCGTCTGTTCAAGGGACAGTTGCTGCCACCGAAATCTTTGCAGCGTTTGCCAGAACTCCGCGAAAGAGGTTGACTGGAGGCTGGACGTCGGCTGCAGAAGTACCTCGATTGCGACCGGTAGTGGAGTCACGCCGCGGGCCAGCCACCCCGGCAGTCTTTTCCATCCACTTCGACTTATCCCAAATTGGAGGAAGACCGATCGGAGCCAGGATCGTTCGCCCTCCCGTCCAAAAACATGCCGAATGTTCAGCCTCGAACAGATACTTTCCGTCGCGTCGCGAACGCGCGGTTTCGGGTACCCATTCGCGAAGATCTGGCGGCGCAGCGAAGGACCGATTTCGTTATTGATTATTGGCCAAAATTCGCCTTCGGTCGCAGCGTTGCGTCCAATCTCACAGCAGTAGGCGAGAAAAGTAAACGCTATCGCTTCAATTCCGGTCACCGGAATGAGTCCGAATCGCAAACGCCGTTTCGCAAGATCACGGAATTCAATGGTGCTAATCCTGCCCCACTGGCGCAGCTTTCCGAAATCCGCCTCGGTCAGACCGACTTCCATGAGTGACCACGGTCCAGCAGCACGGAGATCCCCCGATCTGCCAAGAATGCAACCCAGCGCTTGCTCATGGAAATCGGCCGACTCGGGGTCACAGAGACCAAGTACGTCTGCTCCTTGTGCGCCTTCCGCGGGCAGGTCATTCTCCGGTTGCTCGAAAACCTCGGGCGTGTCTTCCTGCGGTACTTCAAGAATCTGATCGTGTATTGTGGCAAGATCTGAACCGATGAGAGCGTAAACCTCACGGGCAGGTCTGATGATGACAACACTCTCAGACAGCAGCCGATCAAAGCTGACCTTTTCTACGCCGGACCCATTCGCGAGTTTCCACAGATCGCGTCGCCCCGTGAAGGGCCCCATTTGGCGAAGGATTTCGACGAGGGTTGTCTCGTCGGAATCTCGGTCGTCTGGCGGAAGCGCTCCCCCAGCTGCGAGTTGATCTCCTTCAACGCGGCACCATGGAAGGGATGCGCAAAGCCTTCGGAAGACATCGGGTGGCAGTTCAACATCTTCCATACGGCGATCACGCAAAACGCCCGCCCGCGCTTCTGAGAGGGCAAGCGTGGGCACGACACGAAGTATCTTTGTCAGCCTATTCAGAACCGAATTCTTGCCCGTCGGGAGCCAGAACCACTGGCGCAGTTCGTCCAGCCAAACCAAACCTTCGAGCAGCGAGCAGTAAAGATCGAGAGTTTCGACTGTAACCTCGGTCGAGATCTCCGCCAAAACATAATCCTTGCGAGTGATCCCATAGTGACTCACCCTCTTGCGCGCTGCCGTGAAGAAATCACGGATTCCACGCATGGCCGATGGATTCACAACGAGTCGTCGTGAGTTCCATATTTCTGTAGTCCAGGGGGCAGGCACATTCAGATGCTTGGCCGTTTTTTCGATACCCTCGACCCGGAAGCTTGTGCGGATGATTCCCGCATCAACCAATGCGGTCTCCGCATCCTCCGCGTAAGCAGGTACGCATCGCTCGACACACCCAATGGCCTTCTCGAGGAATATCGGCTTTATGGCCGTGGAGGGCCGGAGCGATTTCACAAGGATCTGCCGAATCCGTTCCCGCGTGCATTCAAACTCCTGGCCAGCTTGTTCCAGGGTTGTTCCTTGCCCACCATCCCAGCCCATCAGTCGCCGGACGATCTGCTTTTGCCGATCATTACTGTTCGCAGCGAAAAATTTTTCCAGCTCATCCTCAAGACACGCCGGCGTCGGACTCACACTGAGTGCAACTGGGACTGCCGAATCGATCGTCGTGTCAAACGACAACGGTTGTGCGGCGGCGGCAATTGGGTGACCGAGCGCATCGACCGTTGTGTCGCGCGACAGTAGTTGTTCCACGTCCTCTTCGAATGCTTCCTGCAACTCCGAGTAGTGAGCGCGCACCCATAGTGGCAACAGCGATTCGAGGGGCAAGTCGACATGCAGCAGTTGGCGTTGAAGGTCACCTACGTTAGCGTCGGTGAGGCCAGCCCAGTATCGGAGCGATTCTATGCTTCGCGATACGAGATCGTCTATACGGGAGATCCCGGCATCATTGAGCCTCTGACAGATGCCCTCGTCGAGTCCGCATTGCTCAAGGCTGAAAAGCGCCGACAGGCACAACCACTCCGGCCTAACCGACGTCGGCAGTTGTGATTCATCTGGATTCTGAAGCAGTAATTCCTCTAGCTTGGCGCGGATCTCCATGGCGGATTTTCTCCCCATGTTCTTAATTGTCAGAAGTCTCTCAATGCTCCAACGGGTAAGATCACCTATCGTCGCAATCCCCGCGTGTTGAAGGCAGTGAGCGGACCGGACGCTTAGTTCAAGGATGTCGACGCTTTGTGTGGTGAGGTTCGGCGGTTGTTGGGCGATGGTCCCTGGCCAAAAAGTGTGCACCAGACGCCCGAGGTCTGAATCATTCAGAATCGCGGCGAAACGGTCCGCGCATTCCGATATCGCCGAGGGATCGAGGCCGCTCAGGTCCTGAAGCGAGTGAAAGTCCCGCGATTTCAACAGTTCCGTAAGCCAGCCGTGATCTTCTGGGCTGCACTGATCGAGCGACGCCCCCTCCCAGATAACGAATCGGCTGCATTCCACCCCTGAATTCTCTCTCATGCTGGCGGTTGGCCGTTGCCACGGATCGAAGCGGCGATTAGCTGCTACAAGTCCGCACGGCGGAGTCGCTCGCGAGCGTATAAACACGGAAGTTGACGGCCCCGTCCAGCGCGGCCAAACAAAGCTGCACATTTTCCAACTCGCCTGAGTATTAGTTGACAGGAGCGCAAACGCGCCCCGGAATACCAGACAGCGGGCAGGCCGCCAAGCGGGACTCGTTGTGGGTGCTGGACATCGGATCGAGCAACCGCAACGGCCGCGAACGGCGGTCGCCCCCTTTCCCTTCCTTTGTTCACACCCACAACTCCCTCGCCAGGCTCCGGGCCATTGGAGGCAGCAAATGCGAAACGGCGAGGAACCCAAGCTTGACGATGCGATCAAGGAGATCGCTGCGTTACTGGCTGCGGCGTATCAGCGGCGCGCCAGCATCCGGCTTGTTCACGCCAGGCCCGAGCCGCTCCCGTCAACAGAAGAACTTGCTATTTCGGGCGAGCGGAGCGTTCATGAACTGACGTTGACGCGTCAGAGAAAGGAGTTTACACGGCAATGAGAAAACACAGTGGCCTGCCGCAGATCGGGGATCTCCCGAAGATGAACGCATCACAGTTGCAGGCCGTCCACCGGGAGTTGTTCGGGACAGACCACCCAGTTGCGAACTGCCAGCACCTAAGGCGGAAGATCGCCTGGCACTTGCAGGCGGCCAAAGACGGCGGTCTTCCGGAATCGGTTCGGCAATACGCCATCGCCGTCGCCCGCGGAACAGAGTTACGATCGCGAATCTCGGAGAACGTATCTCGACGGCGGGCTGGTGTCCCGCTGGACCAGACGGTAACGTGAGTTTTCGGCAGAGATGCATGAATTTTGCGCGGCATAACTGTTAAGGTCGTTCTGCCGCCGGTTTACCCGGCGAGAGGAATGGCGATGTCCAGCAGAACTGCCCGCACTCTCACGATTGAAGA